>PCAH01000084.1 GCA_002730485.1 Dehalococcoidia bacterium | reverse complement strand
GTCAATGAGCTGTTTGACCAGAATATCTGGGAGAAATACGGAGTGGGCAAAGACCCACGATGCGCCAATTGCATGATGCACTGCGGGTTTGAATCCGCGACCATATTCCAGGCCCTGAAGACCCCTAAAGACTGGGCAACTTTGATCAAGTCAGGCGCGGCCACCAAGGGCGGTATCACCGCTGCTTAACCTCGCCTGAATTTTCTCCCCAGATTCCATCAAATAAGAAGAGTACAGAAATTTGCTAATCGTGGCCGCCAGCATGGAGCAAGAGTTGATCGGTCTCCGGCGTGAACTACTAGACGTAGAGGATGCCACCGGGGTAAAGCCCGATGTGGAGTTCCGCGTGTTGGGTGTCGGGCCGGACCGCGCTGGAGCGACCCTCGCTACTATGCTCTCTGGTAGCCGTTCCAACTTGAACGGAGTCCTGCTCATCGGTGTTGCCGGTGGTGTAGATCCTACTTTAGAGACCGGAGACCTGGTACTCGCCGACCGCTACGCACTCCAGGACGGGGCAGCGCAGGGCGCAGGCCAAGCCATCACTCCGGATGACCAGATGTTCAAATCAGCAGAGCAAGCAGCCATCAACCTCTCGGTGCCAATGTTTAACGGCGGCGCATTGACCGTGGATCATCTGGTATCCGAGGTTGAAGAGCGAGAGGCGATCAGGGAGCAATACCAAGCTTCCAGCGTCAACATGGAGGATTACCGGGTGGCCGAGGCAGCACAAAATGCTGGAGTTCCGTTTATATCGGTCAGGGTGGTCTTGGACACGGCCAACCAGAAGCTACCCGGCTACCTGCCCGGACTGGCCAAGTCTCCCTACAAGGTTTTAACCACCGTTTTGCTGATGCCCTGGCGGATACCAACCATGCTCCGCTTGAAGAAGCAGCTTCAACTTTGTCAGGCGGTTTTGACCAACTTCGGCCTGTCATACATGCGGGCCACCGGTGTTATCGGGAATGGCAGCCGGTAACCTGCCGTCCTTTTCCAATTCCCTTGTAGCCGGATCACATACCGGTCAAGCTCGGTCTCAGCTATGAAAATCCTGGTCACAGGTGCCACCGGTTTCATCGGAGGCAATCTGGCCCGAGAGTTGTGGCGTCGAGGGGACGATGTGCAAGCGCTGGTCCGGCCAGGCAGCAATCGGTTGACTCTCCAGGACACCGGAATCGTCCCAGTGGAGGGCGATATTCTGGACCGCCAATCGGTTGACCGCGCCGTCCATGGTTGTGAAGCAGTCTTTCACGTCGCGGCATCCTACACCTTCTGGTCCAAGAACCCAGCCAATGTAGCCAGCACCAACGTCCAAGGGACGATCAATGTGCTTGAAGCTGCCCGTCAAGCTGGGGTTTCCCGCACGGTCTATACCAGTACTGTAGGCACGATAGGCCTTTCAAAAGACGGCCTGGGCAACGAAGACACACCTCTCAGTCCCAAGACACTTCACGGCCACTACAAGAATTCAAAGCATTTGGCAGAACGAGAGGCGCTCAACATCGCAGTCAAGGAAATGCCCGTGGTAGTGGTAAACCCCACGCTTCCGGTGGGGCCGTGGGACGTCAAGCCCACACCAACAGGGAAGATGATCTTGGATTTTCTCCGGCGGAAGGTGCCGGCCTATCTGAAGACTGGGATGAATGTGGTGGACGTGGCCGACGTGGTTGATGGGCACATCCTGGCTCTGGAAAAGGGCCGATCTGGTGAGCGGTACATCCTGGGTAACCGGAACATGAGCTTGAAAGAATTGTTCGATATGCTAAGTAAACTCACCGGTCTCTCAGCGCCGAAGATCAGACTACCCTACTGGCTGGTTGTCGGCCTTGGCTATGCAGACCAGTTGGTCGAGGGGACGGTTCTGCGCAAAGAGCCTACGATCCCTGTGGAAGGGGTGCTGGCTTCAAAAACACCAGCCTATGTGAATTGCGACAAAGCGGTACATGAGTTGGGGCAGCCTCAAAGACCAGTCGAAGAAGCATTGATGCAGGCAATCAACTGGTTCGCCGACCACGGCTACGTTGGCGGCAAACACGTGGAACGCCTCAGAAGGGGGGCGATCTAGGCATGGCCGCCAGATCAGGAAATACCCGAGTCAACCGGGAGACAAAGCGAGCCGTTCGACTCTCTCAAGAGTATTTCAGGCGAACCCAACACGCCGATGGCTACTGGTGGGGCGAACTGGAATCGAACCCCACCATGGAAGCCGAGTATCTGATGCTCTGTCAATTCACCGACAGGCACGACCCAGAGCGATGGCGCAAGGTCTGCAACTACATCCTCAGCAAACAGAGGGACGATGGCTCCTGGGGACAGTACTACGATGCTCCAGGCGATGTGAGCACGTCTGTTGAATGCTATTTTGCCCTGAAACTTGGCGGGCATCCCGCAGATTCCGAGCCCCTCCAAAGGGCCAAAGAATTCATTTTGTGCAAGGGTGGAGTGCCAAAGGTACGGGTGTTTACCAAGATTTGGCTGGCTCTGTTTAATCAGTGGGACTGGAAAGGTACCCCCAATATGCCCCCGGAGATGATCTATCTTCCATCCTGGGCGCCCTTCAACATCTATGAATTTGCCAGTTGGGCCCGTGCCACCGTGGTTCCCATGCTGATCATTCTCACCCGCCAGCCTTATTGCCCGGTGCCAACCTCAGCCGACATCGACGAACTCTACCCGGACGGCAGAGAAGGCACCAATTACTCATTGCCCAAACCCACGGATGGAATCGGCTGGGCCAAGGCCCTCTTTTGGGCCGATAAGTTGGTTGGCCTCTATCAGAAGCTGCCGGTACATCCCTTCCGCGGGTTCGCCGAACGGAAGATCATGAAATGGGTGCTGGAGCACCAGGAAGCAGATGGCTCATGGGCCGGCATCCAGCCGCCCTGGGTCTATTCCCTGATCGCACTGCATACCCTGGGTTACGAACCGGAACACGAGGCGATCAAGAAGGGGTTTGAAGGCTTTGAGACCTTCGCCCTGGAAGACGAAGACAAATGCAGCGTTCAGGCCTGCATCTCTCCTGTGTGGGACACCTGCATCGCCCAATTAGCCTTGCTCGAATCAGGCATCGCGCCCGACGACCCGATGGTCCAGTCATCAGCCAGGTGGCTCATCGACAAACAGATATTCGCTGGCGGAGATTGGCAAATTCGGGACAAGAAGACCCGTCCGGGTGGCTGGTCTTTCGAGTTCGACAACTTGATGTACCCAGATATCGATGACGCATCGATAGTCGTGATGGGCCTTGACCAGGTCAGGCTGCCTGACAACGCCGAACCCCGGCGGGCCGACGCCGTCCTGCGGGGCGTGGAATGGATGTCGGGTATGCAATCCAAGAACGGCGGCTGGGCAGCCTTTGATAAAGACAACAACAAGAAATACCTGACCAAGATCCCGTTCTCGGATTTTGGTGAGACCCTGGACCCGCCCAGCGTTGACGTTACCGCCCATCTACTGGAAATGTACGGACGGCTGGGTTACACGAAAGAAAACCCGGACATCAGGAGAGGGCTGGAGTATATGCTCAGCGAGCAGGAAGAAGACGGTTCCTGGTTCGGTCGCTGGGGCGTGAACTATGTATACGGCATCGGTGCAGTATTGCCCGCGTTGGAAGCCATCGGCGAAGACATGTCGCAGAACTACGTCCGCCGGGCAGTAGATTGGCTCATAGCCCACCAGAACGAGGACGGTGGCTGGGGAGAGAGTTGCGGCTCTTACGTGAATCCCAGTTTGCACGGCGTTGGCCCCAGCACTGCCTCTCAGACAGCCTGGGCGCTCCTCGCTCTGGTCGCCGCCAAAGAAGGAGGATGCGAAGCGGCTGAAAAAAGTCTACTATACCTAGCCAAAACCCAGAGAGAAGATGGCACCTGGGACGAACCGTATTTCACCGGCATTGGATTCCCTGGCTACGGGGTAGGGGAGCGACTAAAAGCACTACCAGATATCCGAGAAACCAGTTACCAGGGTTTGGATATGCCAGCCGGTTTTATGATTAACTACCACCTGTACCGGAACTACTGGCCGTTGTTGGCCATGGGAAGGTACCTGCAAACGCAGTAAGGGCATGGGAAATAACCGGCCAGCAGGCCTAAAACAGATTGATTGGGGCTAATGAGAGGGGGAACTCCAAGATGATTAGCAAGTCCTTTTGCAAGCGGGTGAAGACCAAGAGCGCACCCGAGTTCATCGACATCACCGACTGGGTGGCCGAATGTGTTTCGGAATCTAATATTGCCAACGGCTTCGCCGTTGTGTTCTCCAAGCACACCACCGCGGCAGTCAAGATAAATGAAAACGAGCCGCTATTACTCGACGACATGGCTGCTTTCTTAGAGAAGATATTCCCTCGCCAGCACGACTATCAGCACAACAAATTTGAGATCCGTACCGTCAACATGAACGAGGACGAGTCTCCCAACGGCCATGCCCACCTGCAACACCTCTTGCTGGGCACCAGCGAGACCGTGCCGGTAATCGACGGTGAGATGCAGTTTGGCACCTACCAGAGCGTGTTCTTCATAGAGTTGGACCACCCCCGTCCCAGGGAAGTAATGGTCCATGTGGTAGGCGAATAGAGACTGTCTAAACGGTTTGGCCTTCCCCTCTCTCAGCAGTGCCAGACCGATCTCCAGGCCCCGATCCATGCCTGGCCTGATGGCGCTCCTAAGCTCGAATTCTGCAGCCCACCGGGCCGTTGTATGCCGAAGGTTGTATGCAAGATACCTCCACCAACCCTGATATCAGCCTAGAATCGGCCTACGAGGCCTGTCGGATAATCACCCGCAGGGAAGCCAAGAATTTCTACTACGCATTTTTGACCCTGCCCGCCGCCAAGCGCAGGGCCATCTATGCCGCCTATGCCTTCTGCCGCCACTGCGACGATTCTGTGGACGAAGGCACCTCCTCAGAAGCTAAGATCAAGGCCCTGGCAGAGCTTCAAGCAGACCTGGACAGCACCTACACAGGACAGGCTTCAAGTCCGGTATATCTGGCCTTGGCAGACGTCGCTCACAACTACGATATTCCCCAGGATTATTTCAAAGAGGTCATCCTGGGCGTGGAGAGCGACCTGGTCAAAGACACTTTCCAGAATTTTGAGGAGCTACGGCAGTATTGTTACCGGGTGGCTTCGGTGGTCGGCCTGATCTGTCTTCAGATATTCGGCTATGAAAACGACGACGCCAAGGAATATGCCATCGACCTTGGGCTGGCGATGCAGTTAACCAACATCATTAGGGACGTCCGGGAAGACTTCGACATGGGTCGTATCTATCTGCCCCAGGATGAGATGGCCAGGTTTGGTTACACGGAAGAAGAGCTCAAAAACGGTGTGCGCAACCAGGCGTTCCAAGACCTCATGAAGTTCCAGGCGGAACGCGCCCGCGGATATTTCAACAGTGGCTTCAAGCTGCTGCCCTATCTTTCACGCAGGTCAAGAGCCTGCCCGGCGGTGCTGGGTACGTTGTATTCAAAGGTGCTAGACCGCATCGAGGCTTCGGATTACGATGTGTTGGAACACAGGGTGTCTTTGAGCAAGGCTGAGAAGATCGGCATCACAGCCAAGACCTGGTTGGGCAGCATGATGTCCCTGTCTTCCCCTCGCCGATGACTTTTTTGATACTGACTGATATCCGGCGCAAATCTGGTTTCACGGCAGGTTAGATGGCCCAACAGGGAAAGGTAGTAGCCGTAACTGGAGCCTCCGGTTACATCGGCACCAAGCTCTTAGAACGTCTGGAACGCGAGCCAGGGCTGCGCAAGGTCGTTGCCTTTGATGTAAACCCACTTCGGGTGCCGGTCCACAACGTCGCCTTCTACCGAAAGAACGTCTCAGAACCCATCGACGATGAGTTGAATGACCAGGACGCCACCACCCTGGTCCATCTGGCTTTCAATCCAGATCGGAGCGCCAGCCGCCAGCAGATGGATGCGGTACACGAGGAGAACCTAGAAACACTTCGGGCGGTGATGGCATCATGTGCGTCGACCAGGGTCAACCACCTGATCTACCTCAGTTCTCATACTGTCTACGGCGCCCACAGCGACAACCCGATTCCCATCTCCGAAGACGCGTCCATGCGGCCGTCTAGTGACGACTACAGCGCTTTTGACAAGCAGCATTGTGAGATATTATTGCAGGAGTTCGCCCAGGCTCAAAACGACATCAAGATCACGATCCTGAGGTCCTGCACGGCGCTGGGCAACGGCACCGATCATTCTGCCATCGATATGTATTTCGGGCCGTGGCTATTTGGTCTTTCGGCTTACAATCCGCCCCTCCAATTTGTCTACGACGCCGACCTCGCCCGCGTGATATCGATCTTCATCCAACGGGAAATACCTGGAATATTCAACGTTGCGGGTGACGGCATCGTCCACTACCGGGAGATGGCCAAGATCATCAAGAGCAAGATGGTCAGCCTGCCGCGGTTCCTCGCTTATCCCTTAGTCCGTTTGTGCTGGGGATTACGCCTGCAGCGGGAGGCGACGGCAAGCAACCTGGATCAACTGCGGTGGCCCATCCTGATGAGCACCGGCAAACTCCACCAGGCCACGGGGTACCGGTTCTACCACACGGCGTTGGATTCGCTGAACGCCTTTGCCAATTCAACCTATCTCTACAAAGACCCAGCCCTGTTCTAGAGCCTGGCAAGAGCGAAACGAAAACCACCATGCCCGAACCCATCAAGATGATTATTGACACCGACCCCGGTGTGGACGACGCCGTTGCGATCTTTATGGCCCTGGCTGCGTCGGACGTTGAAATCCTGGGTCTGACTTCTGTGGGCGGCAACGTCCCGCTGGCCCGCACCACCCGCAACTCTCTCGCGCTGCTTCAGGCAGCAGGCCGAAGCGACATTCCCGTAGCGAAAGGTGCCTCCCGCCCGCTGAGGGGCAGGTTCAAATATGCGCCACAATTTCACGGCCCAGGGGGAGTCTCGTCACGGCTACCGGATTCGTCGTCCGGACCCGTAGAGCAGGGCGCGGTTGAATTTCTCTATGACAAGCTAACCCGCAATGAGCCAGGGGAAGTGGTGTTAGTCGCCCTTGGTCCCGTCACGAATCTGGCCAGATTGCTCTGGGAGCGCCCATACGCGTTGGAGCAGGCCAAGAACATAGTGGTCATGGGCGGATCGGTAAACGCGCCTGGCAATGTCACTCCAAGAGCGGAGTTCAACATCTACAGCGACCCGGTTGCGGCGGAGGTCTTATTCTCCAGCGGACTGCCCATCACCCTGGTCGACCTGGCAGCATCTCGTCAGGTGAGCATCGACCGGGAGCAGGCGATGGGCCTCCGCTCAAACCACCCCATCGGAAGACTCACTCTGAAGATGCTGCAGGATTGGTTTACGAAACATCAGGACCGTAAAAGGTTTGAGTTCTACGATCCGCTGGCTATGGCTATGGCACTGGAACCAGCCGTCGCCACCGTGACCAAAGTCGACTTGGACGTCGGCCTGGAAGAGAACGACTCCTGGGGAGAGACGTCAGAAAGTGGTGGGCCAGGCGAGATCACCCTGCCATTGGACGTGGACCGCGCCAGGTTCTTTGGCCTGCTGGAAGGCCTTTTGGAACTCGAGGAGCTCCCTACTAGCTAACGACCAGTCAGAGGCTAACTAACGACTACCTGGCGATAGCTGCCGCACCGTCACGAACCCTGGGAATCAGTTCTTTCCCCCAATCGATGGTGTCCTGCATTGGATCAAAGCCCCTGATGATGAATGCGTCCGCCCCGACCTTGTGATAAGCCAACAAGGACTCCGCAACCTGTTCTGCAGTGCCCACCAGGGCAGTGGTGTTGCCGGCGGCTCCGGTGGTAGCTGCGATAGGCATCCAGAGGCGTTGATCGTGTACATCACCCTGCGCTGCAAAATCCAACAACCGCCGCGATCCTTCAGATTGCAGCCGCGCCGGTTTGCCGATTCCAATGGTGTCGCCCACAGACGACTTTACACGGTCAAGAATTCCACGGGCACGCTCCCATGCTTCACCTTCCGTGTCGCCCAGTATCGGCCTCACAGAGACGCTGAATTTGATCGTCCGTCCGTATTTGGCGGCCCGTTCCCGAATGTTTGATATCTGCTCTTTAATGGACTCCAGAGGTTCTCCCCAAAGGGCATACACATCTGCTCGTTTAGCACCGACCTCTTTGGCAATGTCTGATGCTCCACCGAAATATAGAGGCACGCTGGGTTGCTGGTAGGTCCGTACTTCGCTGAGGTTTTGCTCAAACTTGTAGAACTCGCCGTCGTAGTCAAAGGGAGAGGTCTCCGTCCACACCCGGCGCATGATCTCCATGAACTCGTCCGTGCGGCGGTACCTGGCGTCATGATCCATCCAATCGCCGTCCCTTCGCTGTTCAAGGTCGCTGCCACCGCTGATGATATGCATGGCGATGCGGCCCTTGGTCAGTTGATCCAACGTGGCAGCCTGACGAGCGGCCAGCGTGGGCACGACGAACCCTGGCCGGTGGGCAATGAGAAAGCCCAGGGTCTTGGTCTGTGAAGCGGCATAACCCGCCACGCCGAACCCCTCTGCCGTGGCCGAAGAATAGCCGATCAAGACCTTGTCGAAACCGCTGGCTTCATGGGCCTGGGAGAACTCAGCGATGTAATCCGGGTCGATTCCGGCAGGTATCTCGTCAGCGGGATTTATTCCGCCACCAAACAGGCTGACCGTCACTCCACGGGAAGCATCCCGCTCCCGGTTGACGCCGATCATGCCCATGATCTCTACATCTGGCATCTAAAAAACTCCAATTCTTAAACCTGGTCTTAGGTTCTCATGGAATGACGTGGTGGTGCGAACACCACTATGACACTGAGGTCTTCCGTGATGGTGTGGAAGCGGTGGTCAACGTGCTCTTCCACGTAGATAACGGCGCCAGGGCCAACCTCACGGTGTTCTCCGTCAATCTCAACCGTTCCCTTTCCAGACACTATGTAGTAGATCTCATCCTCGGTGTGTGGAGTCTGCGGGTCGGTTGCGCCCGCCTTTAAGACGTAGAGGCCCACACTCAGCCGTTTGGCTTTGAAAAACTCGTGGTAGAGTTCGCCATTGGCGATGTGACCCTCGACAATCTGTTGCATGTCAAAAACATCCATCTTTCTCCTGCCTCAATTGGGCGTAGGTCAACGTGCCTGACGCCCCGTAATTCACCTGTAATTGTCCGAGTATAACATGGTGATTGGTAGGTTATGTCCACCAAAATAACCCAGGCACTGCACCTGACAACTGGTGTGGAAAAAGGGTGGTGTGCTAACGTGGTGTTATGTCTACAGGAAGCGACAACGACCAGGCCGCGGAACTGGCGGAACAAGCCGAAGATTCAATCGCCGAATCCCTCCCGGCATCTGCCCCTGAATCCGCTCCGCAGCAGGTTGGCTCAACTCGACAGACCCTCCAGGGTTTGGAGGACGCTGCCGGGGAGCTTGCCAGGTCCACGGGCCTACCAACACCAAGGGGCCAGACCCAGCGGGACGCGCTCATCCTGGCGGCGAACCGGGCTCTCGACGCCCCTGACTTAAACGGCATCAACGTCAAGGCCCCTGAATGGGATAGCAAACAGGCTGAGCTTGACGAGCTACTTGCAGCGGGAACCGCACTCTCGATCATCCGCATGGAATTCGCGCAGTTCCTGGCCCCCACAGCCTGGACGATAGACGCCGAACAGATAAGAGACACCCTCGTCCACTCCGGCACCGGCCCCACACGCTTGCTCTCGGGTGACTACCGCCACGCCAGAAGCGTTCTTTCCGAGATCTGTCTGAACTCCCCTCCCGACGAATTGGCTGGGCAGTTGACGCTTCTCAACGCGATCATCGACTCCCAGGGCAAGGTCAGAATTATCGACACTCACTTGGCCCTGGGAATCACCCTATTCAGCCAAGGCCGCATCACCGGACCTCAGTCCTGGCCTGGCTTAGAGAGTATTGCCATCTGGCGTCGCAACCTGGGCGAGGAGATCAAAGCCGAGTCAATCCCGGCAGGCGTGCTGGATTATTTGGGAACTGCTTATTCCCCGGAGAGCCTGCGCCCCATGGTCCGTAATCTGGAGACCCTGTCGGAAGCTCACCAGGCCCATGCGGCTTCGGTTGGGGCCAAGCTGGACGCGGCACGGCGAGACCTTCTTGATCTTGGCATGCGGAACCCGCTGCTTAACTACCGCCTGCTCCGCTCCAGGGGCGCGCGTATCCAGGGGCATACACCGGAAGAAGTGCTGAACTCCCTGGCCGAAGAAGAGCAAACGGCGATCCTATTACCAGAGACCGGACCTGAAGAAGGCTCCACCGGTACCCGCCGACGTGAGTTCCACCTATCGACCGCCCATCCAGCAGATGAATTGGACCGGCGTCTGACTTCCACCTACCGTCTGGCCAATTCCTTCATCCAAGAGCAGGGGGTCAACACGCTGTTCCTCGCCCTTGGCATGTTGGAATGGGCGGACAACGGCGCAACCGCAGAAACCCGTTACGCGCCTATAGTCCTGCTCCCAGTGACTCTGGAAAGGACGCATCCTCGCAGAAGTTACCTGCTGCGCCACACAGGTGATGACCCGGAATCCAACGTTTCGCTCCGAGAGAAATTAAGGCTGGAATTTGGGATTGAACTTCCCGAGTTGCCGGAGACGGATGTGCTGGATATCGGAGGGTATTTCGATTCCGTAGCCGAAGCCGTTAGCGGATTGAGGGGTTGGACCGTTGATCGAGGCCGAGTTGCCCTGGGCTTCTTCTCGTTCAGCAAGTTCCTGATGTATAGGGATCTGGACATTGAAACCTGGCCCGACGAGGCGTCTCCTTCCGAGCACCCGATAATCGAATCCCTTTTGGAAGACGGGTTCGACGAACCGGCCCCCGATGTGACCAGCGACGACAATCTGGACACGGTACTAGCGCCTGGCGAAAGCTATCAGGTGGTCGACGCCGACGGATCGCAAACCCTCACGCTGTTGGACGTGAACCAGGGCATGAACCTGGTGGTCCAAGGCCCGCCAGGCACTGGGAAGTCGCAGACCATCACCAACATGATCGCCGAAGCCGTGGGTCGAGGCAAGACCGTTTTGTTCGTCTCTGAGAAGATGGCAGCGCTGGAAGTGGTGAAACGAAGGCTGGACAGTGTGGGACTGGGCGACGCTTGTTTGGAACTACACAGCCACAAGACTGCCAAGAAGGTGGTGCTGGACGAACTTGCACGCACCCTTGACCTGGGTCGCCCCCGTATCGGCGCCGTCGCTGAAGACGTCACCGAACTCAAGAGCCTCAGGGACCGGCTCAACGGCTACTGTAATGCCATCAACCAGACTGTGGGCGAGTCTGGAGTAACCCCTTTCCAGGCAGCAGGGGAACTGCTGGCGACTGGAGGCGTTTCGTCACCTGCGATGCCCATTAGCAACATCAGCCTGTGGTCCCAGGCAGAGTACCGTCGTAAGCGGGGCCTGGTGGATGAACTACAAGCCAGGGTCAGCGCCATGGGTTCTCCCAAAGAGCACCCATTCTGGGGCACGCGCCTGACAGAACTCATGCCAGCAGCCTTAAATGATCTTCGAGTCAACCTGGAAGCCTACCAATCTGCTCTTCAGGCATTGCCCGCCCCCACCGACCGGCTGGTCCAGACTATGTGGCTGTCTGAACCGACCAAACTAGCCGAGGCAGACATGCTTGCCGCAGCCGCCCGGCGTGCGGCTGACGCGCCCAATCTAGAAAACATCGATCCCAAACACGCCCACTGGACCGAACATCCGGAAGACATCAGGAGTTTGGTTGCTGCGGGTACGGCCATGGCCGCCCTAAAAGCGGAGTACGGTCCTGGCCTGCAAGCCCAAGCCTGGGAGGAAGACCTGGCGGCCGACAAAATGGTTCTGGAAAACCAGGGATCCAAGCTGCGGCGCTTCCTGAGTTCAGATTTCCGACGCACCAAAGAACGGCTCTCTGGACTTCAACTTCCAGGCGGAAAGAGCGGCGTAAGCGACCTGTTGGCAATGGTCACAGCGGTACAGTCGCATCAGTACAACGAGTCTATCTTCGACGGTCACGGTTCCCTGGGAACTGAATTATTCGGATCCAGGTGGAAGGGCGTCGACTCTGACTGGCCGCAGCTTGCAGAAGCCACTGAATGGCTGCTGCAACTCCATGGAGATGTTTCCCGCGAAAAGATGCCCTCTGGTCTCCTGAATTACCTCTCCTGGGGGCCTGTTTCAAGTCAACTCACGGAAATAGCGACCAACGTGGAGACCGCGGCCAACAACCTCCGCAGAACAGCGTCAGATGTGGCATCGGCGCTGAATCTGGATGTGATGCGGCGATTCCAAATGCCTGGAGACTTGGCCGAACAGGCGTTCGAACAGCAACTCCTACTGCCTTTGAACTGCCTGCCCAGGATGGAGACCGTCCATGACATGGTCCGTCTCAACGTCCAGGGAGCCGATTGCCTGGGTGAAGGCCTCCAAGGGATACTCGAGGCCGCTTATGAGTGGACCACCGGCGAAACCGCCTTACGGGACGCCTACGACCATGCCTGGTTCGAGGGTCTATGGGACCGCGCGCTCAGGGAACGGACTGAACTCCGCTCCTTTGACGGTGCTGCCCATGAGCAGATCAGAGATAGTTTCCAGGAACTGGACAGCCGGGTACTGGAACATAACCGTGCCCGACTTGCCCAGGCCCACTGGGAGCGCATGCCCAGAAACCAAGGAGGAGGCCAACTGGCTGTCCTCCGGCGTCAGTTTGAGATGCGCCGCCGCCATCTGCCCATCCGCCAGTTACTAGAACGGGCCGGCAATCCAGTCCAAGCCATAAAGCCCGCGTTCATGATGAGTCCGTTGTCCATCGCGGCCTACCTCAGTCCCGGTAGCATCAAATTCGACCTGGTGGTGTTCGACGAGGCCAGTCAGGTTAAGCCGGTGGACGCCCTGGGCGCGGTGATGCGTAGCGGCCAGGTGGTGGTGGTGGGAGACAGCCAACAGCTGCCGCCAACCCCCTTCTTCGAGACCGCCGGTGCGGTGGAAGAGAACACGGAAGAAGAACTGACCAGCGACATTGAGAGCATTTTGGGATTATTTGCCGCTCAAAACGCTCCAACCAGGATGCTCCGTTGGCACTACCGGAGCAGGCACGATTCGCTGATCGCCGTCTCAAACCAGGAGTTCTACGGTGGAAGCCTGGTATTGTTCCCCAGCCCAGATGCCAGCAGGCAGGACACCGGCCTGTTCTACCATCATCTACCGGAGACCGTTTACGGGCGCGGCACCACCGGCTCCAACCCTCTAGAGGCACAGGCCGTTGCCCGAGCGGTGATGGAGCACGCCAGAACCAGGCCTGACCAGTCTCTAGGTGTGGCAGCCTTCAGCATGGCCCAGACCAGGGAGATTCTCGACCAACTGGATGCATTTAGGGAGGCTGATCCGTCCAAGGAGACGTTCTTTGCCTCCCATCCGGATGAGCCGTTCTTTGTGAAGAACCTGGAAACGGTGCAAGGTGACGAACGCGACGTGATCCTGGTCAGCATTGGCTACGGCCGTGCCGCAGACGGTCGGGTCGATCTGAACTTTGGCCCTCTGAACCGAGAGGGCGGTGAACGCAGACTCAACGTCTTGATCACCAGGGCCCGTCGACGATGCGAAGTGTTCACCAACATGACGGAGGACGACATCGACCTAAACCGCACCAGTTCGCACGGTGTCCGTGCCCTCAGGACGTTCTTGGCTTTCGCCAACCGTGGCGTGCTGGACGCAGTCACGGAGGAGTCCGAATCAGAAGATGAGACCGGCACCACAAACCGGTTCCAGAAATCCATGGCCGAGACCATTTCCAATAAGGGATACATGGTCGCAGAATCCCCGGGTTGGGGAACCGGCACCGTCGATTTGGCGGTCTCAGACCCTGAGCACCCCGGGCGTTACATATTGGGAATAGAATGCGACGGCCCAACCTACGACAGCGCCCGGTCGGCCCGTGATCGTGACCGCCTACGGCCGCAAGTACTGGAAGGCTTGGGATGGCGGTTGCATCGTGCCTGGAGCCCGGAGTGGGCTAGCAATCCCCAGCGGGAACTGGAACGGGTGATGACTGCCATTGATTCCTATGAACCACCCGCGCCAACGGTGATACCGGAGCCAGAGCAACCAGAGACTCCTGAACCGCTGCCACCGATCATCAGGGATGATGTCCCCGATCCTGAACCAACCATCCAGGTGGCCAAATATCAGGTTGCCAAGCTAAGGCTAAGGGCGTCAGACAAAGACCTGACCGCAGCCACTTCCGTATCTCTGCTGCTCTGGGCCGCCAGGGTCGTAGACGCGGAGAGCCCAGTGCATGTCTCCGAGATCACACGCCGGATCTATGCGGCAGCGGGGGTCACCAGGCCTGGCAAGAATCTGCAGGCGACCATGGATGAGGCGATCGAGCGTCTGGTCGAGACCGGAAGGGTCTCGCGTCGGGGCGATTTCTTCTGGAGCAACGACATGACCCAGCCGCCGGTTCGGAACAGGGCGGGTCTCACCGCCGCCACCAGGAAATTGGACATGGTCTGCGACGAAGAACTGGAAGAAGCAATCTGCTTCGTGGTGGAGCAGTCTTACGGCATCGCTAAGGGGCAAGCGCCCACGTTGGTGTTCAAACTGCTTGGCTATGGCCGCACCAACCAGGCCATGAAAGACCGGTTCAACGACCTGGTGAACAACCTCTTGTCGGATGGCCGCCTCGGAGACGACGGCGAACATCTGGTGTTGGCTGTCCCTTCTAATAACTAGCCAACCAACTTACGCCGTTCCCAATATCCGGTTCAGGTTGCCGTAGCGGTCTAGGTCTAGATCTCGGCCTCGCAAGGCTGGCGAGTCCGGGGCGAACCGGTGAGCGCGAAAGACCGAATTGGCCCGGCCATCTGCGCTTCCCCCAACCAAGCGGCCGCTGTCGGCGAACAACGGATTGATGAACTCCCAGACGATCTGGTTTCCCATGGTTACCTCAATGAACCGCCCGGTGGCCCCTTCGCAGATGAGGGTATTCCCGTTGGGCTGCCTTTCCGCCCCGCTGATCTGATAGCTGTAGAAGGAGATGGCTGGTTCTCCCCGGTAGTCCCAGACAACCTCGTTGTTGGACGGGTCGACTTCCACGATCTTGGAGTAGTTGGTGTTGGGCGCACGGCGATGGGAGCCGTTGTCGAACAGCAGCACGTGGCCGTTACTCAGGAAGCTGGGGTTATGCTGGTGGGATAGGTCCCCAGGCCCCCATTTCCAGGTGAACTTGCCGCTGTCCCGGTCCACGATGCCAACGGTGCTGGTCTGCCGGAAGCTGACCAGAGTGCTGCCGTCTGAAGTCACATTGATGCAGTTGCCATAGGTCCACTCGCGACGGCCCTCCAACGGACAGATCACGCCTTCCTGAACATCCAGGTGCTCCCAGGACTTCCACTCGTGGACAACCTGACCTGACGGTGTGAATTCACGCACCACGTCTCCCAGCATCTTGCCGGGGTCCTCGGCAGTCGAGAAGCCACCCTTCACTCGGAAGGTTGTGTCCGAAGACAACTCCTCCCACATCATTGCGACCGTGTTGCCGTTCTCCAGCCTCTGGAAATCGTGGTGCATCCAGGGGTTTTCCAGTTGCCAAACCAGGTTGCCGTCCCAGTCCAACTCCACCAGACCGCCGGCGTGGCCTCCGATGCCGGACATTGGACCGGCCTCTTCCGGAGGATGGGTGTAGAACAGGGGGTTACCGTTGGGAAGCAGGTTGGCGTAGTTGATCCCGCCAGGCCAATGCCAGCGGTGGCAGATACGGCCGTCTAGGTCAATCAGGTTGGCGTCGTGTCCGCGCAGATTGGAGAAGAGGGTGTAACCCCGATAGCAATACTGGGGCGCTTGATAGATAAGGCCGTGGGGGTGATGGAGCGACCAGCCCATTGTTCCTCCGATTCATGCCCAAGTGTGTTCTGCCGACTAATTATTGGACGGCAGGACTGGCGGTGCAAGCGAAGGAGGGCGCAGATTCATGGGGTATCAGGACCTGGAGCCTGCCCCTGGGTTCAGGATTCTTGTGGTGAAGAAATGGCTCAACCCGACGGCAAGAGGAATAGCCACAGCGTAGATCCCAAGCTCCCAGGAATACACTGGCCAGGTCAGAATAGGTACGGCGGACAAGAACACCGCCAGCGGGAAGATTGCCTTGTGTGTGATCATCAGAAGCAGTAACCCTATGATTCCCGCAGGTACTCCGACCAACGGGACCGCGGTTATTAGAACACCGATAGCAGTGGCCGCGCCGCGGCCGCCTCTGAACTTCAAATGAATTGGGAAGTTATGCCCGGCCAGGGCCGCGCCACCGGCCATCATCTCCATGCCGGTGTCATCCACCAAGAGCTTGGCCAGCACGATAACCAAGGCACCCTTGATGATGTCGACGGCCCCCACCGCCACGCCCGCCTTGGCTCCAACGTTGCGGAACACGTTGGCCGCGCCGCTGTTGTTGTCGCCAAGGTCCCTGATGTCCTGGCCAAGGATATAGCGGGTGAATAGATAGGCAGTCGGTAGACTCCCTATGGTGTAGCAGAGTAAGCCAAGCCAAACCCAGGTCAAATCACAGAACTCCCGTTTAAGTTAGCCATTGGCTTTCAAAAACAGCACGGGCGTCGGATAAACCAGACGCCCGTTAAATCAGCTATTCGGTTGCACCAGAGGCATTATCTAGGCCGGTACGGTTTGGGGAGTCACTTCGGTGCACCAGTGGAGGTACTTGGGGTTCCTGCCGGCGACGATATCAAAGTACATCTTCTGCAGGGAAGTGGAGACCGAGCCCGGTTCTCCGTCGCCGATTTTCCGGCAGTCCAGCTCCACGACCGGTGTCAGGTGGGCGGCGGTCCCGCTGAGGAATATCTCATCACAGAGATAAAGCTCGCTGCGGTCGATGCTCCGCTCCACGACCTCAAGACCCAATTCGTCCTGAGCCAGCTGGATGATGGTGTCCCTGGTGATGCCAGGCAGGGCGTTGTCCTCCAAACTGGGGGTGTGGAGCTTTCCACCTGCGACCATGAACACGTTCTCTCCGGAACCCTCAGAGACGTGGCCGTCCTGGTTCAGGATGATTGCCTCGTCAAAACCGGCCAGGGTGGCTTCGGTCTTGGCCAGCATGCTATTCACGTAGATACCGGCGCTCTTGATCTGGGTTGGGATCATGTTGTCATCCACCCGACGCCACGATGAAGTACAGCAGCGGAGGATGTCCGTCCCCAGGTAGTTTCCAAAGGGAACTGTGACCAGGGTGAAGTCGCTGGCCAGTTCCTGAAGCTTCAGGTTCGCCACGACCTCAGCACTCTTATAGGCCAAGGGTCGGATGTAGATGTCAGACTGGTGGCCGTTCCGGGTCACCAGGTCGACGGTGATGTCACAGAGTTGTTCGGCGGTGTAGGGGATGTCCAGCAGCAGTATCTTGCAGCCGCGAATCAGGCGTTCGTAGTGCTCCCGCATGCGGAAGATGAACATCTTGCCCTGTTCTTCGTTCCAGTTGCCTCGGATACCCTCGAAAACGGCCGTCCCGTAGTGCAGAGCGTGAGTCGTCACACTCACCTTCGCCTCATCCATCGGTACCACTGCGCCCTGGAAAAAGGCGTGCGGTTTCAGATTGCCATTGACGGATGTTGCTTTGTTTGTGCCCACGGTTTGGCTCCTATTATTTGGAATCTGCGCTAGATTATAGTCGGACGGCCACAGCTAGTACAACCTATACTCACATGCAGACCAACTGACCAAACGATACTGACTTATACACCTGGGGGAATGGCATGCCGGAGCTCACGGCCAGGAACATAGCCTTCACATTGCTGATGGTCGCAACAGCAACGGCGGTGTTGGCAGCGGTGGCCTTGCTGGCCAATCAAGGTAACAACGCACCGATCAGGGTAATCGCCCCCAGTTCCATTCCCAATCAGGAGGAAGCTCCCAGTGAAGTGAGAGTCTACGTCAGCGGTGCCGTTGCCAATCCAGGCGTATACACTCTGGACTCTGAAAGCCGCATCTCCGACGCCGTAGACGCAGCAGGAGGCGTTACTGAAGACGGGGCATCAGATGGGTTGAACCTGGCGGCCCGGGTTACTGACGAGGCGGAGTACCGCGTTCTGAAGCAAGGAGAGTCTCCGTCTATTGGAGCCGCAAGGTCTCAACCGACCACTGGAGATGTGGTGTCCGCCGAAGGACTCATCAACATCAACCTGGCTTCCGCAGAGCTTCTGGATACCCTTCCTGGCATCGGGCCGGTGTTGGCCCAGGCGACCATCGACTACCGCGAGAACGTCCGTCCATTCAGGACCATTGCCGAGATTCAAGAAGTGCCGAAGATCGGCCCTGGTACCTTTGAGGAAATTCGCGGCTTGATAATGGTGCCGTAAGACCCGTGATCTTCCGTAAGGCATCAAACTCTGGGGAAGTCCGGGTTTCATGAAGCTGGCTTTCATAGTCGCTGCGTGGCTGGTTGGCGTCATCATCGGACTGGAGACACAGACGGCCCTTTTGCCGCTGCTGCTGCTCATGGTCGGCTCCGTATCTTTGGGACTGGCTCTCCGATTGCGCCAACTTCCGGTGTTTCCAACCGTCTTGGCCATCATCCTATTGCTGGGTGTCTGGCGCGCAGATTCAAATGCAGACCAGTTGCAACCCCTGACATCCGAATCGCTCACCGGCCAGTCCGGAGCTTCCGTTACACTGGAAGGCCGAATCAGCAACGACCCTGAAACCTCCGACTCCCGCGTCAAGTTCTCATTGGATCTCTCCTCTGCCCAACTTGAGTCGGGTCAAATTCTCTTGGACAATCGGGTACTGGTCTTTGCCGAACCGCCGGATGGCCTGGTGACCCGCCGGTCTCCACCCTACTTCGACTACGGTGACCGGGTGGTAATCTCCGGTCCTATGCGCGCGCCTGAACCTTTCGGCGGGTTTGATTATCCCGCCTATCTGGCCAGTCAGGGGATATCTGGGGTCATGCTGACCGAATCCGCCGCCGTGATTGGAGAAGATGCTGGGTGGAGGGAATGGCCTTATTCGCTGCGAGGTCGCCTGTCGGAAAGCATTAATGATGCGCTGCCATATCCCCAGTCCGCGCTGGGCCAGGCATTGCTGCTGGGATTGCGCAGCGGCCTACCACCAGAGATGGTGGATGACTTCCGCAGCACTGGAACCTCCCATCTGCTGGCCATCTCTGGACTGCACGTTGGCGTCTTAGTCGCCATGTTCTTAGCCGCTTCTGCCTGGTTGTTTGGCCGACGCGGGTTTTATTTCCTGGCAGTGCCGTTGATCATGGTCTGGGCCTACGCATTGGTATCGGGCCTGCCGCCATCGGTGGTGCGGGCGGCGGTGATGGGCAGCGTCTATCTGGTGGCAGTTGGTATTGGCAGACCCGGCAGCATCATCCCCGCCTTGGCGCTCAGCGCCGGTTTGATGACTGTGGTCTCACCAGAGATCATACAGCGGGTGTCGTTCCAACTAAGCTTCGCGGCCGTGGCCGGAATCGCTCTCACTCAGCCATTTGTGCCCCAGTGGTCTCCACCAGGCATCAATGACAAGCAAACCTGGTGGCAGGCTTGGGCGTTCCACCTGCTTCGTTGGCCGTTCGTGGCGTTGATCATCTCGAGGTCAGCCATGTTGGCCACCTGGCCTTTGCTGGCTTTCAACTTCAAGGAAGTCGCCCTTTCGGGGATCGTAGTCACGGTTCTGGCCCTGCCAGCCATGCCATTCATCATGGCTGGGACATTGGCTGCGGCAATGGTTGGCTTGGTCAGCACGGTCGCCGGACAATTCCTTGGCTGGATGGTCTGGGTACCCACCACCTATCTGATTGAGCTTGTGCAGGCGTCGCCAGACTGGACACTGGAGACTGACTGGGCTGGCATGTGGTTGGTGGCAATCTGGTACGCAGGCTTAGGAGTATTGCTGCTCTTCCTCAGACCAGGCCGAATCGGTCGCCTTTGGGCATCAATCAAGAGTGGTTCAAAGACCATGGCAAGCCACCCCTTTGAACCGGCCAAGACAATCCCGATTGGCCTCGGCGCTGTGGTGATGATCGCCGCAGCGGTGGTTCTCTGGTGGCAGGTTGGGTCGAGCAGTGACGGAGACTTGCATGTCCATTTCTTCGACGTCGGCCAGGGTGACAGCGCGTTGATCGTGACACCAGATGGCCGCCAGATGCTGGTGGATGCCGGCGCGAGTCCAGACGGTGCCATACAGGCCTTAAGCGCCACTCTGCCCAACGGAGACCGCAGCCTAGACCTGGTGGTGATGACCCACCTGGACGCAGACCACAGTCGCGGGTTGCTAAATGTGCTTGACCAATACCAAGTGGGCGCAGTACTTGTCGGGAAGGACGATCCCGATGCTGCCATGCGCGCTCAATGGCAGGCGGCCATTGATAGGAACAACACTGATGTGATCTCGCTCCAACAGGGCTTTCAGCTGGACCTGGGTTCTGGGGTCATGGCGGAGGTACTTAATCCAAGACTTGGGGTGGGCAGCGGTTCCTCGGCAAACAACGATGCCGTGGTCCTGCGGTTGGCCTACGATTCAATCAGCTTCCTGCTCACGGCTGACGTCGAATCCGAGACTGAATCTTATCTTTCAACCGGGCCATCAGAGATACAGAGCACAGTTCTGAAAGCGGCCCACCACGGCAGCAAGTCATCCTCCACAGCAAACTTCCTTGCAGCAGTCGACCCAGATGCGGTGCTGATATCCGTGGGTGAAGGCAACTCCTTTGGACACCCGAACGTGGATGTACTTGGGCGTCTTGTCAGCCAGACCGGGGTTGACCGCCTCTACCGGACGGACCAGGACGGGGATGTGGAGTTCGTCACAGACGGTCGGGAATTATGGGTAAATACTGAAAGATAGGCCCCCAGTCAATTGTTAAGGGGTCTTCAAGACGTTCTCCAAATACCTTGAGGTATACTTTAAATTGACGCCTGAACCAAGCTCGATTGGGCTTGTGATCTGATAAAAGGAATAACGAGCAATTGACTGAATACTCCAGACCTGACGGAAGGGCCTGGGACCAACTTCGTCCCGTGACCATCACGCCCGGCTACCAGAAATATGCCGAAGGTTCGGCCCTGATCGAGATGGGCACCACCAAAGTCCTCTGCGCCGCCTCCCTTGAGGAGCGCGTGCCAGCGTTCATGCGCGGCGAGGGCCGGGGCTGGGTCACCGCCGAATACTCCATGCTGCCACGGGCAACCAACACCCGAAGCACCCGCGAAAGGGAGTCGGGCAAG
>PCAH01000083.1 GCA_002730485.1 Dehalococcoidia bacterium | reverse complement strand
TTCTTCGTCGGACAGGCCGAGAATCTCACTCAACACAAAATCCTGGTCAGCGCCAAATTCCGGCGCGCCTCGCGTCACAGACCCCGGAGTTCGGGATAGCTTGTAGGGAGCTTTTTCTATCGTCCGCAGAACCCCGCCAGCGTCGGGCACGGGTTGGAAGGTGCCTCGTTCCCGCAGTTGGGGGTCGTTGTTCGCCATATCCTCGCCGGTCAGCGCCACACCAGCAGCGATTCCAGAGGCCTGCAACAGGTGCATGGCTGCTTCAGCATTCTGTCCCTGCGTCCAGGACTCGACCAGCTCATCCAGTTCATCGGCGTGCTGTTCCCGGGATTCGGCACTCGCGAATCGTGGCTCCGACGTCCAATCTGGAGCGCCGATGGCTGACACAAAAGAAGCCCACTCTTCATCGGTGAACACGGTGATGGCCAGCCAACGGTCATCCCCCAGGCAGCGGTAGGCCCCGTGGGGCGCGCCGCCGCCGTGAGACAACCTGTTTCCCGTGCGCTGGACATCCGTCTTATTGGCACTCAATTCCAGAGTCAAAGGTCCTAGCAGGGAAGACATGGCCTCCATCTGAGAGACGTCGATCCACTGGCCTTTTCCGGTGTTCGCCCGCTGGATCAGCGCCAGCAAGACAGCCTGGGCACCGGTCATGCCACCCACGGCGTCGCTATATGCGCTGGCCGGACCGCTGGGGCCATTGTCCGGAAACCCGGTCAGGTCGGTGAACCCAGACCAGGCCTGCAAAGTCTGACCGTAGCTAACCCTGTCTTTCCAGGGGCCAGTACGCCCAAACCCAGACATACTAAGCATGATTATGTCTGGCTTGATCTTCTTGACACCCTCGTAGTCCAGACCCCAGCTTGGCATCACCCGGCCACTGAAATTCTCGGCGACCACATCTGATACCGCAACCAGTCGTCGGGCCAAACCCTTCCCAGCATCGGTTTTCATATTCAAAGAGATGGAGAGCTTGCCGGCGTTCCAGTTGTGGCGCTGTCCCAGACCTCGGGCGGTGTTGGACGCAGGCCCACCGACCACCGCAAGAGCCTGGTTGGACTCGACTTTGATCACCTGTGCGCCCTGGTCGGAGAGGATGCGAGTGGCAGAAGGTCCGGCGTGAATCCAGGTGAAGTCCAACACCCTGACGCCCTTCAAAGCCAACCCGCCAACTTCAGCCATGTTAGACAACCCCATTCGAAATCAAAGTTTGAAGGTCGTCGGGCGACAGACCCAATTCTTCGCAAAAAACCTGGCTGTTGTGCTGGCCGATCTGTGGTGCCAGAGAATTTAGTCGCCAACCGTTCTCTGACATCTTGTAGGGCGCTCCGGAGTAAACCAGCTCATCTCCGTCAGCAGGAGATGAGTAAAAACCGCGCTCCCAGTGCTGCTCGAAACCGAGCAATTCTGAAGCGGTGCTGACCGGCCCCCAGGGGTGGTGGTTGGCCTGCCCCCACTCAGTGATCTCCCCCTTGGTATGGGTCAGAGTCCAGGCTTCGACTAACTCCTCGATATGTGCACCGCTGTCTCCCCTGAGTATGAACCGGTCGTTGTACTGTTCATCCATCAGATCACCGGCCATGCCGTCCTGGTCCATCCAGGCACGCAGCTCATCCCAGGCCTTTGCTGTGTTGGTGGTGATACTGACGTAACCGTCTTTGCACTGCCAGGTGGCGATGAACTGGCCGCCGTGGCGAAACCCGCAACGCACGGCATTCTCCCCGGTGTAGTTGTATGCGGTGTTCACATGCTCGGTGGTAGTGGCCACGGCTTCCTGCATGGAAACGTCCACATACTGGCCTTGGCCGGTGGCCTGCCTGTGGTACAAGGCGATGAGGATGCCGATGAACGCCCGGTTAGAGGTGGTCTGGTAGGCCTGGAGGCCCCAGAGTTTGTTAGGCGGTGTGTCCGGCCAGCCGGTGACGTACATGTAGCCACCCATGGCGAAGCCAACAAGATCGCTGGCTTTGTAATCCCGGTATGGGCCGGTCTGCCCGAACGGAGTCAGGGAGGCATAGACCAATCCTGGGTTGCCGCCTTCCAGGTCGCTGTAGCTCAGGCCCTTGGTGGCCAGGTAACCTGGCGCAAAAGATTCCAGCACAACATCCGCCGTGGCCGCCAATCTCTGCAGCAGAGTCACGCCCTCTGACGTTTCGATGTTTAGGGTGATGCTGCGTTTGTTGGTGTTGTAATGACGCCAGTGGAGGCTGTCTTCCAGCGGCTCGGCATCCGCAACAAAAGGGCCAATGCGTCGCATGGCATCGCCGCCTGGGGGTTCAACTTTGATGACATCAGCCCCGACGTCGGCCAGCAGCTTACCGCAGTAAACGCCCAAGTCCCCGGAGAGATCCAGCACTCTGATTCCAGTTAGGGGTTGGGCGTTTTCCGAACTAGGGTCTAACAACTTAAGACTTTCGCGGGCCGAGTTCCTTTTGCAGGTCGGCGATGGTCTGGTCTCGGGTCTTCTTCTGCCAGCGCACCCGCTGGTTGATGGGGGTGTTCTCAACCTCAGGTGCAACCTTCATGGTGACGAAGACCGGCCCCGGTTGGCTGAGGATCTGCTCAATGTTGTTGGTGAAATCTTCCAGGTTGTCAAAGGAGTAGGTCGACTGGTAACCGCAGCCCTTGGCGATGATGTCGTACTGAACGTTCTCTGCGTTGGGCACCGGTTGTCCGCCGGTGGTGGCGTACACTCCGTTGTCCAGGACAAAGTGGTAGAAATTCTTGGGGTCTTTTTCGGCGATGGTGGTCAGGGCACCCATGTTCATCAGGATATCGCCCTCGGAGTCGAACAATATGACTTTTTCATCGGGTCTGGCCATGGCAAGACCAAAGGAAAAAGAAGCGTGGCCGCCCATGGCCGGGTCACCCAAGGGGACGTCCCGGTCTGGCTGGTCACTAAGGTTGATCCAATGTCTCCCGCCCCGGCCAGGAATCACTATGGCTTTGCCCCGGAAGGGTGCGAAGGCCTTGAACATATCTGCTGTTTGGAACATCAGTCCTCTACAAATTCATATCAAGTTTGGAGTTGATAGTGGTGCGAATTACCGCTGGACAAAGCCATGGAATTCGTCTCCGATCAGGACAGCCACCGGCTGCTTGGTCTTTTCTGCCAAATCAAACGCCACCTGGATGCGGTCGGCGTCGGCATCGCTCTCAACCAGGTAATACTTTACGTTGAAAGCGTGGATGAAATGCTCGGTGTAGGTGGCAGCGGTATCTGTATCGACGCCGTGGCGTGTCCAACCTCGGTACCCGACCATCATAACCACCGGTATGTTCATGCCCATGGCCCAACCGCGCATGGAGTCGCCCGACTCCATCAGTCCGGTGTTCTGTATCAGGATGACGGGCTTGGCGCCGCCTACCGATAATCCGGCAGCGGTGGAAAAAGCCTGTCCCTCTCTGCTGATGGTCACCAGTTCCAGTGAGGGCTCCTGGGTCATGAGGGTGTATAGGAAGTTGGTCTCACTATCCGGCAACCAAACAACGTGGGTGACGTTGTTTGCTTTCAGATAATTGATTACTGTCTGTGGACTAAACCCGCCTTCTTCTTCGGCCAATTTTCATACCTCTTTGATCGAATGATTGTAGAGCAATACTTAAAGACTCTACCCGGTCAGTCTATGAAGTTTCGAATCTCTCTCAGCACCAGGTCAGGGTGCTCCATGGGGACGAAATGAGAACCCGCGCCCAGTTCCTTTAGCTGGAACCCCTTGGCCTCTCTGGTCAGGTGCTTCACGGCTGCGTCGTCCGCTAATTGTGCGCCATCATAGGCCCCCACCAACAAAACGTAATCGCCGCCCAACCCCCTAAGAACCTGCTGCGTGTCCAGGTGTCTTCGGTTGGCGTAGAATTCTTCTTCGACCGCTGGCTTGCACTTTAATTGGGCGGTGCCGTCTTCCAGGATGCGGGTGTTACCTTCGATGTAATCGGCAAAAACGTCATCGGCCCAGGGCTTGAACACCCGGCGGTCCCGATAGGCTGCATACATCACTTCCCGGCTTTCCCAGATCATCCTCTTTTGAAGGGTCCGCTTCATCCTGAGTTCCTGTTCCTCAGGAGAGAGCAGCGCCATGGGGCTGTCGCCGACGCGGGTGTCGATCAGTACTCCTTTGTCGATAATCCCTGGAAACATGGAATCAGCTATCAACATGGACATACCACCAGCGGAATGGCCGATGCAGATAGAGCCTTCCAGCCCCAGCGCTTGAATCACCGATGCTGTATCTGCGCCTATCTGCTTAAAGGTTATCCCGCCCCCAGCGGTTTCAGTATCGCCGTGGCCTCTTAGGTCGAAGGAGAACACATGGTAGTCCTTTGCCAGGTCCTTGGCGGCGAAGCTCCAAATCTGCGAACACATGCCAACGGCATGAAACATCAACACCTTGGGGTTGTCGGGGTTACCCCACTCCAAATAGTGGTGGTTGACCCCGTTGGTCTCCACAAATTTACTTTCCGGTTGCAACTAAGACTCCTGAACTAGCTGTGAATCTATCTAGATTTGACGGTCACTCGACCACGCAAATCATCTCTAACTGTACCAAAACACCAGGGGGAAATGCGTCGTATTCGATGGCGTGGCGGGCCGGGCGGTCATCTTCATCCGGAAACATCTCCAGCCATGGTTTGTTTACGGCATCCCTCTGGGAGCGGTCCTTCATATAGACCGTTATCTTGCCGATTCCTGAGATGTCGCCTCCGGCATTCTCAACCATGGTCTTCATGTTGGCGAAGGCAAACTCGCACTGGCTTTCCAGATCCTCGGGAACCTTTCCTGTAGCAGGATCAGCGCCTAGGATGCCGCTGGAGAAGATCATGTTGCCGACGCGCGCACCAAAGGGAATCGGCGCTCCGTGTTGTACGCCGTCAACGTGAATGGAACGTCCTTTGCGGGCCATGACATCTCCTAGGCCACCAGTCTCAGGTCGCGGCATCTGTCCAAATCGCCGTTCGCAATTATACCCGCCAGGCCCAACTGTACAACCGTTAAATGCAGGGATTCACATGGCAGCGTCGCCGGTCAGCCAAGCTTAATCGAATGCGGTTAGCCGTCGTGTTATTATTTGGGCGTCAAAAACCGATCATATGGAGGCGCCTTCATGCCATTCGGAGGCAATGACTGGCACGCATTAACTCAAGAGGAAACCATAGAACCTGATCTGCCCATTTGCGACCCCCACCACCACTTCTGGGATTACCGGGTCGAGAGGATACCTTATCAGAGGTATCTGCTGCATGAACTGGCCGACGACATCAACAGTGGCCACAACGTGCGCTCCACCGTGTTCGTTGAGGCGCGGTCCATGTACCGCACAGACGGGCCGGAAGAGATGAAGCCCGTAGGCGAGGTTGAATTCGTCCAAGGTCTCGCCGCGGCCAGCACCTCAGGCCTATACGGCCCGGGACGAGCTGCCGCCGCCATCGTCGGCCATGCCAACCTGAACCTTGGCGACCGGGTGAAACCGGTGCTGGAGGCGCTCCAAGCAGCCAGCCCCAACCGGTTCCGCGGCATCCGCCACTCGGTGACCTGGGACGATAACCCAGCCGTCGCCAACACCGCTGCCCACAAGGCCAAAGAGCAGATGTCCAGCGCCAACTTCCAGGCTGGAGCCAAGATACTGGCCGGCATGGGACACACGCTGGAGGGCTGGATGTTCTTCTCCCAGATGGAAGAACTGGCCAGGTTTGCCAAGGCCGTCCCAGACCTCACCATCATCCTCTGCCACGTTGGCGGATTATTGGGTACCGGTGTGTACGCCGGCAAACAAGACGAGGTCATGGAAGCCTGGCGCAAGGGTATCTCTGCCGCCGCCGAGCAGCCCAACATCGTCATCAAGTTGGGTGGCATCGGCATGCCTAGCGTGGGAAATGATTGGCATCTCAGGGAGAAGCCCATCGGCTCAGAAGAGCTCGCCGCCGCCATGGCTCCGACCGTCAACTACTGTATAGAGAAGTTCGGTCCCAACCGCTCCATGTTCGAGAGCAACTTCCCAGTGGACAAGGTGTCGTACTCATACCACGTCATGTACAACGCCTTTAAACGCATCGCCAAAGACTACTCGGCCTCAGAGAAGGCCGACATGTTCCATGACGTTGCCACAAGGGTCTACCGCATAGAGCGCTAGCCCGACAAACGTCAGTTTGCAGGCAATCGCCAAGCTAGTAAGACGGCCGCCGTTTCGTACGGAGGCCGTCTTTTTAGTTCTATCAGGGTCGGGCATAGGCACCGACGGTCGGTGTAGAATGTGCCTAACCGTTCAATAGACCAAAATAGCAGACGCTCAAAGCAATCAACGCTACTGAACTAGGGCCGTATAGCCCTAATGGCAGCTTCGATGGTCCGTAGCAGTATCCAACAAACGGATCTGACAGGGTTCAGTTTTGGTTAGTGATGTCCTTCCAGCATCGGATTTCATAGGCCGACGGGAAGAACTGGCAACTTTGACCGGCGCTTTAGGCGATGCGATTTCCGGACATGGCCGAATCGTGATGCTCGCCGGTGAGCCGGGCATCGGTAAGACGCGCATCGCCCACGAGCTGGTGGCCCAGGCTGAGGCGAAGGGCGCCAAGGTCCTCTGGGGTTGGTGCTACGAACGCCAAGGTGCTCCCCCCTACTGGCCCTGGATCCAGGCCATCAGATCGTATACCGGGAAGACCGACCCTGATCTGTTACGCCAAGAATTGGGGCCGGGTTATCTGAAATCTCCGGTATCCTCCCCGAGCTGGCCGGAGAATCCGAGCAACCGCCGCCACTTGCCACTTCCGACCCGGAACAAACCCGCTTCCGACTCTTCGTCGCCGTATCAAACTTCCTCACCAACATCGGCGCGACTCGACCGCTGGTGATTGTCCTTGACGACCTCCAATGGGCAGACGAATCCTCCCTGCTACTCTTGGAATTCATCGCCCGTAATCTAGCCACCAACCCCATCATGGTCATTGGCACCTACAGAGATGTGGAAGTAGGTGGGCGTCACCCTTTGGCCAGAGCCCTTGGCGGCCTCATCCGCGAAGAGGTGTTCCAACGGATAAATATGACTGGGTTGGCCCGCGGAGAGGTGGGTGAACTCATCGCCTCAAAATCCGGTGTTGCTGCTCCGGACGCCGCAGTGAATGCTCTCTATCACCGCACTGAAGGCAATCCGCTATTCGTTGGCGAAGTTGTCGGGTCACTCAGCCCTGAGCAACTGGCAGAGCACCATATCTGGTTGGAAAATATCCCAGATGCCGTCCGTGAAATGATCATCCGGCGGTTGAGTCGCCTTTCCGACAATTGCGAAATAGTGGTTCGGAACGCGTCAGTGGTCGGACGCGATTTCGACTTGCCCCTCCTTGAATCCCTTTGCAGCGATCTATCCGAGACGGAGTTCCTGGATGCGTTTGATGAGGCCGTTGCCGCCCGGGTGATTGAGTCATCCCCAACCATTGCGCAGCAATTCCGGTTCGGCCACGCTCTGATACAGCAAGCGATCTACGAAGAATTCTCGCCCATGCGAAGGATGCGCATGCATGCGAACATCGCCGACGCTTTGGAACACCGGTATCAGGCCGGAGTTGAAGGGCACGCCGCAGAACTAGCGCACCACTTTGCAGAGGCTGGCACCTCAGATGGAAACGAAAAGGCGGTCAACTATTCCCTCATAGCAGGCGAGTATGCATTGTCCACATTCGCATATGAGCAGGCCTTGATCCACTTCCAAAGGGTTGTGGATTCCAAAGTCGACCTCCCCATAGATGATGAAACGGCACGTGGTCTCTTTGGACTTGGCCGCGCCCAATCCACCGTGTTGCCCAGACAAGAACTGATAAACGCCCACCAAAATATATCCCGTGCCTGTGAATACTACGTTGGAACCGGTAACACCGAGCAGATAGTGGCCATCGGAGAATTCCCCATAATCTCCCTGGCTGAAAACGCCATCTCAACCGGGCTGTTGCCCGCACGAGCACTGGAGCTCGTACCGGCAGATTCAAAGGACTCAGGACGCCTGCACGGTATTTACGGCAGGTCACTTGGCATGGAAGGGGGCGACTATCGGTAAGCACAGAATTCCTTCGACAAAGCCCTGGCGATAGCCGCAAAAGAAGGTGATACGGAACTGGAGATGTCGACCCTGATCTACGCCGCACAGGTCGATACCTGGCACCATTATTTCCAACTGTCCTTTGAACGAAGTCTTAGGGCCGTAGAATTGGCAATCAAAGCCGCCGATCCCAGAAGTGAGATTGCCAGCCGGTATTGGGCGTCCCTCGCCGCTAGGACCCTTGGAGATATGGAAGGTCTCAAGAACCAGACATCGGTGATGCTGGAGCCCGCTGAAAGATTAAGAGACCGCTATTGGCTTGCCAGCGCCTATGCAACCGTGGCCCACAGCCCATTTTTTGAAGGGGATATGGAAACCGCTCGGAGTCTGAACGACCTTGGCCTGACCCAAATGCCACTGGACCCTCGGGTGTTGCTGCACAGGGTAGTTCTAGAGGCGATGGTCGGAGATCAGGACAAGACAAAGATGTATCTGCAGCGCCTGGAAAGCGTGGTTGAAAACTCTGCCGTCTCTGCCAACACCCCCAACGCCTGCCTGGCCCTGGCGGGCGGCGTGGTCCAAATGGTTAACGGAGGACTTAACCGGCCCAAAGCGATAGAAGGCGCCATTGCTGCCGTTCTGTCCAGCGACGCTGCCACCCCATTCTTCTCGCTCTGGGCAAAGACTGGAGAGGCCTTATTAGCCGTAGGAGTCAGCGATTCCGATGCCGCCAAAATTCATTACGACGGCCTAAAGCCATCAGCCGGGTTGTTAGTGGTAACAATCAGCACCGACCGTGTCTTGGGCCTACTGTCCCAATGCTTAGGCGAATTGGACCAGGCCATCAGCCACTTTGAAGATGCAGCTGCATTTCTCAGCCAGGGCGAGATCAAGCCTGAAATAGCTTGGAATTGTTATCACCATGCAGCGGCGTTGATCCGGCGAAATGCTTCCGGGGACCGACAAAAAGCTGGAAGACTTCTTGATGAAGCCAATGCATTGGCCGCTGATATGGAGACTCCGCCCCTTCAGGAAAAAGTAGCTTCATTGCAGGCCAACATGGGCTCACGCCAGACCCGCTCACTAGACAATCCAGGTGGATTGACCGAGCGGGAGATCGAAGTACTGAAGCTGATCAGTGGTGGGATGACTGACCGGGAGATTGGAGAGGAACTCTTCATCAGCATCAAGACTGTTGGCAACCACGTAAGCAATATCCTCAACAAGACCGACTCATCCAACCGGACCGAAGCCGCGACCTTTGCCGCCCGCAACGACATAGTTCCCGACGACGAACCAGCCTAGTCCAGAACCTCCACCCACCAACCGGCCCACTACCCCTTCACCGCTGCGATTCGTACCCGTTGCGGTATACTAACAAGGCTAAATTGCTCGGTTTATACCCGCGAATCACAACTGAAATAATAGACCTGAACCTTTCAATCGGCCGTTTTCCCCGTCGTACACATGAAGGATTCAGGGAGGTTTCACAATGGCCAAAGCCATAGACCTGATGACATTGGAAGAAGGCACCAAAGTCTCCACCACCGCTGGAGCGACGATAGAGGTGGTTGATAACCCCAAAGACGGTGTTTGGGTCTTTGGGAAATACCTCACCTCCCCGGGAGACCCATCTTTGGTCGGTTTCGAAGATATGTTTTTCGCCCAGGACGTTGTTGAGATACTTCCATAGCCCCCAAGTCTTACATACTGCCGATTATCCAAAAAGAGGAGCCGAAATCGGCTCCTCTTTTTTTGTCAGTCTCACACTTAACCAAATAACTCAGGCTTGAATCGGATTTTTTCTCAAACATTCATCACATGCCAAGTGACCTGCCCCCAATCTTTGTACCAGTTGCTATGTTAGTCCCACAAGCCCTGGAATAGGTTCAGCAGTCAGCACGGCCTGGGGTGCAGGC
>PCAH01000082.1 GCA_002730485.1 Dehalococcoidia bacterium | reverse complement strand
CGGCCGGAGTGCTGTTCATCGTCAATGCATCGGAACAGAGACCGGAATAAACCTGCACCGCCTCGGTGGCCATCTCCATCATCCTGGGCAGGTCGAAGGAGAACATACTGCCACCGTAGACCAGGTCGTCCTGCCTGAGTTCACTCAAGCGTTCCAGCTCAGCAAAATGACTCAGTGCTTCCGGGACCGGCGGCATGGCAAATGCTGACAGGTCGCTCAGGGGCATATTGCCCAGATGAGATGCCAGGAACGGCGGCACATACTTGGTGAGGTCCGATTTAACGGGAAGCGTGACCACATAGGTCGCGTAGACCGTATCCTGCTCAGTGTCCACTCGGAAATAGAGCAGGGCATGCCCTCGGGGGTTTTGCGAATCGCCTTTGTCGAAAACCAGATCCATGTCAGTCACGCCTTCAATGACAGATGTCACGACCCATTATAGGGCAAAGGTGATTTTCTCACCAAGTCCGTAGACCCGCTGTTCCCGTGCCTTCGCGTTGACTACCAAAGGCAAACTAAGTATTGTAGGAGCAACGTGCCCAATATGAACGAACTTCGGACTAACTTGGGCCTGGAAAGGACCGAAAATGGCTGACACAGAACTGAAAGTCTTTGCTTACGATGATGTCGTGATCGGTGAGGAGTTGGGTTCCTACGACTACATCCTCACCCAGGAAATGGTCGACGCTTTCCGCACTTCCGTGGAGGACCCGGAAGCATCTTTTCCCACGCTGGGCGTCAAGCACGATGCCACCGCCTTCGCCATGGTCTACACCGACCCCATCGGCACGGTGAATGCGGGCAACGAGGTTGAATTCTTCAACCCGCCCATCATCGGCAAGAAGATCATCGTAACCGGCCGCATCGCAGACAAGTACCTACGCCGCGACAAACCGTACATAGTCATTGAAGCGACCGCCACCGACGAGGACGGCCGCCTTCTGGAAAAGCTCAGTACCTACCAGTTGAAGAAGCCTGATGAGTTGGGGAAAAAATGGCATCCAGAACAGAAATAGAACCAGGGCAAGCCATACCTTCAGTCACTAAGGCCATCACAGAAAAATCCATTCTGGGATTCGAATCCACCGGGATTCTGAACCTGGAGAACATCCACAACAACCCGGAGCTGGCCGCCAAACGCCTGGGCACCACCTACACCCTGGCCTCTGGTCGCATGTCCATTACCTTTGCCGCAGAATGCCTGCGCAAGTTCTTTGGGCCAGAGGTTTTCAATCACACCGGCACCGTAAACCTGAAGTTTCTTCGGCCGGTGAAGGCCGGTGACACCATCACTGTCACCGGGGCTGTCAGCGGATCACAGGAGACCGAGGAAGGCACCCAAGTTTCCGTTGATATCTTCTGCGATAACCAGGACGGCAACCGCACTGCCGTTGGTATCGGCACCGCAACCATCAAGTAACAACTATCCGAAGTAACGGCCTCCGGGTCCCGTTACGAGCACCAACAATACTGGAGGACCAAATGGCAGGCTCAGAACACGGCAAAGTCGAAGCTGAAATAGTCTATTGTGTAGCTTGAGGCTACTTCCCTGTCGCCACGTGGTTGGCGAACGAATTCTTCAAGTCAGATGCCCCCGGAGACGTGGCCATCACCATGACCCCGTCAGACAAGGGCCGCCTGGAAGTGTTCCTGGACGGAGATAAGATCTTCGACCGCAAGGAAGCCGGGGCGTTTCCAGACTTGAGCAAGGTCAATGAACTAAAGATGGCCATCGCCGAGAAGCTATTCGATCTGGAAGACGCCTAGCCCCTTTTCCGACTCGATGACCCGGACTACGCAGCCTGGGAGCAGATCCTGGGCTGTATTTTTGTGAACCACAGGTTCAATAAACGGAGTACAACGAATTGGCTAACGCAGAACACGTAAAACTAGCCTCCAGCGGCCCCGACGCCCTGGACAACTGGCGCGAGAATAACCCAGACACCCAGCTTGATCTTGAAGGAGCCGACCTCAGCGGCGTGAACCTGGCCGGTACCAAGATCCACGAAGCAAACCTCAAGGGCGCAAACCTGACCAAAGCCCGACTCAGCAAGGCAAACCTGGCAGGGTCCGACCTCACCGGCGCAGACCTCTCTGAAGCCGACTTTGGCCAGGCAGGTATGGCCGGAGTCAATCTGACCGACGCCACAGTCAACAATGTGAACTTCTTCTGGACGGATATGAAGGGCGCGAACCTCAAGGGTGCCGTGGTAAAGGGCTGCCGGATGAACCGGGTCAACCTGATCGGCGCTGACTTGACCGACGCCGATTTCAGCCAGTCCAACATGATTGAGGCCGACCTCAGAAACACCAACATGACCAACACCCGCTTCCAATCATCCATGATGAATGGCGCGGACCTGAGCCGGGCCAACATGGTGGGCGCAGACTTCAACCTGGCCATGATTCGTGACTCCATGTGGATCGCAACCGACGTTCGTGGGGCCAGTTTCAAACAAACCAGCTTGCACCGGTCGGACTTCAACCTGGCGAAGTGGGACGATACCACCACCTTCCCGGACAACTTCGATCCCGAGGACACCGGCCCCAAGGACGTTAACGAGTAGCATCGCCTGGCCCTGTCTTACACGGTCGCTATGCTAAAATTACTCAACTATAGATCCCAGGAATAACCGAGCAATTAAACCTCTAGGAGACTCCGTGGCCGTCCTTCAGATAGTGGGAAATCAGTCCGGCGCCGGCAAGACCAGCCTGGCAGCAGCGTTGCTAATCAAAGCCAACGCCGCCGGGAAGAAGACTGCCTACTATAAGCCGTTCTCCAATGCATTCGGCACTGATTCCGATGTGGAGTTCGTTGGGGGTCTGCTAGCGTCTATGGGCGGACCAGATGTCCCTACTCCTGCAAGTGCGGACGACTTGGCCAGCGCTCAGTCGGCAATCGCCAAGCTGGACTTTGAAGCTGATATCGTCATCGTTGAAGGGCCAAGCACTGCCCCACCCCTAGACCTCAGCAGCAAGGTGATCCTAGTTCACCAATACACCCAGCAGTCCTCAGCAACTGACTCCATCTCCGCCGCAGGCCCTAACCTCGCTGGGATCGTGGTCAATGCAACTCCCATCCACCGCCGTGACGAGGTTGCCCGAGAACTGTCCGGCCAATCAGTGCCCGTTGCTGTGATCCCGGAAAGCCGAGGCATGCTGGCAATCACCGTGGAACAACTGGCGAATCACCTGGGCGGTCAATGGGTTTTGGATCCCGTGAACAATGACGCCCCAGTTGAACGCTTCATGATCGGCGGAAACATCCTGGACGAAGGCCCGACCTACTTCGACCGCTACGCCAACCAGGCCGTGATCACACGAGTGGAACGACCGGACATCCAGATGGCCTCCATGGGCGACAAGACCTGCTGCCTAGTGCTGACCGGCCCAGGCGAGCCCACCGAGTACATCAAGGCAGAAGCCCTGAAACGGGAGGTGCCCCTGATCCAGGTACGCACCAACACCATGGACACTGCCGAGGCCCTGGCCGGTCTGCTGGACCAGGCTGACGCCCGCACCGACACCAAGGCCCACCACTTCGCTGATCTACTTGAGCAGTACATGGGCGCAGAGAGGCTGGAGCAACTTCTCGGTTAAGCTGAAGCCACAGTCTCAGATTCTTGACTGAGGAAGATATCTGGCCCTACAATAATCTTGTTCGCTCCTTATTGGAGCTGCACACTGAATCCAACCCCAAACAGCGCCGCTAAACACCGGGGAGAATGATATGCCCATAACACAGAATGGCATGGAACTAACGGTGGCGATCTCCGAAAAGGCCGCCGACAAGATCAAGTACTTCGCCGAGAAAGACGGTATCAACGAGAATGTCGGTATTCATGTCGCCGTTAAAGGGGGCGGATGTTCCGGTCTGACCTATGACCTGAAGATCACCGGGGAACAGACCTTCGCCGAGACCGACAAAGTGGTCGAGCAGCACGGCGTCAAAGTCATCGTAGACAAGAAGAGCTACATCTACCTGGTGGGCACAGAACTCGACTTTTCAGACGGCCTGAACGGCAAAGGCTTCGTCTTCGAGAACCCCAACGCCAAGAAGGCCTGTGGTTGCGGCACTTCGTTTAGTGTCTAATAACCCCGGCATCTAACGTCAAAGCAGTAAACCACAAGCGCCGCCTTGCATGAGCAAAAGCGGCGCTTGTTTGTTAAGACCTGAAACCATGAACGGGAGTCGCTGATGGCCCTGCAAGAATCACCGCTACAGACCGGCGCCGACATCTTTATCGACCGCTACGGCTTTCAACTCCCAGCCGTTTACAGCGACTTCGCATCGGAATACTCGGCGGCCATCACCAATGTGGGCATCCACGACGCCTCGTACATGGGCCGATTGAAAGCCACCGGCGAGGACGGCCTGGACCTGCTGAACCGCATGTCCACCAATAAGGTTATTGACCTTGGCCCAGGTGAGGGCGCAGTCACTGTGCTCACCACCGACCGTGGCCGTATCGTCGATGTGTTGGGAGTGGTGAATCAGGGCGAACATGTGACTCTGCTAACCAGCCCGGGCCGTCAGCAGGCGGTTATCGACTGGCTAGATAAATACACCATCATGGAAGACCTTCAGATTGAGGACGCTTCTTCTGAAACCACGATGCTCGCGTTGATAGGCCCTGGGGCAGACAAACTTCTGGGTCTCAGTGATTCCCATGAACCTATGGCTAAGGACTCGCTGAGTGTTGAAACTGTACAGATCGACGGTTCCGACGTTTTGGTCGTGAATCAACCTGTGGGTGAGCTATCGCGTTACTGGCTGATCACTAGCCCAGAATCCGCGAGAGCGGTCTGGCAGCATTTGACCGAAGCTGGCGCGACTCCGGTGGGCGCTACTGCCATGGACGCGGTTCGGGTGAACTTTGCAGTGCCGGAGTTCGGGCCAGAACTTGGAGAGCCTTTCAACCCATTGGAAGCCGGACTCATCGGCTCAATAGACTTCACCAAGGGCTGTTACATAGGCCAGGAAGTGATCGCCCGGCTGGACAGCTATAAGAAGATTCAGAAGTTCTTGGTCTCTCTGAGCTTTGATCCAGATACCGCCGTCTCGCCAGGGGATGAACTGCTGCAAGATGGTCAGCTTGTTGGAACCGTCACATCCGTCGCTCCAGAAGCCATAGACGGTGTTTTAAAGGGCTTGGGATACGTTAAAGCAGCAATGGCCATCCCTGGCACCAAACTTGACATTGAAAGCTCAGAAACGGCCTCAGCGGAAATATTGAACTTCGCCCAGCCCTACGGACCACCCAAAGACTGAGACGTTAGTCGCTAGACGGCTCTATCTTGCCTTCCGGAGTCGCCGACAGTAGCGCCGCAAAGTCGTAGCCGCGTTTTCGCATCTCTTCGGAGCCGCCCTCATTTCGGTCGAGCAAAGACACCACTTTCACCACGGTACATCCCGCTTCTTCCGCCGCTTCTATGGCGTGGAACAACGAACCGCCGGTGGTGCAGACATCATCCACGATGGCAACCTTGCTGCCAGGCGCCAATGGCCCCTCTATGCTCTGCTTAGTGCCGTGGCCCTTGCTCTCTTTCCTGACGATGAATGCCGGGATAGACCCACCGGCCAGATGGCTGGCCAATGCCACGGCCGTGACTATGGGATCAGCGCCCAGGGTCGTGCCGCCGATGGCTGCCGCACCGGATTTTTGCAGCAACGGGAGCAGAGCCTGGGAGATCAGGTGGGCGCCCTCTGGATCCAGACTCAGCAAGCGACCGTCAAAGTAGTAACTGCTCTTCTTGCCAGATGAGAGGGTGAAATCGCCATACTTGATTGCGCCGCGGTCCAACGCCAGATCCAAAAGTCGGTCTACTGTCTCGCTCAACTCGTCGTCCTCCCTTCCCCGGTGATCAGATAAAGTTTCTGACTCAGAATATACTCGGCTACTGCGTCGGGCACCAGCCCAGATACAGACTCACCCGCAGCCAATCTTCTGCGAAGTTCTGTGGCGCTGACATTAATCAACGGCGCAGCAACTATCTGTACCCGCCCTTTAGCCTCCGGAATTCGCAGGTAGAATTCATCCCAGTCAAAATCCTGCTCTCCAGGCCGGTCCAACACCAGTAACTGGCAAAGCGCCATCACCCGCTCTGGGTCCTTCCAACGATGCAGCTGATTCAGCACATCCAGGCCCACGATAAAGAACAGCTTGGCTTCTGGCCCCAGTTCGGCCGTCAGTTCTACCAGGGTGTCAATGCTGTAGGTGGGGCCGGGGCGACTGGTCTCGATATCGCAGGCTTCAAATGCTGGGGTAGCTTCCGTAGCCAGACGTACCATCTCCAAGCGGTGTTTCACGGAAGCTGTTGGTTCTGCCTGTTTGAGTCTGGGATGACCGGCAGGGATGAACAGGACCCGCTCCAGGCCTGCATGTTTCATCGCGGTATTGGCAATGCTCAGGTGCCCAAGGTGGATCGGGTCGAATGTCCCGCCAAGAATGGCGATGTTCACGGCTAGAGGACGCTCAGAACCACGTCATTTCAACTTCACCGAACCTGATGGTGTCTCCGGCTTCAATCCCAGCATCAATTAGATTATTCGCCAGGCCAGAGCGTCGCATCTCGCGCCAGAGCTGTAACAACACACGCTGGTCCTTGATGTCGGCAAAGGCAGTCAAGCGTTCCATTGATTCGGACTCGACGACGTAGACCCCGCGGGAGTCACGCCAGACAGATTCCCTGGCTGCAGAACGCTGGGGCCTGAACCGCATGGGCTCTACTTCAGGGCCTTCATATTCTTCCTCTTTAGGCAGCTCAGCCAGGGCGCCTATAATGCTTCCTTTGAGCTGGTCTACACCTTCACCTGTAGCCGCTGATATGAAGTGGATGCTAGATCCCTTATCTCCGATGGCCTCTAATAACTCTGCCTCAAGGTCTTCTTGAGATTCACGGACCTCAGTAACATCCAGCTTGTTGACCACCACCAATTGTTTCTTGGCAGCCATCTCGGGATTGAACTGTTCCAACTCTTGGTTGATCATCAAGTAGTCTTCCACCGGATCTCCAGACATGCCGTCTAGCATATGCACATATAGCCGTGCTCTCTCAGCATGGCGTAAGAACTCGTGGCCTAATCCGATCCCCTCGTGCGCACCTTCCAGGAGGCCAGGCACTTCCATCATCACGAAGTCATTCTTGCCGACTTGAACCACACCCAAGATCGGTTCGACAGTCGTAAACGGATAATCAGCAACCTTGGCTTTCGCTGCCGAACACATCGACATCAAAGTCGACTTGCCTGCATTTGGCTTGGCAAGCAAACCGACATCGGCCAATAACTTCAGTTCCAGATAGAGAACTACCTTTTCACCCTTCTCCCCCCGTTGGGCCAATACCGGCTGCTGGTTGGTCGCGCTGGCAAATCTTGAGTTTCCCCAACCACCTCGACCACCTACTGCAACCAACCTCGGATTTTCATTGGTAATATCATCGACAAATTCTTTCTCACCGTTGGCGTTCATCCGATAGATCACCGTTCCAAACGGGACCGAGATCTTTTTATCTGCGCCATTCGCACCGCGTCGATGTTTACCACCACCATGACCACCATGGACAACGTAGATCGTACTGTTGAACTTGATATGCAACAGGGTATTTATCGATGAATCACCGACGATATAAGCGCTACCTCCATCGCCACCGTCACCACCATTGGGGCCGCCTTTAGGCCGGTACTTCTCGCGTAGGAAACTACTGCATCCGTTTCCACCGGACCCGGCGTTAATATTTAATCTAACGGTATCAATCATCGAATTTCTATAAAAGGTAAGTAATAAGAGTAATAAGGGCGTGGATTAGTTGATAGTTAGGCGTGGTTACGCCTGGAAGATTGTTGAATATATATATTTTAACATGGAGTGTTGTCAGAATACGGTTGATATTTTATAAGCATATTAGAGATAGGACAAAAGATATTGTTGTTAGATTCAGAGACGAATTCTTGTCTGGTTATCTTTATCCCAGATGAACATAGATTTGGGTGAAGTTATCCACATGGAATGGACGGTTACCAACAACCGAATTATTGTGGTGTTATCCTGATTCAATCACGGAATAGGATAGCCGTTGATGCTCCGTATACCTAAGAGAACATCGATATTGGTTGGACTATTAAGTCTGAGTGTCCTTGCCTGCTCGAATTCCGTCGATAGTCTGACTCCAGAATCTGGCCCATCCATAGAAACCGAAGGAGAGAGCACCCAGGTGAATAGGATTGCTTACGTTAGTCCCGGTGGCGCTCTTTTTGCTGTGGATCCTGATGGTACGAATCTTTCTCAGCTTACGGGCAGTCTTCAGGCCCAAGTCGATATACCCGATATCGGCTCGGGAGGGGACATCCAGGCCCAGCCGCTGCAAATAACCGAGTACCACACCTGGCCAACCTGGTCTGCTGATGGGACCAAGCTCGCTGCGTCCAGGGTGACACTAGGTGAGGACGGGACTGATGTATCGGTCCGAGTCATGGATGCACGAACCGGTCGCAGCGAGACCGTCTATGAGAATGGTCTGGCAGGCTTGGTGGCGGAAGGAGCTCCCCATTACATCTATTGGGCACCCACCGGGAACCAATTGTCGTTCTTAGCTTCCACTCCCGAGGGATTGTCCCTTTTTGTCTGGGATGGGCAGTCAGGTAACCCAGTCAACCTGATTGACCGAGGAGCTCCACTCTATTACCAGTGGTCACCGGACGCCCAGGCTATGGCGATCCACCTGGGTCCCGACATCATGTGGGCCAAATCACCTGGCAAAAACAGCACGAGAGAGTCGTTCCGGTCCCCGGCAAACTTTAAGACTCCGGCAATCTCGCCAGACGGTCAAAGTATGGCGTATGTGGATGAGGCTGATTTTGGCTTGGGTCTGTTCATCTCTCCTACCAACGATCTGAACCAATCAAACAAGATCGTTGACGTGGGGCCTAACTCGGCTGTCATGTGGTCGCCGGACGGCAGCCAATTAGCTGTGGCTGACCAGTCTAACCCAAGGACGCCGTTGTTTGATCTGCTGATGTTAGTGCCAGTGGATGGTGGCCCGACAACCACGCTCACTTCGGGCAATAATCCCAGTGAGGTATGGGCATTCTTCTGGTCACCGGCCGGCGATAAATTAGCCTGGGTTGCAGTGAACCCTGAAGAGCAGGAGCTTGAGTGGGTCGTCTCGCCCAGTGACGGCTCCGATAACAAGAGATTGTTCAGCTTCCAGCCCTCCTCTGAAATGTTCATCATGTTCAGTTTCTTTGACCAGTACGCCTACTCCCATTCACCGTGGTCGCCCGATGGTAAATCTCTGGTTATAGCGGGCACCAAGGGCAAGGTGGAGCTGCGAAGTAACGGACGCACTCCCACCGGAGACCGAATCTACGTGTTGGACGTTGAGGGTAACGAAAGCCCCCGCGACTTGGGAGCGGGCGTCCTGGCTGTTTGGTCTTGGAACTAAGACGGAACATCGCCCTGTTCGCCTGCTTGGCCATTGGACTATTGGTTGCTTGCGGGTCAGATAACCCCACCCAGCAAGTTGATGACTCTACGGGGATCGACCCGGCGCCCGCGATGAGTCAGGCGGTGGAACAGTTGTTGGCCCTGGAATCGGCTTCTTTCAGCTTGGATCACCTGGAAGGCAGTACGATGTTGGTGCCCGGGGTCTTGATGACCAAGGTGTACGGGGAAGTCTCCATTCCCGACCGGTTCAGCGTCACGGTGGAGGCTGAGTCCGAGTTCCCGAAGTCGTACATAGAGATCAGCATCATCACCATTGAAGACACCGCCTATATGACGGACATCCTCAGCGGACGTTGGAATCAGATATCGCCCGATAGTCTGCCCTTTAACCTATTGGGCTTGGGACAGACCCTGGCTGACATCGTGGATGTGGTACAGGAACCGCAGGTGCTTGGACAGGAGCGATTGCGCGGTGTGGACACCCTGCACATCAAGGGCCAGATCGCCTCTGAAGACCTTTCTGAGTTGGTTCCCGGGGCAGGCCAGGGATTTCCGGTGAAATTGGAACTATGGCTGGACCGGGACCAAGGCTTATTGCAGCAGGTTCTCATCCTGGGGCGGGTGGTCCCCACAGATGATGAGAACACCGAACGCGAATTGACATTGCAAGATATCAATCAGTCGGTGGTGATCTCACCACCCAGTGACGCAGGCTAGACCTCGGGCCATGCTGGGGAAAGACCGAACCCTCTCTGTCCCATTTGTGCTGGGGATAATTGGTCTTGGGGCCTTCATCACTGCCCTTGACCAGACCGTGGTCGTAACGGCTCTGCCCAATGTGATGCTGGATTTGAAAGTGCCCATTTCCGAATTGGACCGGGTCTCCTGGATCATCACCGCCTACCTCCTGGGTTACACCGTGGCAATGCCGTTGATTGGTCGCCTGGGTGATGTTTATGGCTATTCCCGGGTCTACCAGGTTTCTCTGGTTGTCTTTTGTATCGGTACCAGCCTGGTGGCGGTATCGTCCAACCTGGACTGGATGGTCGGCGCCAGGGTGATCCAAGCAGTGGGAGGTGGCGCTACGGTTCCCATTGGAATGGCTATGGCCACGACAATGATTCCCCAAGGCCAGAGAGGTCTGGCCTTGGGGATTGTCGGCGCGTCGGCTGAGGCCGGATCCATGTTGGGTCCTGTATACGGTGGAGCGATAGTCGAGGCCCTTAGTTGGCGCTGGATATTCTGGTTGAATATTCCACAAAGTGCTGTGATCTTCGTGGCGATCTTCTGGCTGCCAAATAGGCGTGAGTCGGCTGCCAAAGTAGATTACATGGGCGGAGTGGTTCTGGTTGGTGCGCTACTGGTGTTGTCGTTGGCCTTGTCCCGCGGCGGCTTGTTTACGTTGGAGTCGCCCTACCCGTTTATCTTGGTTGCTGTTGGGGTTGGACTGGTTGGTCTATTAATTCTGGTAGAAAATCGAGTTTACCAACCGCTGTTGGCTCCGGTGCTGTTTCGTTCTTGGGCATTCTTAACTTCCAACCTAACCCAGGTGCTAGTGGGTGCGGCTTTGATCATCGCTATGGTCACGGTTCCTTTGATGGCCAATACCGTGATGGGTAAATCGCCGTTTACTGGAGCCCTGTGGCTGTTACGGTTGACCGGAGCTATCCCTGTGGGGGCAGTTGCTGGCGGATTGCTCGTAAACCGACTGGGATCAAGTCCGCTGGCGGTAGTTGGTTTGGGAATGGTGTCCCTTGGCATGTTCCTGGCCAGTGGCTGGGAGTTGAACGTTGCAGATCCGGAGTTAACAACACACCTGCTGATTTCGGGAATTGGGTTTGGTCTGGTGATTGCCCCCATTACGGTATACGCCATCGGCTTAGCAGGTGATGATTACCGTGGGGCTGCCGCGTCGTTGGTGGTGGTTTCTCGGATGATGGGTATGACTCTGGGGCTGGCAGCGCTCTCTGCGTGGGGGGTGGAGTATTTTCATGTATTGACGGCTGGCCTGGAATTCCCGTTGTTGCAGTCAGGTGAGGCAAGCAACATGGTTGAGTCACGTTTCGTTGAGTACTCGGCAAGCGTCAATACAGCAGGGTTGAAGCTTTTCCAGCGGTTCTTCTTAGTAGCGTCATTAATCTCGTTGGTCGCCGTTTTGCCTGCGGTAGGAATGAAACGCAATGTTCGGGCTTGCACAAAAGGCTAAAGCTACAGGTCATTCGGATTTGACGACCTAACTGATGTGCGATAGGGTTAGTTTTGACAGATGGTAAAGGTCATACTCGGAAGGAGACGTAACAAAAAGATGTTGATAAGAAAGCATACTAAGGCTGGGCTGCTGGTGCTTTTGGTTTTGATGTTCTCGGTAATCTCTACCGCGTGCGGTGAAACCATAGAGGTAGAAAAGATAGTCGAAGTAGCCAAAGAAATAGAAGTGGAAAAGATAGTCGAAGTAGCCAAAGAAATAGAAGTGGAGAAGATAGTCGAAGTAGAAAAAATAATTGAAGTTGCGCCAACCAAAGAAAAACGAGAGATCGTATTTGGCGGACTGAACTGGGATAGTGCATTAGTCCAAAATGGAGTTGCCCGTTATATAGTTGAACATGGCTACGGTTATCCAACGAGCCAGATTGAGGGTGCGACTCTACCGTTGTTCCAAGGCCTTCGTAAAGGTGATATCGACCTAACGATGGAGATCTGGCTCCCGAATCAAGACACAGCTTGGAATGAAGCTGTGAAAGCCGGAGAAGTTCTACCGGTCGGTAAAAGCTTGGAAGATAACTGGCAAAGTTCTTTCCTGATTCCTCAATATATGCAAGATGCGAATCCAGAACTAGATTCTATCGAAGACTTGAAAGAAGATAAGTTCAAGTCATTGTTTGAACAAGAAGGTGGAAAGGTTGTTCTGCTCGGTTGTATAGCAGGTTGGGGTTGTCGGACTATGCAAGATGGCGACGAGACCGGACCTGGCCAAATAGTTGGAATGGGACTCGAAGACCACGTAGTGGTCCGCGATCCTGGCACAGCCGGTGCCTTGGCAGCTGCGATTGAAGCGGCATTCGCCAAAGAGGATCCGATTCTTTTCTACTATTGGGGACCAACGGCGTTGGCTCATAAGTTAGCGACTGGAGTAGGATACGTTGATCTGGAACAACCGGATCCGTCAGAATGCGCAGATAACTCTCCAATCCATGGATGCTCATTCCCTCCAGCAGAAATTATGATTGCTATGAACACCGAGCTGGTGAATGATGCTCCAGAATTAATTACGTTCTTTAAGAATTGGGACTGGAGTGCAGGAAACCAATTGGCAGCGGAAGGTTGGTATGCCGATAACAAGGAAGGCCTTACCAACGATGGTAAATCATCTGAAGAGATTTACAGTGCAACAGGCGTTTGGTATCTACAAAACAATGAAGCTTGGAAAAGTTGGGTTCCGGATGATGTCGCCTCCAATGTAGAAGCGGCTCTAGCTAAAGAGTAATAACAGCTAAACGGTATTAAAAAAGGCCCCTCTATTTACAGAGGGGCCTTTTTATTGTTTTGAATAAATCTTTAGCTTGATCTTCAGACTTGTGTTGTGATACCAAATCACTAACAAAGCAATTAGAAGAACCCAAGGATTTTGATTCATAGCCTTACTAATCCTAGAAAACTACTGGTTCAGTCTTATAGCTTGGGCAGCTAATTGAGGCTAAGCTATAGGTGCTCCAGCTTTGGCCAGACGTTCTCCCAGAGGAAGATTTTCGTCCCAGTAGTATCCAATAAAACGTTGGCCGGTTATACCAGAAGATTCCTCTGAAGCTAGCCAAACAACTGGTTTCTGCATCACATCGGGTTCAATCATGTTCTCACGCGAGTGTCTGGTATCGTCTGGTATAAGATTAGTACTGGTCATTCCGCCAGGTACTAGAACGTTGACGGTGACCCCTGTGCCTTCTAGTTCTCGAGAAGCCATGGCCATGAGGGCTTCGTGGGCTGCTTTGGATGGACCATAAGGAGTGCCACCTGCTCGATACATGGTATTCATACTAGTAGTTACACCTATGATGCGCCCCTAGTCTTGCTCAAGCATGTGAGGAACAACGGATCGAGCCATATAAAAGGGACCGTTGCTATTTACTCCAACTACTCGTTCCCATTCTTCAGCGGACACCTCCCAAAATCTGTTATCAGTTTCACCTCCGATTAACATTTTGCGAACCGCAATTCCAGCATTGTTAATTAAGATGTGGATGCCGCCCATTTCTTCGATGGTCTGCGCTACCGAACGCTCGGCTTCTTCAATCGACGACACATCCACTACCTGTGTCATTACGCAATCGTCACCGGCAATCTCGCGCATGTAATTAGAGCTCTCGTCTAGCCATTCTTTGTTGATATCCATCATGGAT
>PCAH01000081.1 GCA_002730485.1 Dehalococcoidia bacterium | reverse complement strand
ATGATTGAGGGTATGAAGTGGTTGTAGGAACCGGCTCCCAAGAAAGACGGGCCGCTGCCCAGCGGGCGGTTCTTAGCGGCCATCCGGCCCAGTTCTTGTTGGATCTCCAGTTCTGATAAAGGGGCTGGAAGATCAAGACTGGGGTTCCGGAACTCGTCCGGGATATCGGCAAATAATTGGTCGATGTTGTCGATGCCTAGGGCAGACAGCATCTCGGCCTGTTCGTCGACGGTGCTCGGTATGTAGTGCGACTGGAAGTGGTCCCCATTGGCGCCTGGGGTGTTGAGTCGGCTAGCGGTCATTACAATCCAGCGATGAAGGTGTCGTAGTCTCCAGACGACATCAGGCCGTCCAGCTCTGCGACATCCGTCATGGCAACTTTGATAAGCCAGCCTTCGCCAAAGGGGTCTTCATTGACCAACTCAGGGTGGTCAAGCAGTTTTTCGTTGATCTCAGTGACAGTGCCATTGATGGGGGAAAACAGGTCTGAAACGGCTTTCACCGATTCAACCTCGCCCATCTTGCCCAGATGAGCGACGCTGTCGCCGACCTTGGGTAATTCAAAGTAGACAATGTCTCCCAATTGGTCTTGGGCGTATTCAGTTATACCGGCCACGGCGGTGCTGCCACTAGAGCCATCTACCATGACCCATTCGTGTTCTTCGGTATATTTTCGGTCGTCAGGACTCATTTTGACTAGGTTCTCCTGGGTCTTTTGTAGAAGGGGAGTTCCGTCACCGTTACCTGGGCGGTGCGGCCTCGTATATCCAGATCGAGGGTCGCTCCTGGAGCGACATAACGTTCCAAAACGTAGCCCATGCCGATGCTGGTGTCAAGGGTTGGGGAATAGCTTCCGCTGGTCACAGTGCCAACGGTCTCACCCTGGTCTAATAGGTTGTATCCGGCGCGGGGTGCGCTGCGTCCCGACAGGGTGAATCCGATCAGCTTTCTCTGGACCCCATTTTCTTGCTGGTCTTTTAAAATCTCAGAGCCGACGTATTCTTTGTCGAAGCGCACGAAACGCTCTAAACCAGCTTCGATGGGGGTGGTTTCTTCGTCTATCTCATGTCCGTGTAGTGGCAGGCCAGCCTCCAGGCGCAGGACATCTCTTGCCCCCAGACCACAGGGTACGGCACCGGAGTCGGCCAGAATCGTCCAGACCTTGACCACATCGTCGCCCTGGAGCAGCATCTCAAACCCGTCTTCTCCGGTGTAGCCGGTTCTACCCACGAACATCGGTGCGCCTTGGATGGCACTCTCAGTCCAGAAGAAGGGCCGCATCTCCGAAAGAGGAGTGTCAGCTATCTTATCGATGGCATCGACCACTCCGGGGCCCTGAAAGGCAATCAGTCCGGTTGTTTCTGTTACATCTTCCATGGTGCAACCTGGAGAGAATCTTTCGTCGATCCACTTTTGGAACCAGGCGACCACTGCCGGACGGTTTCCTGCGTTGGGAATCAGCAGGAAACGGTCTTCTGCAAGTCGGTAGAAGATGGTGTCATCGATGACGCCGCCCTTCTCGTTGCAGATCAGGCAGTAGCGGGCGCGGCCCATCCTCAAAGACGCGGCAGAGCCCGTGAGCACCCAGTCAAGAAACTCGGTGGCTTTGGGGCCAGAAATATAAAGACGGCCCATGTGGGAAACGTCAAAGATGCCGGTGGCGGTGCGGATGGCTGCCACCTCAGCCAGGATGCCGGAGGGATATTGCACGGGCATGTCCCATCCGCCAAAGGGCACCATGCGCCCACCCAGGGTTACATGGGTGTCGTAGAGGATCGTTTTGAGGTTATCTTCGGACAATATGTGGTCACTTTTAGAGGTGTTTTGAGCGTGAAAAACCCACGCGTACGCAGGCGCGCTGAGAATCATAACTGTTGCCTGGTTCCGAGGCAAGGGGATTGGTAGATCATGTGCTATATTGGGGGCCATTCGATTACCATCCGTTAACGGTTTCAGGGAGATAGAAATTGGCCGGTAGATTAGAAGACAAGGTTGCCATCGTAACGGGCGGAGCCTCGGGCATCGGACGGGCCATCTGCCGGCGGTTCGGGGCCGAAGGTGCCAAGGTAGCGGTCGCTGACCGGAACATGGCCGGAGCGGAAGAGACTCTCACCCTGATGGGCGCAACTCCGGACAACGCCACGAAGGTGGACGTGAGCATCTCCGACGCCCTCCAGGTGGAACGGATGGTTGAATCGGTGGTGGCTCAGTTCGGAAAGGTGGATATCCTGGTGAACGGCGCGGCCATTCTCATTCGCACACCGGATTTGGTGGATGTGGATGAAGTGCTCTGGGACCTGACCATGGAGACCAACGTCAAAGGCGTGTTTCTCTGCTGTAAATACACGATCCCCGCCATGATCGCCAGCGGTGGCGGTTCCATTGTGAACATATCTTCCCAGTCCGGTCTGCGTGGCGTCGGCTACTCGGTACCCTATGCCGTTAGCAAGGCCGGAGTCATCCACCTGACCACCGTGGCCGCCGCCCAGTACACCTCTCAGGGTGTGCGTGTGAACTGTATCGCTCCCGGCGGGGTGGATACTCCTCAGATGCGGGGCAGCACCGCCAGCGCTGAGGTGTTTACCGACCGGAACGAGGGGCATCCCATGGGACGCGTTGGCACCGCTGATGAGATAGCTAACCTGGTTCTGTGGCTGGCGTCGGATGAGGCCTCTTATGCGAGTGGCAGCACCTATAACATCGACGGCGGGGCCATGGCTTCGGCCAGATAAGCCCCTTTGATAAGCGAGAAAAATGGATAAATTGATCGACATAGCCAACCGCGCCGTGGCGGACTACGGTTTTCGCCAGGCGGTACTCTACGGAGCAGGGGACATAGCCAGCAAGTGGTCCCTAACCGAGGATGAAGCTGCTCTGTTGTCGGGTTCGATATTAGACGAACTCAGCGCACTCCCGATTCCTGTTCAACCGGCGGACATCCCTGCGGAGCAAGCCCGCGTCGCCGAAGTCATCAAACGCCTGATCTAAGGCGTCTGGGATGGGCCAGTGCCGATGGGCGCGCTTAGCTGGTTGGGGTCATAGCCAACCAACTCCACAAATCCCCGCCCGGTGACGGCATTTCCCTGCCGGGTTCCCACAACCCTGACCTCGCCTTCCCAGTAAGCTGGGGGTACGTACTGGCTGCCAGCGAATTCTGAGTCCACCAACACGGGTTCAAGCTGCAGGTCCAATTCCTGGCTGGGGATAGTGATTACCCAGCCGCTGGGGTACTCGATGTTTGTACCTGGGCTGGTCCAAGTTTCGTCTGAAGTAATCAGCACATCTGCTTGATCTATTGTCAAAACTGAGCCATCGGCCAATAGTAACGTGCCGTAACCCGAGAACGGCGTCCTGTCGGACGGATTCCAGACCTGCACCGCCATCAGATCGGTACCGTCATCCAACTGCACGCTGGCCCAGTCCCAGCCCACTCCCTGCCCCAATACGTCGCCCCATTGGTGGTCCATCCAGGTGACGCCGGTGATCGGGCGTTGTTCACCGTTAACGGTGATGCTTCCGGTGGTGTCCAGGCGTGAACGGGTGTAGTAGTAGGTGTCTCCGGCCGGCCCAAGGCCAACCAGCCCGCCCTGGTGCAGAATGGGTGGCCTCACGGGAATCGCCTTCAAGTCCAGAGCGTATTCGACTAGATCAAATTCCAGACTGTAGAATTCACCGTCGCCCTGCATCTCCCATCCGTTGATCTCGACCTTTAGGCCCACCGCATCCGGTTTGAGAGTGTCCAAAATCACCTTTTCGCCAGTGAGGTGCTCTCCGAGTGAATGAACCCCCAAGCTGGCCTGCAGCAGGTGCGGAACGACGCTCCCTGCTGCCTTGCTTTGGAAAGTTACGAAATGGTAGCTGTACTCCTGGCCAATGTCATCGGTGAATAGCCCGTTGAAATACCACCATTCGATGCCCGAGTCATGGGGAGCTTCATCCTTGGGCAGAGTGACCAGCGGCTCTGGTGTGGCCGTGGCTTCAGGCGCAGAGGCACCACATGCCACAACCCCAAGAAGACCGAGGGCCAAGATCAGGATTAGAGATTGATTGAATCGAGTTCTGATTAGAAGTGTTCCGGCGAGATGATTTTGGGTCGGCCTCAACTGGTATATTAGGCCCTACTTGCACTTGAGATTATACGGAGAAAATTCATGGCTAGACTCACTCAAGAGGAACAGGACTTATTCCTGTCTCAACCACGGCTCGCCCATTTTGTGACAGTACGGCCAGCTGGTCGGCCCCATGTTGCGCCGGTTTGGTTCCTATGGGACCAGGCTGCAACGGGCAAAGGAAGAGCCTGGGTCATGGCTGATGCGAACGCGGTGAAGGTCGCCAACGTCAAGCAGAATCCGTCTGTGGCGCTGTCTATCGCCACGCCCGAGAGGCCACTGTCGTATGTGATCTTGGAGGGCCAGGCGACCATCACCTCCGATGGCCTGGATGACGTGGTGGAGCGGATGTGCCTGCTCTATGACGGGCCGGAGCGGGGGGCCGAGTTCGCCAAAGAATTGCTTGGAGCGGAGCGTATGATCCTGCTGGACGTCTCCATAGACAAGATAATCGGCTGGAAGGATGACGCGGATCTCTAGGTTTGCGAGTTAGACCTTGGGAGGCAGCACGTTGGCGATCCAGGGGACCAGGTCTTGCAAGACCTCGCCGTTGATCTCGTGTCCCATGTCGTAGAGATGGAAGTCGGGGGCGTAGCCGTTGCTCTCCAAGAACGCTTTGGCAGAGTGGGCGGTGTCTTCCGAAACCATCTGGTCATGACGACCCTGGGCAATGAAGATGGGCTGGTTTCGTTCTTCTGGCAGTCCGGCGGCAAGTTCTTCTTGCTCAGGGAGGGTGGCGCTCAAGGCGACCAGGCCGGCAAATTTGTCGGCTCGATTCAGTCCACAGCGGTAGGTCATACCTCCACCTTGGGAGAATCCCAACAGCACCGCCTGGCCAGGTGTGACGTTAAACTGCTCGAAGATAGAGTCAAAGAAATCGCTCACGAGCTGTACCGAGGTAGCAGTTTCCTCGGGTGTCCCGCCACCGCGAGGAGTCATCCAGCCAAACCCGGTCTGGCCTGGTCCAAGCTGGAAGGGGATGGGAGCGTTGGGGCAGGCGTAGACATATCCCGTGTCATTGATGGCCGGAGCCAATCCAGCCAGGTCTTGCATGTTGGCGCCAAAACCGTGGAGCATGATCACCAGGGGGTAAGAAGAATCTGACGTGTATTCGTCGGGTATCACTGTGACGTATGGAAGACCGGATCCCTCGTGTATCTCGCCGCGCATGCTGTAAGACCTTTCTGTTGGTTGGGGATACCATCCTAACACCGGCTCTTCTGAGGTACAATTTTCCGCGACGGACCGTGGCAGGACATCCAATCGCTAGGGGAGGTTAATCAATGGCATTGATCTTTCATCTGACCTATAAAGACGCCTGGGAGGCCGCCAAACCCACGGGTGAGTATGCTGCTCCCAGTTTGGTAGAGGAGGGGTTCATCCACTGCTCCAAAGATATCCCCCAGCTGCTAAAGGTTTCGGCGCGCCTTTATCCGGGTGATGCAAACCTGCTGGTTTTGGACGTGGATTTGGATAAGCTGAATTCCCCAATCAAAGAGGAGCCCAGCCGGTCTGGAGAGATTTACCCCCATATCTATGGGATGTTGAACGCCGATGCTGTGGTCCGAGAAAGAGTTTTGAAGGTGGATGCTGACGGCCAGCATTTCTTGGAAGTCTGATGCCATTGGATTACTCACCGGAAGAGGTAGCAGTCATCCGACGGGCCATCGCCCCGCCGCCACCCAAGCCTCCCGAAGAAGTGATAGATGCCATGCGACCGGCGGCGGGAATGCCTGTCCCAGATCATATGCCGCCCTTTTGGAAGTTGTCTGACCTGGAGATGCCCCTGTTCTTGCGTCTCACCGCCGACCCGGTGGTCAAGGCGCTATCCCGTTACGCATTCTTTCCCGAGGTTTACAACAGACTGCGTGCCGGCCATGAGATTCCAAAGTTGGCTTTCTCCGGCCGGGCCAGGGGAATGGTGGCCACGCTGACGTTCGAGGACACGGCTATCGTCATCAAGCCGTTGCAGAGTCAGAGAGAAGATGAGATAGCCCGTATCGCCGGGAACATTGGTGTCGGGCCGACCCAATTGGGAACCCTACCCGGATATTTGACCGAAGAGTTTGTTTCGGGGACATTCTTCACGGAATTACCTGAGGAACAGCTCACGGATGAGTTTTTGGGTAATGTGGGATTTCAGGTGGGGGAAATGTTGCGGAAATTGCACCAGGAGGGCATTTACTATAACGATGTGACATTTTCCGACCCCAGGGGCAGATCTCATATTTTTGTGGCCTTAAATGGGGCCTGTAGGTTGATAGATTTTGGCATTTCCTTAAATCTGGACCAACACCCCCAATTAAGCAGGGAAGAGGTTCATAACTTCGTCCGGACACTGCCGATGTATCGAGTGTTCCGGGGAATGGCCGAAGATGAGGAAAATGTCGACCGTTTCCTTGCCGAATATGCACAGAAGTTGGCGGCTTCTGAAAAAACAGAGATCACTTCAAGGGATCTACAGTTTGCCGAGCAGGGTCTCAAGATGGCGGTACGCCATATGGGGGAGAGAATCGGAGAGCCGGTCAAAAACGGCTTCTTGACGGGATACTACGGTTAGACCAAGCACCGGCCTGTAAATTAAAAAGCCCTCCTGATCAGACAGGAGGGCTTTTTGTTTGTTCCGTTTAGTTGCCGGTTATCGTGTTAGTTGACTGTGAAGCCACCAAACATGGTGAAGTTGTGTCCGGGGAAGGTGCATACAAATTGGTAGGTACCAGCGGCCGGTGCGGTGAATGTCACCTCTCCGGATTCCCCTGGACCCAGCACCGTAGTGTTTGCGATCACCCGGTCGTCGCCCGGGGCCACCCAGTTCGCACCGGGACCGGCGGCTGTTCCATCTGCGGCCACTTGGTCCTTCGTTCCGTCTTTGACGATCACCAGGTTGTGCGAGTTGTTGGCCGACGGATTGTCGAAGGTGATGGTAACTTCTGAACCAGATGTCACACTCAGACTAGCAGTGTCGAAGGTGAGCGTTTCCCCTTCAGCTGCTACAGTTAACGCAATTGGGCCCGCAGCTACTGGTTCCGGTACTGCCGTTGCTTCAACTGCGCCAGCCCCTTCGCCTGATGTCTCATGTTCGGCGTCTGCGGAGGCTTCATGTCCTTCATAAGGGACGGCGTTTGCTGCTGCGAAGTCGCGGGGTTTGCCTTCAAAGCCTAAGAAAAGCGTGATTACCGCACCGCCAACCACGAATGCCAGAACCAGCCCGGTAATGAAGACCGTTCCAAAGAAGCGGTCATCAAACTTCAGGTGCATGTAATACATGATTACGATGGCGAACTTGATCGCCGAGAGGCCGATCAGTATGGGAGTGACGGCAGCACCGAGGTCATCCTCGATGCCGATCTTGTCCCAGATGATTCCGAATTCTACGATGGTAATCGCAAATAAGATTACCGCGATTACCACATATTGGTTAAATGACGGGTGATTAGATTTATGTTCGGTTTCGTGGGCCATATTACTTCTTAGGGACTCCTGATGGAGTTCGTTACGAGATGGGTTTTAACCGCCAGGTATAGCGGTGGGACCAGCGTCGAATCCACCGATTAGATATAGCAGTGTAAAGATTACGATCCAAACGATATCGACAAAGTGCCAGTACAGACCCAGCAATTCGACATCTAGTGCGGTGCCTGAATGGAGGCGTCCTTTGGCCCCTAGGATGGCTGCCGCCACGAGCCAGACGATACCCAGTGTTACGTGAGCACCGTGGAAGCCGGTCAGGGTAAAGAAGGTGGCACCAAATAGGTTGCCGCCAAGGGTTAGGCCTTCATTCTTGAAGGCGTTGAATTCATAAATCTGGAATCCGATGAATATCGCTCCCAAGAACGCTGTGGCTAGCAGCCAGTTAACGATGCCCTTTCTATT
>PCAH01000080.1 GCA_002730485.1 Dehalococcoidia bacterium | reverse complement strand
TTTTTAGCTATCTCTGAGGGTTTAGGCTTTCTTCTGCCTCAGTGGAGCGCTCACTTCATGGAGGAAACTCAGTATCTCTACATGGGACTGCCAGACCCCGGTCTGGTGGTAGGGTATCCCCTTCTCCTCGCAAAATGACTTCACCACAACCTGGGCTTTTTTGAGGTTGTTGCGGGGCATGTTGGGGAACAGGTGGTGCTCGATCTGATAATTCAGCCCACCGTACCAGAAGTCGGCGATGGGGCTGCCCTGCACGTTGCGAGCGGTCAACACCTGCTGGTGCAGGAAATCCATGTCAGTTTCTTTGTCCAGGATGGGCATGCCCTTGTGATTGGGAGCGAACACCGAACCCAGGTAGATGCCGCCCAACGCCCGATGCACTGCGATGAACGCGATGCCATACCAGGGTCCCAAGAAGAAGAAGATCACTGCCAAGTAGGCGACCAGCCCGGCGACCACAAGAACCGGCTCGGTGACCGGGTAGCGCATTCGCTCTTTGCGAATCTGGTAGGCGATGCCTCCAAACAGCAGGCTCAGGGCCGTCAGCATCAACAATGGATAAAACAACACTGCCTGGTGCTTCACAGTGATCCGGCCAATGCCCCTCATACCCATGGCCTGCTCTTGGGTGAAGGCGAAGAGTGATACTTCGATGTCGCTGTCAATCTCAAGTTGGTTGGGCGCGCGGTGATGGGTGTTGTGCTTGTCCTGCCACCAACTGGGGGTCATGCCGGTCAGGAACCCCACGCCCAGCAACACCCAGTCGTTATGCCTGACTTTCTTGAACATCTGGCGGTGTCCAGAGTCATGCCCCAGAAATCCCAGGTTTGTGAATGTCAGAGCTAGGAATGCTGCGTTCAGCATCTGGATCCAAAGGGTGTCGCTGAAGATGACCATCACGGCGATGCTGGTTGCAACCATGGCCACCACACTGGGTATCTTCCAGGCGTAATAGCCGTATTGCCGGTCCAGGAGTCCCGCTTTGGTGACCCGCCGTTTGAGTTCTAGATATTCCCGGTCTCGTTCTCGTCTGGTGATGGGCTCTGCAGAATCGGAATCGTCACTGGTATTGGGTGTGACGCCGACTGCGGAACCGATGGTGTTTTCTGTACTGATGGTGTTCTCTCCCGTGGCTCTGCGGCTCACGTGATCCTAGGCAGGCTCCGGAGGTCAACGCTGAAGGCTGGATTATTTCCTCCGTATGTCACATCAAAGTATAGCGGTTTGGCATATTAGCCACCACCGGATACCAGGACACGTTACGGGGAATCTTCGGCCCGTGCCCTGGCCCGGCGTTGGTCAAATTACGGCTACCTCTTTGCGGCTTCTTCCCTGATGTTGGCTGCGGTTGCCTTCAGAGAGTTCAGCACGATGGTCGGCGGAGCCGGTGCCACCGAACAGTAGTTGACTCCCATCTCAAGCAGATCCTGGGGAGTGAAACGGCAGGCGGCGTGGTTCACCGGGATATAAACCCGGGCGTTGCCAACGGCGTTCACCTTGGCCGCCAGTTCCACAAAGGTCTCCCTTAGTTTGGGGTCAGCCGGATCGGTCAACCCAAGGGCAGTGCTGATGTCGGTGGGGCCAAGAGCAATCACGTCCACGCCTGGCACTGCTGCTATGTCGGCGATCTCGTCCAGGCCGCGTTTGTCCTCGGTCATCACTATCAGCAGGATCTCGTCGTTGGAAGTCTGCATGTGCTCGGTCCAGGGCACAGAGCCGTAACCGGCGGCCCTGGTGCTGCCCGCACCACCGCGCTCGCCCAATGGAGGATAGCGGACGGCCTCCACAGCTTTTCTGGCGCCCTTGGCTCCGGCAATGTGAGGCACCTGAATTCCCTGTGCTCCCATGTCCAGCAGACGCAGGATGGTCTTGGGGTTTTCATCGGGAACCCGGACCACCGGGGTGATATCGCAGAGGTCCGCGACGCGAATCATCTCACCCACGGTCTGCATGTCGAATATCGAGTGCTCCATATCGATGAAAGCTCCGTCGAAACCGGCTTTGGCGATGATCTCCACCACCGCCGGATCGGCAAACCCTATGTGACTGACAAGGGCCAAGCCACCCTCGTTCATCACCTTCTTGATTCTGTTCGGTTTCATGATCTTCTCCCTGTTTACTCACAAATTTACTGGCCGTACCCGAAGCCCTGGTCGACGTTACGGCCATCAATAGCTGAATCTCAAGCGAGTGTAAACACGCCCAGTAGAGGTGTCAAACGGGGGAATGGCCACCGAGTTTAGGAGCGAATCAAGGGCCGGATGCTGCTATTGGGAGGGTTGTTGGATCAGTTCCACTGTGTCGCCCACCGTGACCACGCCGGTGGCCTCGACCGCGCCATAGACGCCGAAGTAAGGGGCGCGGGTGTTGGGGCGGTATCGCTGAAGCAGTTTGGGTACGTTGAAGTCACGCTCTCCGGTGTCCGGGTCCAGGGTGGTGATGGCGCAGCGGGGATCGGGAGCCACCAATCTCACCCGCAGGTCAGGGCCTATCTGGACCACCCCACCAAGCCAGTAGTCCTCCTCATGGGGAGAACAGCCATCGATCAAAAAATTTGGGCGGAAGCGCCGTCCCTCGAACGTTGGAATGCTGATGGCATCTTCTGAGGCGGCCAGGTTATCCGTCAAATAGCCGCCTAATTTATCGATGGAAGCCTGGGACAATACGGAGACAGGATACTCGTCATAGCTGTCCCCTGGGGCATCGGTCTTTACCATGCGGATGGGGGAGCCGCAGAACGAAGAAAGAGCTTCGTTCCAGTGTCCGGTGACTTCCCTACCAGGTACCTGTCGACCCCAGATGGTGGTGGAGACCGTATCGCCCAACTCCGTGGTACCTTCCAGGTATTTGGAATCAGGGAACCGTAGTGTCAGGATTTCTGTCTCCGCGGAATAACCGGCCTGCACCAGTGCCAGGCGACCGTGCTGCCGTTGGGTGAGCAGCCGACCGTCCGCGTCCACCAGATGAAACCGTCGGTCCTCGACTATTCCGGAATAGCCGACGGTGACAGACTCCGGTTGTAGCAGGGAAAGGGACTTAACAGGCGATGTGAAGATTGCCGCTATCGTACGCAAATACCCTCTCCATTACTACGCGCCGTACTAGCCGGGGCGGGTTCCCAGGGTGATTGGAATCTCCTCTGAAGAACCGTCTGAGTGAATCACATCCAGCATGATCTCGTCGCCAGGTCTGGTGTTGTTGGTCAGATAGACGATCAGGTCGGTCATGTCCCGAACCGAATTGCCGTCGATGCCGGTGATCGTGTCGCCGCCGAGGGAGTATTGTATACCGTTTACCACCTCAGTCCGGTCACTACCGGCCAATCCGCCCTCTCCCGCTGGGCCATCTTCACGCACTGTTATCACCAGTGCCCCTTGGGTGCCTTCCGGCAATTCCATCAACTGAGCAACGTCCGGTCCCACCGGGCCACCTGAGATGCCTAGCCAGGAGTACTCGTATTTACCGTCTTCAATGATGGCCGGAACCACCATCTTGGCGATGTTGATGGGCACTGCCAGGCCGACGCCAGCGTTGCTGCCGGACCGGCTGATAATCTGGGTATTGATGCCCAGAACCCGCCCTCTGCGGTCCAACAATGGCCCACCGGAATTTCCCGGGTTGATGGGGGCATCGGTCTGAATAACCTCGGGGACCGTGAACTGGCTGGAGCCGCTGCGAATGGTACGCCCAACGGCGCTAACGATGCCCGTGGTCATGGTGAATTCCTTTCCGAAAGGCGCGCCGATGGCGATGGCCATTTGCCCCACCTGGACCTCGCGGCTATCGCCCAGCTCTATGGGAACCAGGTCGTCCAATGGCTCGATCAGTTCTAGCACCGCCAGATCGGAGTCGACATCCCCGCCCAATACCTTTGCCAATACCTGGGTGCGGTCGGCAAAGATGACGGTGACGGTACTCGCGCCGTCGACAACGTGCTGATTGGTTACGATACGGCCTTCATCGTCCCAAACGAATCCAGAGCCCTCACCCCGCTCCAAGAAGTCATCCGGCACGCCAGGGATGTTGGGGAATGTTCCGGTGCCGTTGTTACCATCGAGCCCCTGGATAACCTGGATATTGACCACCGACGGCAGAGCCTTCTGGTAAAGCTGGATCAAGACTGATTCTTGCGCAGCCACCAGTCGACTGGCTTCAGTTTCGCCGTCTGCTGAGGCTTGTCCAGATACGGATGATCGCGCTGTCGAACCCTCTGCAACGTCAGCACCAGGTGTGGTAATCGTATCGCTACTGCAAGCAGCGCTGACGAATAACATCAGCGCCAGCCCGACGGGCAACAGCCATTTTTTGAGGTTTATGCTCCTAAGCATCGTCCTGGAATTTTCCCTATGCAGTTGATCCATTCTTATTTCAGCCCCCAAGAATCCACGGCAGTGATTAGCCAATTTCCAATATACGTAAAATACGTCTTTCAATCACGCCATGGATTTCAGGGCCGCATTTTTGTGCCTAGCCGGTGCGTTTCTTGCCGGTTTTCTCTTCGAACAACTTCCAGGTTGCGTCGTTGAAGGGATAGTACTTGCCTGGGGAGCACTGCTCAATCTCGAGTTGGGCCTTGATGACCTCCTCCACCTCTTCCCGCTCGTGGGCAATGCGGATGACTTCGTCCACCGCCGAGGCTGGCACCACAACCACGCCATCGTCATCGCCCACCACAGCGTCGCCAGGACGGACTAGGACCCCGCCGCACTGGATGGCGTCGTTGACCTGCCAGGGCCAGAATTCCGCTGGCCCCTGCTTGGCCGTGGTGTTGGCGGCGTAAACAGGGAAACCGTACCCCTTGAGGGTGTTGCTGTCCCGCGCTGCTCCGTCGGTCACCAAACCGCCAGCCTTCAACTGCATCATGCGCAGGAACTTGATATCGCCACCAATGGAACTGTATTCCCAGCCCATGGCGTCGATGACCAGAATCTCTTCTGGTCCGCATAGCTCGATTGCCACATATTCGGCTGAATCTGCGCCTTTGGGCTTATCGGCCACCAGGTCAGGGCGATGGGGAACAAACCGCAGGGTCACGGCCCGTCCGGACATGTGTTGTCCCTGCTGCAATGGCTTTGCGCCGTGGATAAAGCTCATGGGCCAGCCCATCACCCAGAGTCCATCGATCAGGGTCTGGGTAGGAATGGTTCTTAGCACCTCCAAGGTTTCGCTGGAGATTGGTTTGGTGTCGGGCATAGTTACACCCCTTTTTGATTGGTACTGAAATCTAGTTCGCTATCAATTGGTCCAGATGGTACTCCGTGTCGCCCAGGTTGGCCTCAGCCAGCTTGGCCCGACTTGAGTACAACTGCATGTCGTGTTCAACGGTAATAGCGATGTCACCGAAGATGGAATGTCCGGTCATGGAGGCCAGGCGGCTCAGGGTTCCGGATTGGGCTTTGGCCATGGAGATCTCTTCGCTGGCGGGCAGACCTTGTTCCAACTTCCAAGCAGCTTGGTAGGTCAAGAGTCGCCCGGCATCCAGTGCAACTTTCAGGTCGGCACAGCGGTGTTGTATCGACTGTGAAGTGGCGATGCCTTGTTGATTGTTGGCGTGTTCCACCACCATCTCAAGCACTTTCTGGGACCGGCCCAGTGTCTCCGCGCATTGAATCACGGTCGCCCGTTGGATTGCCAGTTCCAGGGCAACACGTCCCTCGGCAATTTCACCTAACACCGCGTCATCCGACAGGGCAAAGTCATCGAACTCAACCATGTATTGGGGATAATTGGCGATGGACTCCATGCCAGTGACAATCACCTCTTTTACCCCTCTGTCCACCAGCACAAGGGTGGTGTCAGGCCAGGCCCCGATGGCAGGGCGGGTGGCGCAGATGATCTGGTTGGCCAACCCGGCATGTCGGACAAAAGAACTCTCACCACTGAGGACCAATCCACCGCTCTGGGAGGAGGTCTCCAATCGCTCACCTCTGGCCAAAGTCAGGATGATATCGCCTGTGATCATGCCAGGAAGTAGGTCCTGTTTTTGTCGGTCATTACCACCGTGTAGGATTATCAGGGCGGCCAACACCGACGATGTGAGCAGCGGCCCCGGAACCAACGCCCGCCCGATCTCCTCAAACAGCACTGCCTGGTCTGGGAATGGCCGGTCAGAGCCGCCATATTGCTGGGGAAGGCAGATACCAAGCCAACCCAGTTCGGCCATCTTCTGCCATAACTCTGGAGAATGGCCGGCTCCGGTCTCCTCAGCTTGCCGCACCAGCGATGTTGGGCACTCCAACTCAAGGAACTTTCGGGCGGAGTTGCGCAACTCTTCTTGTTCTGATGTAAGCCCGAAGTTCATAGGCCGAGCCCGCATTGGGCGATGATATCGCGGTGCGTCTCAGTGGAGCCTGTTTCACTCAGGTGCAGGGCTTCGCGGTGGATTCCCTCTATGTTGCCCAACAGCGGAGCCATCGGAGAACCGTTCCGCAACGTGGCATAAGGGCCAAGCACTTCCATGGCCATCTCGGCAAATCTCAGTCGTTCCTCAACACCAAACAACAACGCGGTAGAGGCTGCAGCAACTGGGTCCGTGCCCACACTCTGAAGCCAGGCCACGTTCCAGCAGAGCAGCTTCCAGGTCACCATGCCCAAACGACGTTGGGCCAGTTGGTGCCGAACAAGCGGGTGTTCGGCGAGGGGTTGACCACCGTCCGGCGCTGAGTCGTTGCAGAAATCTGTGAAGTCGTCGAACACCCGACGTACCGCGCCGTAACGACGCAACCCGGTCTTGTCGTGATTTGGCGAGGTCATGATGGCCTCACTCTCCGGCACCCGGTGATAGCCCAATTCTTCGTCCAGAATGCCCTGTTCAATCGGCCCTTTGCCGCGGCCGCTATCTTCTTCAGACAAACCAACTGCCACCCACTTTCGAGCCGCCAGTTTGCGGTTGATCTCACGACCAAACAGGAAGGCGTCTTCGGAACTTACTCCGGAGTTTTGCTGCTTTTCCAATGGAACTTCAGCGGACAGAAACTCGCGGAGCTCGTCTCTGAAGGCCGATTGTCCTGTATTGAAATCGAAATCCATCGCTCTACTGGGACGGGGCGCAGGCCCGGATGATCTCGAGGACTTGTTCTTTGGCTCCCTCGCCGATGAACCTGGGCGAGACTATTGGCAGGGTTATTCCGGCCTTGCGATAATCGGACAATTTCTCCCGTACTTCGTCGGCGGTACCCACCAGACCGATCTTGTCGATGAGAGCGCCCGGCACCAGGTTAAGAGCCTCCTGGGTGTTTCCCTCCTGCCAGGCGACTTTGACCTGTTCGATCTCGTCGGGGAACCCGGCGTCCACCATGAGTTTGCGGTAGCGAGGGAAGCGGCCGGCATAGGACGCGATGGGCTGCCGCATCAGGTCTCTAGCTGCCTCCCGGTTATCCGACACGGCACAGGGGAGCAGACTTGCCACCTCGACGTCGCCAGGGGCGCGGCCAGCGTTTCGTGCGCCAATACCGACGTGCCAGGCCGCTGTTTCCGCATGATCCAGGGTGCACCAGGTGAGGATCGCTCCCTGGCTGATCTCGCCGCAGACCTCAAGCATCTTGGGAAAGACCGCCGCCACATAGATGGGTATCTCCTGCCGGAGAGGCTCAAACCACAGGTCGAACCGGTCGATGTCGTAGATCTCACCGTGGTAGTTCACGTCCGAGTCCTTCAGGATTCCACGGACGACGTCAACACATTCGCGTAACCGCTGCACTGGACGGGTGAATTCGAGGCCATGTTCTGGTTCCACCTGGACCTTGTGACTGGTGCCCATGCCAAGGATGAACCGGCCATTGGAGAAGTAATCCACCGATGCCGCCGCCATGGCGATGGTCGGCGCGGTTCGGACAAAAACGCTGGTGATGCTGGTGCCCAATTTGATCTTCTCAGTGGCCACTGCACAGGCCGTTAAGACAGAGAACTGGTCGCCACCATGGCCCTCGGCAACCCAAGCAGATTCGTAGCCAAGCTCCTCGGCCACTTTCACGCATTCCACTATATCCTGGGGAGACATTCCCCCGGAGAAACCAACTCCGACTCGCTCCATTTTCTGTCCTCTACGGCGATATATCTATCGAGACCGTATTAGTATCTTGGCTTCCAAGCCGTTCGAAGGTCTATGATATGCCATAGCGTCACCGGGCTGTAGCCCCGCAGAGGCCCAGATTTCTATGGTACCGGTGACAATCCCTTGCTCGGGGAAGACCTAACTCACTTTGACTCCCGCATCACCCATCGTCTATAGCAGATACAGGTGGACGGTCATCTGCATCTGGATGTTCTCCAGCGTGTCATCGTTTATGGTGCTGAACACCCTGGGTATCCTGCTGCCTGCGATAAGCGCCGAACTGAGCCTTTCACCCAGTCAGCAAGGCCTGCTAGGCTCCGCCTCTCATTGGGGCAACATAGCTCTGGCCATACCCCTCAGTTGGGTGACTTCCCGACTCTCCCCCAAGGTTCTGACTGCTGCCGCCATCATGCTGGCGACCTTCAGCTTGTTCTTGCAGGCCTGGGCGCCGGTCTTCATCGTGCTGCTGATCGGCCGATTGTTATTCGGCATCGGCAACATCGCGCAACAGCCAGCCCGCGCCCTTTTGACCCGTCAGTGGTTCCCGCCCAAGGAAGTGATATTCGTCAATGGACTCTCCAACGTGTTCTTTGGGTTGGTGGTAGGTGGCGGGTTGGTGTTGGCGCCAGTGATACTCGACATGGTAGACGGGGACTGGCGGACGACGCTCAGGATATTCGGGTTTTATTTCGCTGGAATAACCATCCTGTGGCTCATCCTGGGCAAGACCCGAACCAATGAGGCTGACAAGGATGTGGTCGTGCCTCAAGGTTTGGAAGTCATAAAAGGGGCCCTCGGCCACCGAGACCTGTGGATTGGCGGCTTGGGTTTTACCGGGGCCACAATGTCATTTGGCGCTTTCTTGGCCTTCTACCCCACCTTGATGCTGGAAGAATACGAGATCTCACTGCGGCTTTCCGGGGGAATATTGGCCTTGGGAGTGATAGTTGGCGGGATAGGTGGCCTGGCCATCGCGTGGGCGGCGTCTACCACCCGGAGGGAAGGGAATTTCCTACAGGGGTTGGGAATCCTGATGATTGGCACCAACATTGGGATGATACTGACCGGGTCGGTTCCGGCCCTATTTATCCTGTCGTTCTTCAACGGTGTCGCCTGGGCCTTCTTCCCGATTTTGGTGACCGTCCCGTTCCATCTGCCACACATTCGCCCAAGGGAGTTGGCCGTGGCGTTTGCCTTCACCATGATGATGACATCGCTGGGCACGTCCTTGGGGCCGCTATTCACCGGCTTCATCCAAGAGATATCAGGCAGCCTGAAGGTCGCCCTTTTCATAATCAGCTTCACGTCAGTGAGTTTGATCATCGCCGGCAGCACCCTGAGGTTCAGCTCACAGCGAGTCGATGGCTAACCGCCAATCTCCGTTACTCCAGCACCCCGTCTTCTTCCAGGGATTGGTACTCCTCGTCGGTCAGACCGATCAGGTCTTTTAAGACGTGATCGGTGTGCTCTCCGATCAAGGGAGCGGGCGTATCCAGGCTGCCTGGGCTTAGAGAAAGCAGCATCTCGCTGGTGTCGGTGGCATAGGGGCCGATCTCCGCATGGTCCAGCCATTCAAAATGCCCTCGGTGTTGTAGCTGGGCATCATCGAACAGGTCTCGGCAGTCGTTAACCATTCCGGCTGGGACTCCAGAACTCTGCAAGGTCTCCATCAGCGCTCCGACCTCCCAAGCACTGGTCCAATCAGCGAGCAGCCGGTCCAGTTCATCCTCGTGGGTCTTTCTGCTGAGTAGAGTGGCAAAGTCGGGATTATAGGGCCAGCCCTTGCCGTCGGGAGCAACGGTACGCTGTAGTCCCTCCCAGTGCTCGTCAGAGAAACAGCCCAGGGCGATCCAGCGGTCGTCTCCAGCGCAGGGATAGACACCGTGGGGCGCAGCCCCTGGGTCTCGGTTACCTGCCCGTGCCTGCTCACGGCCATTGACCGCGTAGTCCAACAGCACCGGCGCTGAGAAGTGCAGGGTCGTCTCCAACTGGGACATGTCTATGTGGACTCCCTCCCCGGTGCGGCGGCTGCGGTCCAATCCAGCCAGGATAGCAGCGACGGCGAACCTGGGCACTATGAAGTCGGTATAGGCGCCGTAGGGGTTCACCGGATCACGGTCTGGCCATCCGGTCAGGTTTGTCAGCCCCACCAGCGATGACAACACAGGGCCAAAGCCTGGCTGTCTTTCCATGGGCCCACCACGCCCCATCATGGAGGTGCTGAATAGGACGATTCCGGGGTTGACCTCTTTGAGTTGATTAAAGCCCAGTTCCCAATTTTCCAGGGTTCCCGGGGTGAAATTCTCGGTGACCAGATGAGCCCACTTGGCCATCCTAAGCATCAGTTCGCGGGCTCTGGGGTGGCGCATATCGACGGTGATGCCCATCTTGTTGGCGTTGTAGCTGGCAAAGTAGCCGCTGCGGTTGATTCCCGAAATACCGTCTTTGAACGGAGCGGCGGCACGGAGGGTGCCGGGTCGTTTCACCGACTCCACTCGCACCACGTTGGCCCCGTATTCGCCCAGGTACTTGGTGGTCATGGGGCCGACCGCGACCCAGCAGAAGTCTAGTACATTGACGCCGTCCAGCGGCTTTCCAACACCTGATGCTTGGTTGGCTTGTTGAGCAGTCATTAGATTACACCCGCGCGTTTTAGGGTCGCCAATTCAAGGGATGACAGGCCCATCTCTTCTTGGTAGATATCCACGTTGTGTTCACCGATCAGGGGTGGCCGTCGGTAGAGACCGGCGATCTCGCTGCCATCCCCCGACTTGATGAAGGCCCCCGGATACCGAACAGATTCACCCAGCTCAGGATGTTCAATCTCTCTGAAGTAATCCCGGGCCTCCAGTTGGGGATGGCCTTCCAGTGCGGATGGTGTGGCCACGGGAAAGAGTAGGATGCGGCGATCGAGGCTGCCCTGAACCAACTCGGCCCTGGTATGGCCCTTGAAGAAATCCCCCAACGGCCCGCCGAGTTGGGCCATGAGTTCCGGCGTGATTGCCCCGTATCCCATCTTCTCCCAATCGATGGCATCCAGGTCTGAAGTGTCGAACTTGTCTTCTTTCATCCACTCTAACAATGCACGGGTACTGTAGGCGACGGTCCCGCCCTGGACCATGTAATTGACATAACCGTCTTTGCAGGGCCAGTTGATGCGCACACGGTTCTCTCCGGAGGTTTGCCGGTAGACGCCCATGCGCTTTAGGATAGCTCCTTCTATGTCCCATATCTGGGGCGCATGGGCCAGGGTCTTGGCCACAGCCTGCTGACAGGAAACGTCAACGTACTGTCCCTGACCGCTGGTGACTCGGTAGGTGTGGGCCAGCATGGCGGCAGTCGCTCCGGCGGCGCTGCCGTGGAGATAGAAATGGGGGAAGCTGATCCGAACTGGAGCGCGGTCATCATCACCGGTCAGATACATGAACCCACCCAGGGCCATGCCTACGATGTCAGATGCTTGATAGTTGGAGTACGGCCCGTCCTGGCCAAAGGGGGTGATGGACACCATGACCAGCTTTGGGTTTATCGCTGATAGCTGTTTGTAATCAAGACCCAAGCTTTCCAGATAGCCGGGGGAGAACGATTCGATCAGAAAGTCTGCATTGGCAACCAATCTCTTGAGCAGCGCCTGGCCGTCCTTTTGTTCCAGGTCTAGGGTGATGCTCCGCTTGTTGGCGGCGTAAGCCCACCAGAAAAGGCTCTTCTCCGGTTGCGGATCATCGCCGTGGAAGGGCCCAAGATTGCGGGCCGGACTGCCTCCAGGGGGCTCTACTTGAATCACATCAGCGCCCATGTCTGCCAGTATCTTGCCTGCTAGCAGGCCGCGTTCATCTGTCAGGTCCAAAACCCTATACGGCTCCAGCAGAAAATCGATTCCCCCTTGGGCTCCGGGCATCGTCACTCCACGAACAGCCAAATATAGTTACAGCCATTCCGCAGGTATTGTAGTGTCCACCGCGATTTCGTCAACCGGAAATAAGAGTGATGCGCCTGTTCACTTGTATGGTTATACCTACGCATGTAGGATGGAAGTAAGAGATTACAGAGAGTTTGGGTAGTAGTGTCCACTAGAACAAATTGGTACAGCGATCATCCGGCTGCTTGCACCTGCGCATATTGCAATGAGAAGCGTACGATGCAACCCGATGAAGGCAAGATTGGCCGCAACGCCAAGTGCCCTTGTAACAGTGGCAAAAAGTACAAACGCTGCCACGGCAAGTAGCGTTTCTATCCCGATGAGTCGATAACAAAAAGGCCTCCCGATCTAATCAGGAGGCCTTTTCTTATCACCGATTCAATAGGCCGATTATCTGGTGCTGGGAGATTAATCTTTGACGATGGAGAGTTTGATGTCGTAGTTGGCCAATTCCCCGCCCAGGATGTAGTCGGGATGGGGTCCTGCATGGGATTCACGGAACGAAGCGCTCTTGGTCCAGTTCTTGAAATCGTCTTCAGACTCCCAGCGGGTGACCACAAGGTAGACCTCATGGTCGTCCTCTTT
>PCAH01000014.1 GCA_002730485.1 Dehalococcoidia bacterium | reverse complement strand
TTATAAGCGAAATATTTTCAAAAAAGGAACCCGAAACGTTTCTGTCTTTTTTTTTGTCCCAGAAGATCCTGCACTTCCTACGGAACCCAAGAAAAGCAGGACACTAGAGAAACCCGGCATGACCAGACCCAACGCCGCGTCGATTGCGTGTACGCGAACCTACGCGGAGACAGATGGCTTCGTCGATTTAACTGGCGTTGCCACACCGGACGTCACTGCGGGCCCGACAGCCGGAACAGTAACTTTCCCCGGGGTGACGGCCCGCGGTGCGGTGCACCACGTCGTGAAAGAACGGGATCAGAAGTTCAAAACACGGATTCTCCTGACCTCACCCAATGGCGAAGCCATTGCGTGGGACACTGTGACCGCGACACACTACAGCCTGTCCGGGACGACTCCGTTGACGGTCACGGAAGTGTCGAAGACGGAAGTTGTCCTGAATGGGTCCATGACCGGGGACCGCGACGCCATCAAGGTTGTCTTCGCGAGCAGTGGGTATCCGGATACCGTGATACACATACTCGCGGTGCCACGGCCCCCATTCATCGACGGTTACAGCGGGACGGACACCGTCGGGGTCGGCAGGGGTACCTTCCGCATGCTCACGCGCCGCCCGGTATTCGGCGGCATGATGCGCACAGAACCGCCTATGCTGCTCACGACGGCCACCGTCGTGCGTGGAACAATCGTCAAAGAGTTCCTCCCCGTAGTGGGCAACGCCACCGACATTGTCGCCGGCTACAAGGTCGTCGGGGACGTACCGCGGGATGTAACTGTTGACACGGCCACGGGGCGCGTGACAATCACGGCTAATTTCACGACGCTGGACGACACGACCGTCACACTCGTTCCGTTCAACATGACCGGCGACGGCCCGGCGGTCACGATATCTTTGGCCATGCGAGAACTGACGCCGTCGTATCTCGATGTCGTCTCGTCGCTGCCGAGCGATTTTACGGCATTCGATGTCATCGATCCCATTATGGTACAGACCGACGCCGTGGCACCACGCGAGTTTACCGCGGAGAACCTCCCACCGGGGCTGTTCATTGCCCCCGCCACAGGGAAGATTTCCGGCATCCCCGTCGGCGTCACCAAAACATACGAAACTGAGATTACAATCACGAATCAGGATGGATCCTTTACCACTGTTCTCACGATCCCCGTGGTCAACGACGGCGGGGCGGGCGACCCGACGACCCGCGTCACGCCTGAACTCATTCACTCCGTGACACGATTCGTGGACACGACCGACCCATTCAGCCCCTCCGCACTGAGTTCGGCAGGATCCGTCTTCGGATCTAGCCTGAGCAATGCCGCGCTCGCGGCGATACTGCGTAACATATATCAGCTGCGGCGTTCGGCGGCAACGGCGCGAGACAAACGCGTAAATAGCCAACAGAAGGCCAATTTCAACGATCCGCGCAACGACTACGTTATTCGGGACAGTACCGGGGTACACTACAAGCGCCCCCCGACAACACTAGGCGAGGCGCGCACGTGGCCCGGTGGACACATAAATCCATTCGTGCCGTGGAACAAGCATCGCTAAGATCCCGTCACCGACCCCAGATATCCCCCGGCGTGATCGGAGACTTCGTGTCCCGCACCGCTGCCTGAACCGTGTGAAACTCGTTTGGTACGGACTTGTCGTGCCGCTGTATCACTACGGAAACGTCGAGCCGTGGTATTTCGCCGGGCTCGATCGCATCGGGGGCGGCGTCGATAGCCAGCTCGTATACGCCCGGACGATCGATCGCACAGCGTGGTGCGTCTACCTGTACGTCGTACGGGACCGGCTGCAGCATGCCGTTGCGCACCCATCGCCATGCCCCGTCCTTCCATAGCAGGTCCACGGTATGGTGCCATTTCAGTTTAAACATGTTGGCATGAAGACCTGTGCGGATGGGCCCACGGACCGGCATGAAAATGATCCCGTCCTGTTCTGTGGGATACTGGGTGGGATCCACCGAGGGCGCCGTCGCCATCGGAAACCATTCCTTGTTCGATACGAAGCTGTCGTCTCCCCAAAGCAGATCAACGATCCCGATTCGATCCTTGAAGGAAAGTACATTTCGTAAGCTGTACCCCCCGACCGCAACAACGTCGAGGACCGTCCACCTACCGCAGCCAGTGTACTCGACGTCGATCACGCTGCCTTCGTACACATCGATCTGTATGTTGCCGACTGCCAAGAAAGCCGGAGCTTGCACGGTTTCTCGGGGGGAGATGCGATCATTCCTCAACCTACGCACGGTTTGTTTGCGGTCTATGCAGAAAGCCTCGTTTTCTCCTTTGTCGTTGGTAGTGAGCAGGAGCTGATAGCGCACCCCGTCGGTCTTCCATGACCACGCATACTGCTGTGCGCGAAGCGTTTCGATATCGTCCACCGACAGAGACACTGGTGTGGGAAGCAAGCTGTGCGCAACACCGCGATGCTCCCCCCAGAGTTGGTTCGTGAACTCAACGACGTCCCGCTGCACCGCACGCGACCCCACTGATCGACCGGGTAGATCCATTTTTTGGTTCTCGGGATAATGGAACAAAAAAATAGTGCGCCTGATGCGGATCTGCTCCGGCGGCGCTACGAGGATGAAATACGCCGCACGGAAATCATGGTCAAGTCCATGGAGGACACCCAGCGATTGCTCGTGAATGACGTGAACGCAAAGCTAAGGCGCTGCCGCATGCGCACTGAGCTGCTTCGCATGAAGTACAGCGGGTACAAAAAGCTCTTCGACCGAACCTCGATTCTCATCATCGTTCTTTCGAGCATGCTAGCGGTGTACGAGACGATACGATCCCAAATCACAAAGGGCAACAACAAGGACAGTGTCGCGCTAAATATTGTTCCAGTCATCGTGTCGTCGATAGTGGCACTGACGGCCTCCGTGCTAAAGTTCCAGAAGCTTTCCGAGAAGATGGAGGACATAGGACGATGCGTGGAGCGGGCTATCGCGATCATGGCGCGGCTGCACCGGGTCAAGGAAGAAGCGACACAGGCAGTCGGAATGCAGCAGCTGTGGGAAATAAGGCGGGGCTACAGTACGGAGGTCTGCGACCAGTATACGAATTGTATTCAGTCACTCGACCTGTGTCTTAAGGTCACGGACCTGATGACCTACATCCCCTACTACGCCCGTATCACCCGGGAGTTGGTCGCATACGGCGTGGAACCGAACGACATCGAGGGGCTCGTCACTAGTGGCCGCGAAAGCAGCACCGAAAATAACTCTAGAATAAAATGCCCCTGTTGGTAGCGCTTTATTTCGAGAAGTCTCTTTTACGCTCTACTACGATCTGCGTCTTGTCAGGGAGGGTGTAACTTACTTGCTTCGTGCAACTTTTGTGAGGGTTCTCATTTTTAGCACAATCCCACTCAGGTGGCCCGAGGCAAATGGTCCTTGCCTGACTTTGATACATCTGGTTCCAGTGAGTATCTACGCAAATGAGATCAGGTTTCACCCGAAGTTTTTTCCTGAAATCCATCAAGTCTTCTAAATGAGGGGATCTGTGAAAGTGAATCATTGTTTTTATTGGCTGATCGGACACTGGGGGTAAAGGAGCGCTTGTAGTAAGACCCATGACTGTTTCACGGGACGGACCATTTTGAACCCTTCCAGATCATTACATGGCGTCTCCAAGATCCACATCCCGCATTTCTCCAGCGTCCTCGTCCATCTTCGCGTCCTCACCGCTGCAGCCGACGGCAGCCTCTTCCGCCGTGAAGCGGAACCCGACATCGCGCTTCGAGTCAGAGGGGTATACGAGAATCTTCTTCGCCTTCATCGTCAGACCAAAGGTGCGATTGACGAAGAAAATCGACCCCGCAGTCACGATCGCTTTCACGGTGCAGTTCGACGTGATGTCCTGTGCCGTGCCCCGCCTACAGCTAGAGGTTCCGTCCATGACGTAGATTTCCGTGCGCTGGGACGGGCGCTCGCTCCCCACATTAACTTTGACCCTACAGAGGGGGGCGTACTTCCCCGGATCCGTCTTGGAGTGCTTCACCAGCGGGATGTACGCGTCCGCGGCCGCCTCCGCACTGACTTTCTTCTTTCCGAGAAAGTCCGGGTGGGTTTGGATCCACTCCTTGTTCTTGTCGTCCCAGCTATCGAGAAACTGGCGGACCTCCGGGTCGTCGAGGGATAGCTCGATGTTCATGTTCGCCCCCCCCTCGCCGCCTTGGGGGTACCGCGCGCCGAATGGGCAGCGAAGGGCCCCTTCACCAAGCTGGAACTCCGGGCTGCGCTGGGTGTTCTGGTCGATGTCGATGTATGCGGTTTTCCCCGTGCCGCTCTGGTTCTGCTGGGGGTCCTTGTAGTGCAAGGTGTCCATCGGGATATCACGGTACGACGCGGCTAGGGCCATGTTTGTGGTGGTGGGTACGCGGTGGTAACAGTGAAGAGTGCACGAGCAGGCGATTATCCAAAAACCGGGGTATTTGAAAAACGCAAAAGGCGTGATTGCCCTACAGCTTTCTACACATAATAAGTTTGACACATTCGTATTTTTGCGAATGAAATGGCCAAAGAAAACGGAGTGACATTTGCGCTCACCGGTATCCCATCGACGGGGATGCGATCGCTGCGGCTTTCGACCGAAGATACACCGGCGCCCCCCATGCCTCTCGATATCGCAGTCGTCATCGATACTTCCAGCAGCATGAACAAAGACGGGAGGTGGGACCGCTTCAAGGCATCAAACTGCCTCGCGTCACTGCCAGACGGTAGCCGGGTGCGCGTGGTGACGTACGCGAAAGAGGCGCAGTTGATTCACGATGCGTTGCTGAACGACTTCACAGATCGCAGTGTCCTCCGCGCCATCATCGAGAACATATCATGCTCAGGCATGACGAATTTCGAAGACGCGATGACTACGGTGACGGGCTGCTGGGAAGACAGCCCACCCGCCAGCGGTTCTTCCGCAGTGACGTGGATGTTTACCGACGGAAAGGTCACGGCGGGCAGCCGCTCCGCTGTGGACATCGCCGCGAAGTACACGTGCGGTGTACCTATGGTGGTGTGTGCACTCGAGGACAACGGTTGCAGCACCGAAACGACCCTGCTGTCTTCGATATGTGCGAATCTGGACAACGCCCCATTCCACCTCTGCACCGACGGCGAATTCCTCGCTGCGAACCTGCACGACGTCGTCACCCAAGCATGTGCCCGCCCAGCGATGAAAGGGGTGCACATTCGCTTCGCGTCACCAAAGGACGGCACCTTTTCAGGATCGCCGCTCACGCTCTACCCCGGGGCGACCGTCGAACTTCCGTTTCGGGTGGCCAGACGGGACGCAGGGGCAGAAGTGTGGGACGAAACCGGGAAGGTGAGGGATGTGGACACATCCGTGTACACCGACGACCAAAACGTCCGAATCGTTCACGAGAACGCCAGAATCCCCACTCTGCTGCGGCGTCTTCGTGACGGCCTAGTGTCCGGTGCCCCCGCCTCTGCCATCGGTAGAATATGCGCCGAGGGGATCCGTGTCGCGAATGCGTCCGAGAAAGGAGCCAATCATATGAAGGTGGGTGAAGGGGACGCCGACATGTTCCGCGCTTTCATGGCACGCTGCAGAAGAGCCGAGGATGCATCCTGTCAACTGGACGGGGTCACTGAGGCGGACCTCGGTGCTGTCACAGCACATACGAGCGCGGCGCGGGTATCGGGCGGGTGCTCTTCCTACACCTCGTCCACCTACGGGTACAGCATGGCCTAGCGTATTTTTTAGCATCGTGTTAAGTAAAAGGAAGATGTTCGTCATTGCCAGCGCTGTTGTTATCTTCCTATTCGTTCTGATCGGTTCGGTCGTCTCGCGGTGTGGCACAACAGAGACGGCCTTCGCGATCCACGAGGACCGTGTCCGGAAAGTCGAGGAGCGGGCCCAGAAACTATGCGAAAAAGCTCGACGTGAGAAGACGACTTCCCGCCGCGGGGCGGCGTGGGCGGGGGAGGCGGAGGGGTACATGGTCGCGCTGAAAATGATCGGGAAGGACACCCCTGCCTGTGCTCGAATCCACAAGACCGCAGCAGCCCAGCGGAAGCGACACTGCGCCCCCCCGAAGCCCCTACCGCAGACAGTTCCGACCAGAACGATGATTCGTCTTCCTTGAATCATTCCGCGTTCTGCTTTGCCGCAATGTGCTCCGCGAGCGACGCCTTTGCGGCTTGGTAGGCGCCGGAATCAGTCGTGGGTCGCTTTTTCAGCCGGTCGTTCCACCGCCACAGGGCAGGAAACTCCCGCTCTATGTCGATTTCCGGAACGACGACAAGCATACCGAGGGTGTTGGACAGGACCAGATCCGCCACAGTGCATCTGCCGGCGACCATGAACGTTTCGGCTCCCAGCATCTTTGCGAGGAAGGTAAGGCTCGTGCGCACTTTGTCGAATTCCTCCGCGGTCGGCTCGCTCTTCATGTCGTACAGGCGAAAGTAGGTCGCGTCCGCGACGCGAGGATAAAGGCACGTCGCGTCGTAGTCCACGAGCTGGTCCAGTACCGCCTGCTGCGCAGGGACGTTCAGGCGACCGACCACAGTGCCGTCGCCGACCATCGTCATGTAGCGCGCGATCGCGCGGGATTCGGTAATGCGCAAACGGTGCCCGCCCGCATCGTGCTCCAGCGCGGGGATACAGTGGCGCCCCGCAGTCAGCTCGACGAAGACGTCTGTCATGTGCTCCTTCTTCCATAGATTCACATTCTTGAACTCTACTTGCACGTTGCACAAATCCGCAGTCCACAGGGCGAGGCGGGTTCCCGCGGAGAGGCCCATACCGTACACGATCGGTGGTGGCATCGTTGCTATCGCGTTATTGGTTGACTGAAAAAAAAAGCAAAGATGATTTTTTTGTTTCAATCATGGACCTCTTTGGTCCTCTTACGGGTTTGTCGATTAGTGTGATCGTATGGCCTATTTTGTGGCGCGCCGTGACCTCGTGTAGGCAGCGAGTGTTGCCGAATTTCTTCAACTGTATTCCATGTGCGTGATCCAAGTGCGCAACGGTTCTTCTGACTTTGATACTGCATCGTAGGCGCGCGTTAGATCATTCTCCGTACCGACCAGCGACACATTACGAAGCTGAACACCCCGGTAAGACGAGCGGTAAGAGACTTTCACCGTGCCGCGAGCGATTTCCTCGATTTTGTCTTTATTGCTGATTTCGTCTTGGACGCGAATGGCAAACACGTTGAGCATGTGGATGAGCCATTCCTTTACGATAGGCGGCACCAAGTCCCATTTTCCGGTGCACCGCACAATCGTGACTCCTCCCTTACCAATACGTCGGCGCAGTTCTTCCTCGAATGGCTGTGCGTGTGGGTCCGGGGGTACAACGGTGAAAGCGCGCCATAGGAGGTAGAAGCACGCAGCGAGCAGCAGCGGACCAGCAACCCACATTTTCCTGTTATTCTGAAAAGTCGAAAGTGGCGGGTGGGTTCGTACACAGGAAAACGGTAGAAAACGATGAACCAAACAGAGCTCGTCTTTTTGTGGGTTAGCGCCGTCGCTGCCAATGTCTGGGCAAAACGCGTGTGCGACCGGCGGTCGGACTTTGTCCGTAGGTCCGCGCCCTTGTACGACATCGTCCATTCTCGATGTTCTCTGTGGGACCATACCCTCGTGGACAACGCCATATTCTGTCAGGCCATGCTTTTCCTTATCCAGTGGTGGATGGGCGTCGTCACGACCCAGCAGGGCATGGCTGTGATCGGCCTACAGACGAAGGCATTCTCCCTGCGCGCGCTCACCCTCTCGCTCACCGACTACCCCCCACCGGTCGTGCGCGAGTCTATCTGGGCGGGGCGGGACCTGATGTTCAGCGGCCACACGTTGGTGCTGTTTTCCTTCGCCCGGTGCCCGGTGACCTACGCCCTCGCGGCGACGGGCGCCGCGGTATCCACGCTGTCCCGGGAACACTACACGTCCGACGTCGTGGTCTCTGTGGTCGTTACCGAACTCCTCAAGGCCTGCGCCGCTTGCTAGGGGCGGGTTTCCGCTCGGCGTCGCGAAGAATTTCGCGCAGTCGCGCCGTCGCCGGGCCATCGGCTGCCTTGAAGACGAGCTTCGTTTTATCTGAAGGCGGCATGCTTTTTTTTCCGTATCGTCTGAATAAAAAAAAATGGCGTCCGCGGACGTAAATAAAAACGAAAAATCGCCCGAAGTTGCCGTATCCGAGAAGCAGCAGGAGGAGCGAAACATAGAGATCGCGCAAACAATCGGCAAGCAATACGGCGATTCGTTCAAGAAGAGCTTCGATGCGACGCTTATCAACCACAAACAGATGAGTGCATTCTTAGGCGGCGATCCCGTGGACATGGACGTACCGTACTACAAACAAAAAATAAGCGACGACCTCGAGCTCTGGTGTGGAGCGCTAAAAGTAAAGGAAGTAAAGAAGGAAACCATCGAATGCATGCCTTCTTAGGCGGTATCATTGTAGAACGCATCACCCGTCGGCACCGCCGCCATTTCAGCGACGCCCGTGGAGGAATCGACATTGAACGCACCCTTAGCACCCTGCGTGAGCAGTATACCGACCTTGGCCGAGTACGTGTTCGCATTCGTGGCCGAGTTCGTGACACGGAAGGTGAAGGCGAGGCAGATGTTGTCGCCGCTCTGGAGCGCGGGCATCATGCGCACCTCGTCCCCCGCGTATGTCGCGGGGGGCGCGTCATTCGAGGAGTACTCATGCCCATCGGTGACACCATTAGCGGAGCTTTCACCCACGGTACACGATATGCGAGAAATTTGCGCGGCCGCGCCAGTGCCCGGGTTGGCATCGATGTACTTCAATGCCGCAGCGGTGCTCGTGGCAGCCGCGTGTGTGGCTGATGCACCTGATGCGAAGCGATCCGTCATGTTGTCCTGCTCCGAGAGCTCCTCTGCGCCGGCTACATTGACGTTGGTGTCAAAGTCGGTAATCTCAGTGATATTCGACGTCGATACGGCATTGACCATACCCGGCGCACCGGAGTCGCTGCCCCCGAACACCACCATACGGCGCTCCGCGAGGTTGCTCATGCTCTCGCGCATCGAATGCGCGACGATACGAGCCGCAAGGAAGCTCAACCATCCTGCGCCCTGCGAGACAAGGTCTACCTTCTGGCTGTTGGCGACGTTGTGGAAGTCGGACGAAGTGGTGTCGGTAACGGCGTCACCGGAATCGTCCTCGTAGATCATGTTATCGAGCGCGGAGAGGAGCGCGGAGCGGCCTGCCTCAGTCGCACCGGCGCGGAATCCGGTAACAGCCGTATTATCCTGTGGCGTGGTCTGGTTAGCGAACACCTGTACGTCGTGTGTGATCTGCTCGTCCGCGATCTGAGCGCGGAAGGCCTGCGCCTGACGGAAGCATGTGAGACGGTCCGCTGCGTTGGTCTTAGGGGAACCCGCCTGCGTCCACGCAAAGGCGATACCCAAGGCAAGGGCATCAACGAGATCGTAGGCCGCCGTTGTCTCTACGGTATCGGCGAACGTCTGCGACTGCTTTGCGGTGTTGTCTACGGCGCCCGAGTCGTCGGTAGTGGTTGCAGAACCGCTGTTAATCTGGGTATCGGCAGCGGCCGTGGTCCCCGCGGCGACTCCGGTGCCGTACAAATCGTCCAGACCAAGCCCGACCTTCCAGTCACCACGGCTCGAAGACGAGGTGGCGGTGCTCGCCTGAGTCGTGGAGTCAGGCGAACCCTGATCCGGAAGGGACGTACCCTGCCGACTTGCCAGCAGAAGCTCGCCGACCAGAGCGCGCAGGTGCGTCTCCGCGATCTCCTTGTCAACGCAGGAAACGGCCAGCTGTCCGATGTTTGCGTTGTGGTCAAGGCCCTGCTCCTCCGTCTGGTTCTGGTGCTGCACGCGGTAGTAGCGGAAAAGCTTGTTCAGGTTCCAAGTTTCCTTGATCTGCAGGACAAGATCAAGGGCGTCAACGGCAGCAAGCGGCTCGTGCACGGGCATCTCCACTTGGCTGGTATCCAAAGTCACTGTCTGATATGTTGCGGACATTGTGTTTGGTAGTTGTTGTGTTTTTTGTCTGAACTTGGAAAAAATCTGGCCCTAGATCAATGTTACATATACACATTTGTTGGTATACGCTTAGGTAGTCACCAACATATTCCGCACCCTTATAATAAAATGGCGGCACTGATATCTGAGCTGAGGCGGTCCATCACCGACGCGGAACGCACTGCTGGTGTTCGAGACATCATGGCGCGGCGGCGCTTCAATGCTATCGCGGGGGGCTCCGCAGAAGGGTCCACGTTCCATTTCCTTCGGAAATCTCGCGGCACCGAAAAAAAATTCTATGAGCAACTCAAAAAGCTTTCGAAGTGTCCCACTGACGGCAACCTTTTCGAGTTGAAACGTGACTATTGCGGAGAGATCGACAGCAACTGCAGCCGCGTAAACAAGAAAACCGGGGAGCGCACCGTCGAGATCAACAAGGCATACTTTCAGAAGAACATGCGGTCCCGCGCAGAGTTCCTGCTGTGGTTCGAAAGCAATCAAACCGAAGAACGAGAGGGGCGAGCCTCTCGGAGCGGAAAACCTAAGAAGTTGAAGATAGAGTACGACCGCATGGACGGATTCATGACCGCGTACATCAAGGGGACGGGCGCCGACAGGACCTTCTACATCGATCTCGTATGCAGCAAGTACGGAAAAGGAATGGCGTTGTTCAAAGAGGCAGAGCGCATCGCCAAGCAAGCAGGCTGTAAGACGATTTCGCTTCGTGCCGCCACCACGCCGCTGATATCTCTCTACCGGAAACGTTTCGGATATGAGCGCCGCGCGAACGCCTGTAAAAAGTACGGCCGTGCCGAACGCGCCGCACTCTACGAAAAAGGGCGGCGCCTCGACAAATCGGTACCTTTTGTCTGCAGCAGCGTGAAGGACAAGGACGTGTGCACAAAAGACAAGAAAGCGAAAAAATTCTGCAGCTGGGTAGAGCCCCGCGCGCTTAAAAAAATAAAAAAGCGCAGGGCGCACTGCAGGAGTAAAGGAGGGCGCAACACGATTCAGATGGGAGCAGCAGAGTTCGATGGTCGGCGCATGGGCACTGGTGACGGCTGGTGGATGTCGAAATGTTTGCGCTAAAGATGCTAGGGTACGATTGATCTTAGATACAACTGAAACCAGTGCGCGCCGCCTTCTCCAAGTTCCTTCGAAACTTTCCGCACGGAAGACACAACCAAGAAGCGCACGCCGCTTTCCTTGTGGCAAAGTCGCGCAACAAAGGGTGTTCTGTCTATGTCGATGTACCTAAGTACCTCATCCGTGAACCGCTTCCGACGCGCATGCCAAGCACGCCATGCTATGGCGGAAAAACGCGTCTCGGGAAGGCCTGTAAATGACAATACCGTAATCTGGAGATCATCACAGAGCACCGCCACATTTTCCATTCGGGAGAGTGTAGAAAAATGTAAGACATAAAGATTTACGGGTGACTAAAAAAAGAGGCAGGGATGGAGCACCCGCTGACTTTTTCGGAGCGCCAGTTCTCACTGACACACATCAGTCATCTCGTTGGTATTCTTCTTCTTCTGGGTTTACACCGCGGCATACCTGACTGGTTTGTAGTGTGTGGAATCACCTATATCATAACTACTGCGACGTGGGGAAACTATGTCACGGTCGCAGAATGGGACAGTCTTGTAGCATACACAGGAGTAGAAAATCACCAAAGCATCGCCACGATGAACACCGTATGCCATATCGTCATCCCCGCTGCCCTTCTCGCAGGGATTTCGTTGCGCACGCCGATTCTGTACACGACCCCCGCTACGTGTGTATTGTCGGGACTCTTTGTACTTTCCTTCAGTTCCTTGTACCTGCTGTTGTTTACCAGAGGAGTCGTGTTTTCGTACGGTCTCAGAGAGAACCACAAAAAAAGGAACTTTTATTGGATCTCCTCGACAGCGACGTGGTTCATTCTTGCTGTAGTTGGTAGCCTAATGGTCGTAGCATGATATGCACGGGGATGTTCGGTTTTAGGTCATAGTCCCAGCGGAGTGCCCACCAGAGGCAGCGCCTGTAAAACAGCTTTTTTGAAACACCGTGCGTTTCCAGCACATAAATGCAGTGACTGAGGTACATAATGTTTGCTATGACGACACACGCACTATGTAGGACAGCGCGGTAGAGCGGACAGGAAAGTGTTCTTCGTTTGGTTGTTTCTATGGCGTACGACCTGCTCTCGTGGCATACACCCATGAATGCGCGTAGGCCCGCGGCATCCAAAAAATTCGCAACGCTTCCTATGACATGAATGGGAAGCAGGGCCATTTTGTTTTGCATGCGCTGTATTATTCCCTAACGTACAGTGCGGGACGCATTTATAGAAATTTATAGAATCATACCGGGGTGGCCGATCTGGTTTCGGGCCCCCTGCGTGAACTGGCACAGGGCGCCCGCACAGGCGGGAGCGGGCGCGACGTCGCCGGTCTCATCGTCGGCCTCGTCGCGCATCGCCCCTTGTCCTTGTGTCTTCCGCGAAACGCCCGTGGCCATGAAATAGTTGCCGATGTCGGAAGCGTCCGTCTCCATGTGCGCGCTGTCGCATTCCCTCTCTGCATCCACGCAGTACGCGCCGGCCTTCGATTTGCAAATCTGCTTGTTCTCTGCCTCGCACGACTTTGCGATCTGCTCCATCTCGGAAGTCATATGTTGCTGGGGGACGGCGCTCATTTGCAGTCTTTCGGGTCTTTCCTGTACGGCAGGGTTTTTTTTGCATCTACAAGTCACTATCCGAAAAATAGATGGCACGATGTTACTCCCCTGCGGTGGCCTTCCGGTGCCGGGATGAAGCCGAACGACACGGTCCGCCAACACAGGCGCTCCAAAACCTCGCGCACCTCCTCCAGTGCTGGGATGAGTTGAATACCGACTTCCCATGCGATAAGGACCACCACGCCGATCGACAGACGGTGCACAACACCCTCGACTACATATGGCGCTATGTTCGCTCAGCTGTGCTGGTTGTGGTCCGAGAAGGCCGGGTACGCCTCTTCGCCCCGTTCGTCAATCCCGACTTCACGAACGATTGGCATCACCAGTTGCGCGCTACGGAGCACGTGGTGGGGCCCGCACATCTTCCGAAAGAGAAGTGGTGGTGCAATGCAGGAATCCTGTGCACGCAATGTGGCTTCCAGCCGTGGTCCGACAGCATGAACGAGTGCTACCGCCACATGATCGAGGCGGTAGTGCGGCACTACGGGGTTCGTACATGGGACGGTATCCTCAACCGCAGGGACCACCCCATCGTTCGTCACGCACGGCCGGTCCGTCTCCATCCTTATGCGCACGTGTGGGCCGATACCGCGTTGCCGAATCTTCCCGAACCGTTCGCGACCTGCGAGCTGCTGCCCGTGCTTTCCCCGTACACACACCCCGCTGACTTCGAGGACTGTGCGATTCCCTGCAATCTCGACTGGGAGCGCATGCTGGGACTTCCGGTGTTCTTTGCGGCGACGAACGTCGCGCTGTGTCAGGAACCCACAACGACGGTCCCGTGGGAACAGCGGCGCGCCGTCGCGTTCTTCCGCGGTAGCGGCACCTCCACGCAGCGACTGCGGGTCGCGGAACGATACCGTTCGCACCCACTCTTCGACATCAAGGTGTGGCATAGTCGCAACGGTCGGTACGCCGTGCACGGGGGCGTGGTGACCCCCCCTTCGCGAGCCAACAGGAAGGATTTCGTACCGTCTTCGGAATGGGGGCGGTACAGGGTTCTGATCAGCATGGACGGACACGCAGCACCGAACCGGATCGGAGCTCTGATAGCTGGTGGCGGGCACATCTTAGTTGTCCGGGATCCCGAGTCACCCGGCCCGCACCTGTGGTGGTACGACGAGTATCCGCAATGGTTTCACATTGTGGACGAGGCCGACATCGAAGAGGCTGTGCGTAGGCTACTGGCTACGCCACCACCGCCACCCCGACCATTTCCACAGCTACCGCCACGATTTATGTAGGATCATAAAGACAACGATCAGGATTAGCGCAGGGCCCATTTTGTACACAAAGGGTACCCGAGCACCGTGCACCCTTACGTAACCGGGCATGTGGCGCATACGATGGGGCACTACATAGCGCATTCGCGGCAGGTTCTCCGTGTGCCCCATCATATGGGAGATGCGAAGAACATGGTCGGTGCAATTGTTTTCGATGATGGCGTATCTCCCCATCTTGACACGAGGCCTCGACGAGGCCGGTGTGGTCGGTCGTAAGACGAGCGGCACTGTAAACTTCCGAAGGTATTCCTCCTTCGACATCACCAGAACCTCCCCGTGTCTTCGCGAAAAGGAATGCACCTTGTCACCGATCACGGCGGCTGCATGGGATATTCCTGTTCCGGAAGCGAATGCAAGGAGCTTGCACAGAGAATGATGCCCCCGGGAAAGAAGAATATCACCATGTACTAGATCCATCATTTGTTCTGTAGTGGCGCAAAAAACACGCATACGGAAAAATCGCTAAAGTTAAAGCGCCGCTATCCGCACATGAAGACGAAGAGTGATGTGGCACACAGCGCACCGGCAATACACCACGCCTCGGTGTGGCTGCCGCCCTCCTTGGAATCTTTTTCTTCAACCAGCTGCATGAGGCGGACAGGCTTCGGGGGGTCGGGTTCCAAGAAACTGAATCCGGTGCAGATACCGCCGAATCCAACGGGATTCATTTTCTTCTTTTTATTATACGACAGAGAATTTCGCGATTACACACTCGGTATGAATTCCCAGTCGTTGGCGATGCATATCTTCCGGAAAATACGGTCCTGACGCGCCAGCTTGTCCTTCCCTTTCAGGAGACTGAAGCACGATAAATATTGATCCATCCCCAATAGTTCCAGAAGCTTGTACATGACGTAAGAGTAGGACAGGAAGTTCTTCCGATCGTTGGGGAGAAACTTTTCGAACGGTGCCTGCATAGCGAGGAATAGACACCGCAGCTGATCCTCTTCGTTCGGCAGCAGACGCGGCGGTTCGATGCCAGTTACGAGGTGATGGATGAGGATGCTATGTTCGTAGTACTTTCGGTGTTTTAACTTTTTGAGGATCGCACGGATGTCTTTCGGCGTAATTTCTGTGACCTCCTCGATATTCTGCGCCTTGATCTCTTCGCACACAGACGTGATGATTGCATCTGGTATGACAGTTTTCTGTTTGCCTTGGAACGCTTGGACCCATTCGAGAAAGTGATTTTGGCGTTTGTAGCTGAAAGTGGTGCACTCGACCTTATCACCGTAGGCAAGCGCCGACGTGGTAGCGTCTAGTGTTGCGCGCGTGCGTCCG
>PCAH01000079.1 GCA_002730485.1 Dehalococcoidia bacterium | reverse complement strand
CTGATTCGGCCAGTTTTTTCAATCCTGAGACCGTGACACCGCCTGCTGTCTCCGTGAAGATACCTTCGGTCTCGGCCAGCAACTTGATGCCGTTCACTATCTCAGATTCGGGCACCGCATAGGCAGAGCCTTCGGATTTCTCGATCACTTTGATGGCGTAGATGCCGTCTGCCGGGTTGCCGATGGCCAAAGACTTGGCCAGGCTGTCCGGTTGTACCGGTATGACCTGGGATTGTTTATTGTTCCAGGCGGTGGCGATGGGTGAGCATCCCTCTGCCTGCTGCATGTGCATCTTGGTGGTTACCGCTGGATGGTGAAAGGTGTTTTGATCCACGCCAAAGGAGCTAGACTCCACGCCGTCCAGCAAGCCTAGGCAGGCCATTTCGTTGAAGCCTTTCCAGATCTTGGTGAACATGGCGCCGGACGCGGAAGGCACCACCACGTGATCGGGGAGTCTCCAGCCCAGCTGTTCTGCTACCTCGTAGCCCAGGGTCTTGCTGCCCTCTGCGTAGTAGGGGCGCATGTTGATGTTCACAAAGGCCCAGGGGTAGTCATCGGCCAACTCGCTGCAGAGTCGGTTCACCTGGTCGTAGGTGCCGTCCACGGAAACCAGGATGGGGTTGTAGATGGCAGCGCCAACGATCTTGCCCCGCTCCAGGTTGGAGGGGATGAAGACCACGGCGCGGACACCCGCGCGGGCGGAGTGGGCGGCTACGCTGCACGCCAAGTTCCCGGTTGAGGCACAGGCTATGGTGTCGTAGCCGAACTCAAGAGCCTTGGTCGCCGCAACGGAGACCACGCGGTCCTTGAAGGAGAACGACGGGTTTACGCTGTCGTTCTTGATATACAGGTTGTTCAGGCCCAGTTGTTTGCCCAGTCCCTTGGCCTTGATGAGCGGTGTGTAGCCGGCCATGATATCGACCGGATCATCACCATCGGCTGGGAGCAGGTCTTTGTAGCGCCAGATGCTGAGAGGACCCTTGGCGATACTGTCTTGGCTGACCACTTCAGAAATGGTTGCGTAGTCGTAGACCACTTCCAAAGGGCCAAAGCAGAATTCGCATACGTTTAGCGGTTCTGCCGCGTATTCTCTGCCGCATTCGCGACATTTGAGTCCATTTATGAAAGCCACCGCGGTCGGTTCCTCCTGGCCAAAAATGGCCGGCGCACAAGCCCAAATAAGCCCTAAATCAATGTTGAAGGGCTGCCCGTGATAGTAACAAAGGCCCTATGGGATGTCAACTTGAGTCACGCCTGAAACAGGGGTTTGCCGAGCCTGGAGGGAGTGGCTCAAGCGGCCCGATCAAAACTTGATCCAACGCCAGAATAATCATAATTATCGTGACAACTCGGTGATATAATCCTTGGACATTCGCTCCCTTTACCAGCGAATGGTTATCGGGCCGATAATCTGATCGATTGAAAATACAAGAGCCTCTCTAACCCTGTGGGCTCTATAGATACCTAGGACATTGCCCTGCTCCGCGCCCACCATATAAACCTACTGCAACAGTATTCAATCCCGCTGATCGTTGGCGTGATTGCCGGCTTAGTCTTTGCCAATGTCGATCTCCACGCCTATGAAGAGATGGTGGATTTCCATATCTTTGGCGATGACACCAAGATTTTTGGCAAGGCAGTCACCGTTCACTTCCTAATCAATGAGATCTTCATGGTGTTCTTCTTCGGAATTGCCACCAAGGAGATCACCGAGTCTGTCCTCCCCGGCGGTGCGCTGAATCCCATACCCAAGGCCATAAACCCGTTGATGGGCACCCTTGGCGGCGTCTTTGGCCCTGCGGGTATGTTCTTCCTGCTGGCCTGGATATTCTATGGTGGGTCCGGCGACTTTGGCACCGTTGCCAACGGATGGGGGATTCCCACCGCCACCGACATCGCTCTGGCCTGGTTGGTGGCTCGGGTCATCTTCGGCAACGGGCATCCTGCGATCAATTTTCTTCTGTTGCTAGCGGTGGCCGATGACGCCATAGGTCTGGGAATCATCGCCGTGTTCTATCCTGACCCAGCACATCCTGTGGAGCCCGGTTGGCTGTTGTTGGTGGTCGGCGGCATGGCTGCTGCTTATGCCATGCGCCGGGTCGGCGTGCGCCACTGGCCGATCTACATCCTGATCGCTGGTGGGCTTAGTTGGGTTGGCCTAGTCAAGTCGGGAATCGAACCGGCATTGGCGCTAGTGGTAATCATCCCGTTCCTCCCGGGGCCTAGCGTGGCCCATGGGATGTTTGGCGACGGTGACCAGGAATTCGAGCACGCCCATCCTGATGGGCTCGACGCTGGGTTGGAAGCTCTGGAGCCGCATCATTACCAGGTACCGCTTGATGACTTTGAACACCAGCTCAAGCTGCCGGTAGATTTTGGTCTGTTCTTCTTTGCTTTTGCCAACGCCGGAGTGGCCCTTGGCAGCATCACCGAGGTCACACTGATCGTGATTATGGCTTTGATCGTCGGTAAAGCCATCGGTATAACACTGTTCTCTTGGGTTGGCGTCAAGCTCGGATTCCCGCTGCCGGAGGGAATGGGCGTCAAGCATCTGCTGGTTGCGGCGATCATCGCTGGTCTGGGACTGACCGTGGCCTTGTTTGTCGCTGGTAAGGCCTACGAGGATCCGGCCTTCCAAGACCCGGCCAAGATGGGTGCAGTACTCAGCGCCGGAGCGGCGATAGTCGCATTCGCCGTCGGGCGGTTGCTCAAGGTTAAAGACAGCCAGGACAAGTGATATACTCGCGCCTGTGGACCCTGAGTTGGCCTAGTCCAACACAACAAGATGATTATCAGGAGCCAAGAACGATGATTGGCGTACTTACCCACCACTGGGCAAAACCCGAAAAAGTTGAAGAAGCCAAGAAGATGCTGGACGGCAACGGCCTGGCCCAGAGCAAGGCTCCAGGCTATGGCATGCGGCTGACCTTCATATCTCAGGATGACCCCACTAAGATCTCTACCCTGGTGACCTGGGGCTCCAATGAGATCTACGATGCCTGGCGCGCCAGTCCAGAGCGGGCTGCAGCAATGGCCGGAGCTGGTGAGATGTGGTCCAAACCGGCCGAGAACGAACGCTTCGAGATGGCCGACTAACCCGATTTTCAAATAACCGCTCACCCTGTCCTTCCATCGAAGGATGTCGAAAGGGCCTGTCTTCTGCGCGTTCATGGTTCGGCGGAACTCACCACGAACTGTTGTGGTAGCCCACAAATCGTTGAGGCGGTAGTTACATATCACTTGGTAGGCTCAGATAAACAGTAGGAGACGGCAATGGCCAAACGAAGTTTCTGGGCCTGGGGGAACGAGTCAGGCGAGCCCACCGCCGAGCAGATGAAGAAGGCGGCGGCGGAATTGGCTGAACGCTATAACGTCAGTCTAGACCCGGTCACACCGCCCAAATCGTCGGGGTTGTCTCTCCGCAAACCGCGCATCACCCCACCTTCGGCGTTGACGGACATCTGTGTCAGCGATGACCACGATCGGGCCGTCCATACCTACGGGCGCAGCTTCAGGGACCGTATCCGCGCCTTCAACTTCGACTTTCCGAACCCCCCAGACGTAGTCTCACGCCCACGCAACGAACAAGAATTGGAGGCTGTGCTGGAGTGGTGCTCTAGTTCCGGATACGCCGCCATTCCCTTCGGCGGGGGCAGTTCCACCGTGGCAGGTTTTGAACCCCCTGAGGGATACGACGGTATCGTGACCATTGATCTTGAAGGACTCGACCAAGTTCTGGAGATCGATGACCTATCCCGTTCCGCCCGGATACAGGGGGGCATCTACGGTCCCGCTCTGGAGGCCCAACTGCGCCCCCACGGCTTCACCATGCGCCATTACCCGCAGAGCTTCGAGTTCTCCACTCTTGGAGGTTGGATCGCCACCCGCTCCGGAGGCCATTACGCCACCAACCAGACCCACATCGACGACATGGTCGAGTCGGTGCGCATGGTTACCCCCGTTGGTATCTGGGAGTCCAGGCGTCTGCCTGGCAGCGGAGCTGGCCCCAGCCCAGACCGCATAGCTATAGGCAGTGAGGGCATCTTGGGCATCATCACCGAGGCCTGGATGAAAATTCAGGCCCGTCCGGTGTTTCGAGCCTCTGCCGGAGTCACCTTCCCCACTTTTGCTACTGGAGCCGATGCGGCCCGTCAGGTTGTCCAGACCAAACTCTGGCCCGGCAACTGCCGTCTTCTAGACCCGGTGGAAGCGGCCGCCGCTGCTGGAATGGATGGCACCAAAGCCCTGTTGCTGCTTGGGTTTGAGTCGGCTGAGATCCCCCAGGGAGAGTTCATTCAACACGCGGTCAAGATTGCTCGCGACGCCGGTGGGATCGTCAGCGACGACGATATCAAGGTGTCTGATAGTTCCGGCGGCCGACCCCAGGGAGAGACGGGCCGCCAGGGTGCGGTTGGTGCCTGGCGTGATTCGTTTCTGAACGCCCCCTACATGAAGAACCACCAAGCTGGGCTTGGGTTTGTGACCGAGACCATGGAGACCGCTGTGACCTGGGACCGCTGGCCCGAGCTTGACCGCGCGGTGCGGGCTGCCCTCCAAGAAGCCCTTGACCGAGTCTGTGGCGGTGGCACGGTATCCTGTAGGTTTACCCACGTTTACACCGACGGTCCAGCCCCGTATTTCACCTTTGAGGGCATGGGCCGCCTGGGCGCTGAACTTGAGATGTATGCCGAGATCAAGCAGGCTGCGTCCGATGCCATCATGGCTTCTGGCGGAACGATAACCCACCACCACGCCGTCGGACGCCTGCACCGGCCCTGGTATGACCAGCAACGACCAGAGCTATTCGCCCAGTCGTTGAAGGCCGTCAAACGGACCCTTGATCCCAACGGCGTGCTCAACCCAGGGCTTTTGATTGAAGCTTAACCAGGCGATCGGAGAGTCCAGTACCGTGCACGCTCCTGGCGTGTACAATGGGCATCTGATTGGGAGGGATGCATGTTTCGGTTCGGGATAACTCCAGAGGGGTTTGCGGTCGGTCGACGCAATGTTCACTACTCATGGGTGATCGTCGGTATCGCCTCCATGATGTGGATGACCAGCAGCGGCATGCGTTTCGCGACCAGCCTTTTGATTCCGGAGTTCCACAAAGAGGAATACTTTGGCTGGAGTATCGGATTCATTACCCTCGGATTCACCATCCAGTGGCTGGCATCAGGGTTCCTGGCTCCCGTATCTGGCTGGCTGGGAGACCGTTACGGCGTGCGGCGGGTGATGTGGGTTGGCGCTTCTCTTTTCATAGCGGGGATGCTGCTCACCGGCACCATGACCTCTCTCTGGGAGTTCTACCTCTATTTCGGAGTTCTTCTGGCTGCCGGAATGGCGTCTTTCCAGGTGACCCTGGTTTCTGGCGTGACCCTCTGGTTTAGGAAACGACTTGGCTTGGCCATGGGGTTGCTGCAAAGTCTCCAGGGATTTGGCACAGCGCTCGCGATTGTCACGGTCTTCATCTTGTTTGACCGCTTTGGTCTGCGCGCCACGTTCTGGATTCCGGGTATCATCGGTGGGGGGCTGCTCCTTTTCTTGACTCGCTATTTCTATAACGAGCCTGCTGACCTGGGTCTTAAGCCATGGGGGGCGGATGAAGATGAGCCGGTCAAGCGGATGCAGAACAATGACCTGGCCAAGACCCGCACCCGCGTCTTTCTGAAACAGGCCCAGAAGACCGCCGCCTTTTGGAACCTAGTGGGAATCCATTTCTGGGGGTGCGCAGCGCACAACATAATCTTGATCTTACTGGTGGATATGGCCCGCGAGGCGGGTCTGTCGGATGTTACCTCAGTTGTTGTGTACATCACCCTGACGGTGATCAGTACCGTCACCAGGTTCGGCACTCCGGTGATGGCCGACCGGTTCGGCGCAAAGGCGGTTATGATCGTCTGTTTTTCCGCTCAAACATTCCCGCTATTGATCCTGTTGGTGTCCCAGGATGTGACCGCCTTCTTCATCTTTGCCGTGATGTTTGGAATCGGTCTCGGCGGAGAGATGACGGCCTTTCCGATCATCAACCGGCAGTATTACGGAGATGCCCCAACCGGGACGACCTACGGTTGGCAGATGGGCGGCGCCGGTTTGGGCATGGGCGTCGGTCCGGTGCTGGCAGGATTCTTGAAAGACTGGACCGGCATCTACGATTGGTCGATCCTGCTTTCGTTCAGTCTCAGTCTGACTGCTGTGATCTGCATATTATTCCTGCCGTCGTCCTCGCGGAGGCAATTGCCCGACTGGGAAGACGCCCTGCCGCCGGAAGCTAGAACTGCCGGTGCCTCCCTCGGCGTGGTTGCCGACGATTAATACTTCCGAAAGGTCATTTTAGGTATGGCTCAAGAGAAACTGTGGGCTGACGAAGGAGTGCCATTGGGGCCAACCATCTCAGCCACTGAACTTGGCACCTATTCTAGGGTTCGTTTTTGTTCGCGCTGTGCCTGGATACGGCTGCACGTCAAGAATCTGCCTTACCAGAGTTTCCCCGGTATCTTCAGCAGCATCGACCGCTACAACAAGCTGATAGTCCACAACCATTTTGACCGCGAAGGTCGCGGTCCGTCCTGGCTGGCCCAGTTGGGTGAACCAGGCGCATATATCGACCCGCCCCACTGGTCCAAGTTCAAAGTCCTGGATGAGGAGACTGGGACTACTCTACGGGGTGAGGCTGACGGCATATTCAGGCTGTCCGACGGCTCATACGTGATAGTCGATTACAAGACATCCAGATATAACCCGGAACGCCCAGGGATGTACAACAACTACGAGGTCCAGCTCAACGCCTATGCACTGATTGCAGAGAGCCAGGGCTTAGCGCCAGTGTCGAAACTGGCCCTGGTCTACATGGAACCTGCCACCGATAAAGACACCGCGTCCGAGCCAGGCCTAGTGGATGAACGTGGGTTCACGATGGGCTTCCGGGCCAACATAGTGCCAGTGGAACTAAGGCCTGTCACCCTGCTGCCGCCGCTGCTCCGCAAAGCGCGCACGATCTGGGACATGGAATCCCCACCCAACAGCGCCCGAGGTTGCAAGGACTGCGAGGCCGTGCTGGGGCTACTGGAGCAGTTGGGATAAATAGCTGTGGTGAAAAGCGCCCTCTCCCTCGCAAGGGAGAGGGCTGGGGTGAGGGCAGTGGCTCTGGTGAGGATTGGTTCTAAAGGACACTTGGCTTCCCTTAAGTAGACGCCCTCCCGCGCCTGATCGACCGGCCTGGCAGGACCCCGGTGTTTTCCCCGTTTTGTATTACGACCTGGCCGTTTACTATCACGTAGTCTATGCCTACTGGGTAGTGTTTGGGGTCTGACTTGCTGGCATGGGTTTTGACGGTGTAGGGGTTGAAGATGACTATGTCGGCCTTGAAACCGTCTCGCAGCAGGCCCCGGTCGGGGATGCCCAAACGCTGGGCTGGGAACGACGTCATCTTGCGGATGGCCTCTGGTAGCTTGAGGTGTTTCTCGGCACGGACGAACTCTGCCAGGACAATGGGAAAGCAGCCATAGCTGCGAGGATTGGGGTAGTCGCCAACCAAGATGGAATCGCTGGCGATCATCCCCGCTGGATGGGAAACAAAGGCGTACAGCGTCTGGGCGTTGGTGCCTAACCCCGTGGTCGTGATGAACAAGTTCTCTTCAATCAGCAGGTCGAAAAGGGCGTCGGCCGGGTCCTGGTTCCGCATATCGCCGATGTCGGTGATCAGCATGCCTTCGTACTGCTTATTCTGCGGCTGGTTGAAGTTGGTCAGCCAGTTGTCCTCCAGTCGGTCTCTGGAGAGTTCAACTTTCATGCGCTGGCGGTCGTCGGCGTCCTGCAGCGCGGCCATTAAACGTTCCGGTCCGCCGTCCTTGGCCCAGTGGGGCAGGCCTATGGTCACAGTGGTGCCCGAGTAGGGATAGGTGTAGCAATCGAAAGTGACGTCCATGCCCCCGTCGCGGGCGTCTTCCACCAGGCTCAGGTAATCCAGGTGACTGCCCACTCCGGCCGCTCCTTGTCTGTAGTGAGTCAGGTGGACGGGGCAGTCGCCGCCGCGGCCGATGTCCAGGGCCTCTTCCCAGGGTGCCATCAACCCCTTGGACTTCAGGCTGGCGCGGGTGTGGGTGTGGTAGTGGCCCCCAAGCTTGGCGGCAACACCTGCCAATTCTGCGAGTTCCGATGTGCTTGCGTAGGATCCGGGCGGGTAGTCGAGTCCAGTGGACAGCCCCCAAGCTCCCTCTTCCATGGCCTCTCGGACCACCGATTTCATGTCCTCAAGTTCAGCGGGAGTGGCAGGACGGTCGTTCCAGCCTACGCTCCAGATGCGGACCGGCGAGTTGCCTAGGATGTAGGCCATGTTCACGGCCACCGTGTTGTCGTACTTGTCCAGTTGTTCGGCCACTGTCAGCCAGTCGGTCGGCAGGGGCGGGGATCCGTTGAGGCCCGAGTCCTGCCAAATGTAGCGTTCCAGTTCCTCCCGGGTCTTGAACGGCGAGTGCGACATGCCGTCGATGCCAACAAGCTCGGTGGTCACGCCCTGGCGCACCTTGGGATCGTGGTGGGGCTCTCCCAGAATGGTCAAACCAGTATGGGAATGCAGGTCGATGAACCCAGGGCAAACAACCATCCCCGAGGCATCAATAATCCGCACCTCCTCCAGATGCGAAACATCCCCCCGCAGTATGGTTACGACGTCACCTTCCACCAACACAGCAGCATGGAACCCAGGGCTGCCCGAGCCGTCGATTATTAGGCCGTTTTTGATTAGCAGGTTGAGCATTTTCTACTTATCCAACTCCCGCAACCCCGCCAGCACCTTGTCCGCGGTTACCGGCAGGTCTGTGATGCGGACTCCTACGGCGTCGAAGACAGCGTTGGCTATGGCTCCGGCTACTGGGATGTTGCTGCTTTCTCCGATGCCTTTGCTTTCGTAAGGAGCGGGGCCGGCGTCACCCTGGATCAGGACTGTTTCCATGGGTGGGACATCGGCTGAAGTGGGAATCTTGTAGTCGCCGAAGCTCAAGGTGGAGATGTGGCCGTCCTCCAGCTCCAGTTCTTCCATTAAGGCGTAACCTAGACCCTGGATCATGCCGCCTTCTACCTGGCCCTGGTGGTTGAGTGGGTTCAGTATGGCTCCGATGTCGTGGGCCGAGATGATCTTGTTGATGGTGATTTGACCGGTCTCTGTATCGACGTGTACCTCGGCCACCTGGGTGCAGAAGGAGGTCAAATCCGGAGCGTCGGGTGTCTGGTGAGCTTCTCCGGTCAACGACTCTGTTCCCGTGGCGGCGACAACCTCGGCTATGGTGATGCTGCGTCCTGCCGCCGTTAATAGTCCGTTTTGCAAGGACACCTGCTCTTTCGGGGCATCGAGCAGAGGTGAGGCAGCTTCCACCAGCTTCTCGCGTAGGTTTACGGCCGCTGCGACCACCGCCTTGCCAGCTGACAGGGTCACACGACTGCCGCCGGAGCCAGCGCTGAAGGGCATGTTAGCAGTTGTCTCAAGAACGATCTGCACATCTGCGGTATCCAGCGTCAGTTCCTCGGCCACCATCTGGCGCAGTATGGTGTGGGATCCAGTGCCGGTGTCCCAGAAGGCCATGTGCAGTTCCGGGTTTCCTTCCTCTGATAGGCCGATCTTGGCGGCGAACTGCCCCGTGCCCTGCACCAGGTCGGTCATGGCCATGCCGATTCCGGTATTTGCTGGCAACTGTTGGCCAACATTGGCCGCTTTGCCTGCCGCTTCAAGGGTCTCAGTTGCTTTTATCTGTGCCCAGTGGCGGCCGATGGGCGAGGCGTCGCCTTCGCACATGACGTTCTTCAGCCGGAATTCATAGGCGTTCATGCTCAGTCCTTCGGCGATCATGTCCATGTGCGACTCTACTGCAAAGACGACTTGGGGTTTGGCCGGGCTGCGCATGTGGCCGCGGGGGACGTTATTGGTGTAGACGGTGTAGCTGTCGATCCTGGCGTGGGGCATCCGGTAGACGCCGCACAGGTGGTCGGCACCGCCCAAGTATACCCTGGGCTTGAAGGCGCCGTATGCCCCGCTGTCGAATACTGCCTTGGCCTGACGGGCGACGATGGTGCCGTCTTTCATCACACCGGTCTTGATGGTCATCACCGCCGGATGACGGGGGTTGCCGGCCATCAGTTCGTGTATGTAGTCCATGATCATCTTTACCGGATGGCCCGAGTATTTGGAAAGGTAGTAGCACAGCGGCACGTCCATGAAGGAGCCTTTTCCTCCGAAATCTCCGCCGATGGCGGTGGGGTGGAGCACGATGTTCTCCGTGGGGACGCCCCAGGCAGCAGACACCTGATCTCGCAGCGTATAGGGGTCTTTGTTGTTGGCCCAGATATTAACTTGGTCTCCTTCCGAAGCATCTACTATGCAGGCGTGGGGCTCGATGTAAGCTTGGTGCATCAATTGGGCGTTGAAGGAGTGCTCAAAGATCAGGTCGGCGTCCTTGAAGCCTTGTTCGATGTCGCCCTTCTCCCAGGTAATGTGAGCAAAGGTGTTTTTGATTCCGGATGGAGGCTGAGGCAGTCCTGAGTAGGACTCCATGTCGGGATGCAGGTCGGGCGCGGAAGACTCCATGGCTTCTTCGGCGTCGAATACAGGGTCGTGTTCCTCGTACTCAACATCTATGAGCAAGATTGCTTCGTCGCAGATGTCCCGGCTGTCTGCGGCCACAGCGGCTACTTTCTCTCCAACGAACCGCACCATGCCCTGGGCCAAGATCGGCATGTCCACTATGCGGCGGCCGACTCTGGTCTCCGGTACGTCCCGTCCGGTGATCACCGCGTGCACCCCTGGCAATGCCAGCGCCTTGGAGGCGTCGATACTGATGATACGGGCGTAGGGATGGGGACTGCGGAGAACCTTGCCCCAGATCATGCCGGGCAAGGATATATCAGCTGTGTAGACCGATTTTCCGGTTACCTTGTCCAGTCCTTCTTCCCTGGTGATGGATTGTCCAATGGCTGATTGGGTGGTGGCCATGTATTACTCCGTATATATGCCGGTTTGGCGTGTTGGTGATCAGGGCAGGACGATGCCGGTGCCTCAGGGTAGGTACCAAGCCTCGTCCTGAAGGCCGCACAGGTAGTTGTTTTGTCCGCGATGGTGATTCTTGTGGGTGACTAGGTGTCTCAAGGACCCGGTGACCGTAATTTCTGGGAGGGCAGCATCGGGAGAGTTGTCCAAGTCTTCAGATGATAACCCGTTGATGTAGTCGGAGGTGCGCTGGTGAACGACCTCGGCATACTCAACCGGTGGTTCCAGAGAGGGTATGGCCAGTTGGCGCAGGCCCATCCAGTTGCCTTGGTCCGGAGTGGTAACTGGCTGACCGAATTTTTTGTGCCCGTTGCCGGTAACCCAGAGGTCTTCACCCGATTTCCCTGTGTTCGTGATTCGGGTGTCCTCGAAACGGACAACGTGCCAGTGGACGAAGCCTATGTTATTTGAGACTGGAGTCAGGCGCCGAAGCAGTTGCTCAGTGCTCAAGTCCTTGCGCGTCGCCGTTGTCCTGAGATGCACCTGAGCCACGCAGTTTGAGATGAAACTTACGGCATTCATGCACTCCTTCTAGCAGCCGACTTACTGGGCTCCCTTTTTTCAGAAAGGATTATGCCACACCCCGTGATTGCCATGTGAGGTGCGTCGGCGAAAAACGGCTTGAGATAAGGGTATGATTATCTGACGATATTAACAGGTGCGCGTGACTGTTCGTGCCATTTTGATGTATCCGGCAACCGGGATTTATTTCTTGAAAATAGGCCCATCTAACAGACAAGTGAAACCATGAAGCAGAGTAAATGATTATCGCATTCTTTGTGCTGCTGCTCTCGGCTGGACTGTTTGGCGTAGCTTCAGCTCAGGGCGATGCGGTCATCTGAAAGGGATTTGACGGTATCGTGAAGCCAGTCAGCACGGCCAATGACCTGATTGCCGTCTAGTTGCCCTTCCTTGTTTGAAAAACCTCAGGTGCAGACTATTGACGAACTGCGAAATCGTTTCTTCCACCAATATTATTCGCCATACTAGATGGATCCTAGCTACGAATCATGTAATTAATGGAGGATTATTAGGCTGGTTACAGAATATGTAAAGTCCAGCAGTAAGCGCGTTCGAATGCTATCATGGTGTCTGGAGTAAATCGATTTGAGTAACTTACAGAACACCGACATTCGCAACCTGGCCATCATCGCCCACGTTGACCATGGCAAGACCACCCTGGTCGATGCCCTGTTGAAACAAGGCCAGGTATTCCGAGCCAACCAAGATGTTGGTGAATTGATAATGGATACCAACCCCCTTGAACGGGAGCGAGGTATCACGATTCTCGCCAAGAATGCATCCGTTTCCTACAACGGGGTCAGGATCAATATCATCGACACGCCTGGCCACGCCGACTTCAGCGGCGAGGTAGAACGAATCATGAATATGGCCGACGGCTGTCTGCTGCTGGTGGACGCCGTTGACGGCCCCATGCCCCAGACCACCTACGTACTGCGCCAGGCGCTAGACCAGAATGTGGTCCCCATGGTGGTGATCAACAAGATAGACCGACCGGAATCTCGGGTCGTCGAAGTTATTGAGATGGTCCAGGACCTGTTCTTGGAACTTGCCCACGCCGCTGAACAGCTTGAGTTTCCGGTGATCTACGCTTCGGCCAAGGCCGGTTTCGCCACCCTAGACCCCGACCAGCCGGGCAGTGACATGTCCCCCTTGTTTGACGCTATCATTGAGTCGGTTCCGGCTCCTACAGGTGACTCTGACGGACCCCTCCAGATGCTGGTGGCAGCTTTGGACTACGACAACTACCTGGGGCAGGTCTCCGTGGGCCGAATTACCAGAGGAACCCTGAAACTTCGTGACCAGGTGGCTTTGTTGGGTCGCTGTAACGTGTCGTCCACCCATCCTTTGGAGCGCATCTTCGTCTACCGGGGAATGGAACGTGTTGAAGTGCCGGAAGCCAAAGCCGGCGACATCGTCGCGCTGACCGGACCGGAGGGTGTCTCCATTGGGGATACCATCGCTTCCCTTGAAGAACCAGAAGCCCTGCCCTCCATCGATATCGAAGAGCCTACGGTACGCATGACATTTGGTGTCAGCACCTCGCCGTTCATGGGTAAAGAGGGTGAGCATTGCACCTCGAGAAACCTACGTGACCGCCTCTTTAGAGAGTTGCGGACCAATGTGAGTCTTCAGGTTGAACCCACCTCCAGTTCTGACGTGTTCGTCGTGGCGGGCCGTGGCGAACTGCACCTCTCAATCTTGGTTGAGACCATGCGCCGAGAACAATTTGAGTTCCAGGTCTCAAAACCTGAGCCAGTGATCAAGGTCATCGACGGTAAGATTCACGAGCCCTACGAGATACTGAACATCAGCACCAACGACGAATACGTGGGTGCGCTTACCGAGTACCTATCCGGACGTCTGGCCCAACTTAGGGACATGCGTTACGACGAGAATGGATACGTTCACCTGGAATACAAGATTCCCACCCGTGGATTGATCGGCTTTAACTCTTTCTTCCTTCGCACCTGCCGTGGTGACGGGGTTAAGAACAGCAGATTCTTCTCCTATGAGCCCATGGAAGGTGAGATCAAGGACCAGCCCGGTGGAGTGCTGGTAGCTTCAGAACGGGGCATGGCTGTAACCTACGGTCTGCTCAACGCGCAAGGACGCGGCGATACCTTCATCGACCCGGGTACCCAGGTTTATGAAGGTATGATCGTCGGCTCCCACCGTCGCGAAGGTGACATTGAGATCAATGTCTGTAAAGAGAAGAAGCTGACCAACATGCGTTCGTCCACGGCTGACGTGGCAAAACGGCTAAACGCCACCGTCAATATGAGCCTGGAAGAGGCCCTGGAATTCATCTCCGACGATGAACTTCTGGAGGTGACACCCCAGAGTTATCGACTTCGGAAAATGGCTCTCTCGGCTCTAGACCGCAAGCGTGTCCGCCGCGACGGAGTCGCCCGCGCTAGGGACTAACCCCGAAATATCTCCGGTCATCCCGGAAATAGTCTGCCCCAGATACATACTGCCTCGAACATTCAGAGCAGTATTTTTGTGCCTCGACATATCGCACAGCCTGTTTCTGTCGGATAATGTGCATGAAAGTTCGAGTCTATTCGTTCGGTTAGGGTCATCTGAATTTGGTACACTGGCGGCTGGGAAGTTCAGCAGGATATGATATCCCCCGAATCAACGGCGCAGGCATGAGAAATAATTTGCTACGGAGAACGAGATGATCTACGAAGTACGCACCTACGATTTGAAACCCCGAGCCATCGCCCAGGCAGAAGAGGCTTTCGCTGAGGCCTTGCCCCATCGGGAGAAGTACGGACCCATCGCCGCTTTCTGGCATACAGAGATTGGCCCCTTAAACCAGATTATCCACGTGTGGGCTTATGAAGACTTGGCAGAGCGCGATAAGGTCCGGGCTGCTGCTGGTAAAGACCCGAACTGGCCGCCAAAGATCACCCCCGGCAACATCCTGAACATGAACTCTGAGATTTGGCACCCTGCTCCGTTCATGAGGCCGATGGGCGGCGATCAAGCTCTTGGCGGAATCTACGAGATGCGCACCTACACCTACGAGCCTGGTTCGATACCTGGGTTGCTAGAGCGCTGGGGAGCTGCGATTGAGAATCGGGAGAAGTATTCCCCGCTAGCCGCTGGAATGTACACTGAATTTGGTGGCTTGAACCGCTGGATGCACGTTTGGCCTTACAAGGACCTGGCTCATCGGGACGAGGTTCGCGGTACCAAGATCGAAGGTTGGCCTTCTGGCGCACCTGGCATGATTCGCCAGGAGAACAAGATTATGGTGCCTTCCAGCTTCTCGCCCATGCATTAGGAACCATTGCACCGGCAACCAAATGAAAGCCCGATGAGGCGGACTCATGGTTATAAGGCATCATATCTATAAAGTCGATCAGCGGGTGCTGATAAAGCTCCGAGACGGGGGGCACTTTAGGCCACCATCAGAGGGCGCTAAAGGGTCTTTGGCGATAATCGCGCCGCAGCTGTTTCAAGACTGGACCGGCACCTTTCTGGAGCGAGAACCGGATACTCCGCCGGAATATTACGTTACTGTGGATAACGGTATTACGGAGACGATTTCTGAAGACTGGTTGGAGCCCGCACCAGCGGATGCTCCGCCGCCACCGGAAGAATCCAAGCCGTGGCCGGTGTAGTTGGCTCTGGAGGCCGTGACTAACTTTGGTAAAAAGAAAGCCCCCTGCTGACCGGCAGGGGGCTTTCTTTTTACCAAAGTTAGTCAGTGAAAATATTCCGCTATTCAGCGTCTCAAGGTGAGTGATTGGCAGGTATTTCTGGCTGGTAAAACGCATGGCAACATATTCAGAGTAATATCCATTCATCGCTTTGATTCTTTTAATAGAGACTTGCATCTCATCTTGCTGCGGCGGCATTTCGAATGTACTCCGCAAGTGTTATGTGAACTCCAAATCATATTAAGGATTAGGTT
>PCAH01000078.1 GCA_002730485.1 Dehalococcoidia bacterium | reverse complement strand
TCTGCGGGTGAACCGGTGTCCATTTGGTCGTCACCCATCAACTCTCCCAAATCCTCGGGAGAGATATCAGGTACCGAACCAATGTTAATCTCTGCTGAATCGGTTACGCCGTGCTCAACGAGTTTCTCTTTCAGCTCAACCAGCGATTTCTCGCCAAAGTTGCGTATCTTAAGGAGCTCGTCGTCTGACATCTCCAGCACTTCACCCACCTTGGACACGTGGGACCGCTTGAGGCAGTTCAGTGTCCGCGGGGAAAGTTCCAGTTTCTCTATGGGAGTCTGGTAGATCTCAGGTGAGACAACCACAGGTGCCCGTTCTGTGCCTTCTTCATCAACGTTGTTCACCTTGCTGAACAAGAAGAAGTGGTCAACCAGGTTCTCTGCGGCCTGCTGGATCGCTTCAACGGCCCTGATAGTGCCGTCAGTCCATACCTCCATCACCAATCTTTCGTAATCGGTGACGGAGCCTACCCGAGTGCGCTCAACGTTGTAGTTGACCTTCCGCACCGGACTGAACACAGCGTCCACGGGTAGAACACCCACAGGCGGGTTGGACATACCGTCGTTTTGGGCGGCGACTTGGTATCCGACACCTTGTTCGACGTTGAATTCTATGGATAGTCTGGCGTCATCTGAATCCAGGGTGGCGATGTGCAGCTCAGGGTTCACTATCTCAAAATCGCTTGAGGTTGAGATATCGCCAGCGCAGACTCTGCCTTCACCGGTCACATCCAGACGCATCTTTCCGGCGCGGTCTGATTGGGACCGAATCCGGATGCGCTTGATGTTGAGGAGGAGTTCCATGACCTCTTCTTTGACGCCGGGAACAGCCGCATACTCGTGGACTACATCATCGATCTTCACCCACGTGATTGCGCTTCCGTTGGTGGAACTGAGCAAGATCCTTCGAAGAGGGTTGCCAATGGTCAGACCAAACCCGCGGGAAAGAGGCTCTACAGCCACTTTCCCATAGGTATCTTCTGACTCTAGTACCCGAATCTCGGGTTTGAGCGTTTCCGCACCGGCCTCCGGCGTACCCGGAGTTAGGATTAGGGTGTCCAGCATGGACAAACTACCTCGAGTAAAACTCTACGATTAACCTTGAATCTACTATCGCCTGCAGGTCTTCGTCCGAAGGCAAAGACACTACTGTTCCAACCATTTCACCTGAGTCTAAGCTCAGCCAGGCGGGGACGGGTCGCTTGGGTACTCCGTCGATCCTACCTGCGTAGAAATCGGTGGTCTTCAATGATTCTTTCCAGGACAGGACATCCCCAGGAGAGACCTGGAATGACGGTACATCCGTCTTAACTCCGTTGACCCGGAAGTGGCCGTGCATGACGCTCTGTCGGGCCTGCTTCCTGGAATCGGCGAAGCCCAATTGGAATACCACGTTATCCAGCCGACGCTCCAGCGTGCGGAGTAAGTTCATACCGGTCACACCAGGGGTGTTGAACGCGGCGGTCATGTAACGTCGGAACTGGCCTTCCATCACGCCATAGATGTACTTGGCCTTTTGCTTCTCCCGCAGGTGAACGGCATAGTCCGTCGGTCGTCGACGGCGTCGTGATACGTCACCAGGGGGATTGCGGCGCTTTTCAAAGGCACATCGGGGCGTGAAGCACTTGTCGCCCTTCAGGAATAGTTTTTCTCCGGAACGCCGACAAAGGCGACAAGAGGGTCCTGTATATCTTCCCATGGGATTGGAGTTACACTCTCCTTCGTTTTGGCGGGCGGCACCCGTTGTGGGGGATGGGAGTCACGTCCCTGATACTAGTTACAAACAGGCCGGCGCCCTGAAGAGACCTGATAGCGGCCTCCCGTCCTGCGCCGGGGCCTTTGATCAGCACATCTATCTGGCGAAGACCAGAGTCCATACCCTTACGGGCGGCTTGTTCTGCGGCTCGCTGGGCGGCAAATGCCGTGCCCTTGCGGGAGCCCTTGAATCCAACGGTTCCGGCGCTGGCGGTGGCGATTACGTTACCCTGCGGGTCTGTGAGGCTCACCAGCGTGTTGTTGAACGTTGAATAGATATACGCCCGTCCTTGGGGTACCGAACGGCGCTCGCGACGCCTTGTCCTGGGTCTAGCCATAAGTAATTCTCACTCAGCCTTAAATGCTTACTACTTGCCGCCGGTGCGTCGGCCTCGGCCGGCAACGGTGCGACGGGGGCCCTTCCTGGTTCGGGCGTTGGTCTTGGTGCGCTGACCTGCAACCGGCAGGTTTCTGCGGTGGCGGAGACCACGGTATGAGCCGATGTCGATCAACCGGCGTATGTTCTGGCTGACCTCCCGGCGCAAGTCACCTTCCGAGATGTAATCCCGGTCCACCAGTTCCCTGATGAGGTCGACCTGCTCCTCGGTAAGTTCATTCATCCGAGGGGGTATGACCGGATCAAGGTTGGCCTTGATCAAGATCTCTTCAGCTATTTTGGGACCAATGCCGTAGATGCTTCTGAGAGCAACATGCGCCCTCTTCCGATCGGGAACGTCTACACCAGCGATACGGACCACTCCGGGCCTCCTTATACCTGTCACCTGAATGGCGCCGCCTGTATAAGTGCGACGCCTGATTGATTATTGCTTGCTTAGCCTTGCCGTTGTGAGTGCCGGGCATTGGAACAGATGATCCTGACAATACCCTTGCGCTTAATCACACGACAATTGTTGCACCTGGGTTTAACCGATGCTGAAACTTTCATAATTAATGCCTTTAAGTTATTGGAGCCAGTTGCTTAAACGGACTGCTTAAACCGGCCGACTACTTGAAACGATAGGTGATCCGGCCCCGGGTCAGGTCGTATGGAGACAACTCCACCAACACCCGGTCGCCAGGCAAAACCCGGATGAAGTGCATCCTGATCTTTCCCGACACGTGGGCCAAAACCTCGTGGTCGTTGGGCAGTTCCACCCGGAACATTCCGTTCGGAAGGGCCTCTTTTACGCTGGCCTCAACCTCAATTGCCTGTTTCTTCGCCATAAATCCTCTTTACGTGCGGATTTCCACCTATTCCGGCGTTCTTTCCGAATTAGGCGCGGTGGGTCGGGGTTGATATCCCCGGTATTACCCGTGGACGGTCAGAATCTCTGGTCCATCCTCAGTTATGGCTATCGTATGCTCGAAGTGGGAAGAAAGTTTGCCATCGGCGGTAACTACCGTCCACTCGTCATCCAATATTCTGGTATGCCAGTCGCCCATGTTGAACATGGGCTCGATTGCGATGCACATTCCAACACGGAGCAGCGGGCCCATGCCCGCCTGCCCGTAGTTGGGCACCTGGGGGTCTTCATGTAGGAACCGGCCTATGCCGTGCCCCACAAATTCCCTCACTACACCGTAGCCCCGACTTTCACCGTAAGCCTGCACCGCAGCGCCTATATCACCGACCCGCCCGCCGGGCTGAGCCGCTTTGATACCTTCTTCAAGGCTGATCCGCGTGTGATCCATAAGCTCGGCGGCTTCAGGTGTCACTTCACCCACGGCTATGGACACCGCAGCGTCGCCGATGAAACCTTCAATGGTCGCACCAACGTCCACTTTGACGATATCACCTTCCAGCAGTACCCGTTTACTGGGTATACCGTGGACGATCTCTTCATTTACCGACGCACAAATACTAGCCGGAAAGCCCTGATAACCCATGAAACTGGGTTTGGCTCCCTGGCGGAGTATCTCTTTATTCGCGATCTTGTCCAGGTCCAGCGTGGTCATTCCAGGCTCCACAGCTGCCTTCAACAAGTCTAATACGTTGCCGACTATGCCGCCGGCACGACGCATAGAGTCCAGTTCCTGGGGCGACTTTATAGTAACCCCCCCAGAGTAAGTGGACGGAGAATTAGAGGCGGTCTTTGGTTTTTGGCCGCGGTTCACCTTGTGTATTCTACTCCTGAAAGATTATCTTGGGAACCCATCTTCAATTGCTGGGCCTCCCAAGCGTCGGTCCTCTTTTCTAGGAATCTGGTTTCCATTAGGAATCCAGAGCCGTCATAACCAATTTGTTGACCTCGTCAACGGGGTTGTCTCCGGGTATGTCCACCAGGACCCCCCGCTCTCGGTAGAAACCGAGGACCGGAGTGGTCTCTGCGTTATAGACTTCGATTCTTTTCATGACCGCCGTCGGGGCGTCGTCGTCTCTCTGATAGAGTTCGCCGCCGCATCGTTCACATTTCTTGGCGCTGGCATCCTCGCCTTCGCCGATGGAGTGGGGCGATTGACAGGCCCGGCAGATATAACGTCCGCCCAGCCGACGCACCAACTCCTCTTCCGATACTTCGATGTGAACCACCTTATCCAAGTTCCTGGATTCAGCAGTCAGTTTCTTCTCTAGTACATCAGCCTGGTTGGGGTTTCTGGGGAAACCGTCCAGGATGAACCCTTCATCGTTGGGAATCGACATAACCTTGTCCAAGATGATGTCGATGGTCACTTCGTCGGGGACCAACTCCCCTCGGTTCATGTATTCCTTGGCCCTTAGGCCAAGGGGGGTTCCTTGTCCAAGATGGTGCCGAAACAGGTCTCCGGAGCTGATGTGGGTCAGGTTGAAACGCTCACGCAGCAGTTGCGCCTGCGTACCTTTCCCGGCACCCGGAGGGCCGAACAACACCAATCGCAATCCCTGAGCCATGTTATCTCAGGAACCCTTCGTAATTGCGCATCATCAGCTGGGCTTCCAACTGACGCAGGGTATCCAAGCCCACACCCACCATGATCAGGAGGCTGGTGCTGCTCAGAGATATTGCTTGAACATCGGTGATAAGCGACGCGATATAAGGCATGATCGCGATGGTGCCCAAGAACAACGCGCCACCCAATGTGATCCTGACAATCACTTTATTCAGATAGTCCTGGGTTGGTTTACCAGGCCGGATACCCAATACAAACCCACCATTCTTCTGCAGGTTTTCTGCCAGTTGCTGCTGGTTGAACACAACCAAAGTATAGAAGAAGGTGAACATCACCACCAGGACGAACACCATCACCCAATAGATAGGCGAGGTCGGTATCAGCAAGTCTGCAAAGAAGTTTGCTATATCGCCGACGAAGGTGGTGTTGGTCGCAAAGTACGTCGCTATCGTTCCAGGCAGGATGACGATGGAAAAGGCAAAAATCAACGGAATCATACCCGCCGAATTTATGCGCAATGGTAGATAGGTAGCACCGCTTTGACGGTACATCCTACCGCCTCTAAATATACTTCGCCCGTACTGCACCGGTATGCGGCGGTGGGCCTCGTTGAACATCACGATGGAGGCGATGATTATCACGCCGATCAGGGCGAAGAACCCGATGCCCAACACGTTATCGCGATCCAGGAATCCTTGGGTCAGCAACCTTGGGAATCCGGCTACGATACCGGCAAAGATCATGAGGGATATACCGTTACCGATACCCCGTTCAGTAATCATCTCACCAAGCCAGACCAAGAACATGGTACCGGCGGCGATAGTGAACAGAGCGGCTACCGTGGGCAGCAAGGCATCACCGGTGAATCCCACATCGGCAATGACATTGCTCTGTTCCAAGAGGACCAATTGTCCGTACCCTTGAGCAAAGGCGATGGGGATGGTGATCCAGTGGGTGATGCGGTTCATCTTGGCCCGGCCCGCCTCACCTTCTCTGGCCATATCCTGCAGCTGAGGGATAACCGGGGTCAGCAGCTGGATAATAATCGAAGACGTGATATACGGGAACACGCCCAAGGCTACGATGCTCATGCGGCTGAGTGCGCCGCCACTGAACAAATCTAAGAAACCGAGGAGTTCATTGTTCCTGAAGAGATTATCAAGCTGCCCTTGGTCGATACCCGGGAGGGGTATGTGGGCAACAAATCGATACAGAGCCAGGATTGCCAGGGTGAAGAGGATTTTTGCGCGCAGGTCAGGGAGACTGAATGCGTCTACCGCCGCTTGAATCAGTTTAGGAAATTTGCCGGCTTGGACCTCGGCGTTCATCATTACGCCGAAGTTTCCTCCGCCGTTCCTTTTGCTGCTTCAATCTTCTCTTTGGCAGATTTGGTGAACTTGGAAGCCACCACGGTCACTGACTTGCTGATCTCTCCGTCACCGACGATCTTCACCGGCAGGTTGAGATTGCGCAAGAAACCCTTCTCCAGTAGGAGTTCAGGAGTGATGCGTTCTCCGGCGTCAAAGGAGTTAAGAGTCTCCACTTTGATCAGAGAGTAATAGGTCTTGAAAGGGTTGTTGAAACCCCGTTTCATGGGTAGACCCTTGATCAAGGGCAATTGACCACCCTCAAACCAGGGGGATACGCCACCACCGGAGCGGGATTTCTGTCCCTTCATGCCCCGACCAGCGGTGCTACCTTGACCGGCAGCGTCACCGCGACCGACCCGTTTCCTATTTTTTCGGGCTCCCTTGCTGGGGGCCACTTGATGTTCCATCATGGGCGTGCCTCTTGTGCTCTTACGCCGTGTAGATTGATTTTAGTTGCATTCGCGGTCACCGGTAAACCGTTTGGAGGCGTCCAAATTACTTGTTTAGCGACCAGCCAGACCGGACCAGCGTCCGGACCATTAATTCCGTTTGCCCGTCACCGCCGTTTTCTGACGGTGAGTTAGGCGATTTCCACCTTCACCAGGTGACTTACTTTGTTAACCATCCCACGAATGGTGGCCGAGTCCTGATGGACCACGGTATGGTTCAAACGATGCAGTCCCAGGGATTCGATGATCCTGCGTTGGTTCTGCGGTCGTCCTATAGTGCTCTTGACCCAGGTTATCTTTATTTCCGCCATAATCAGTCGACCATCAATCCGGTTAGGGAGTTTGGCCTTTATTCTCCCTTAGGGGGTGTCGGTGGTGTCCGGCTCTGCTACGGGCACGGTTATTACTTCTTGTGCTTCCGAAGGCATCGGTCGACCCAACCTGCGGGCCAGCTCGATGTCCGGATCCCTCAATTGACGCAGGGCCTCGATGGTGGCGTAGACGATGTTGATTGGGTTCCTGGAACCCAGAGACTTTCCAACCACGTCTTTCACGCCGCCCAGTTCCAATATCGCGCGCATGGCACCGGCGGCAATCACTCCGGTTCCTTCTCGAGCCGGCTTGATCATCACGATGGTGGCGCCTTTCTTAACGGTGATCTGCTGGGGGATGGTGTTTCCCCGCAACGGAATCTTGACGGTATCTCGTCTGGCAACGGCGTTGCCTTTTCTTACCGCGTCCGGGATGACCAGGGCTTTACCCAGCCCAGCGCCCACTTCACCCTGTCCGTCTCCCACCACGACCAATGCGTTGAAGCGGAGACGACGGCCTCCCTTCACTACCTTGGAGATACGGCGAGTGTAGACGACCCTCTCGGAAAATCCTCCGGTATCTTCGTCTCGTCCTCGACCACGATCCCTGTCTCGGTCTCGGTCGTTGAATGACCTGTTAGGCGCTTGGACCATAAGCGGGTTAGACCTCCCAGTCTATGCGGTTAAATGAACCTGCTACTAGAAATTAAGTCCGGCTTCGCGGGTGGCTTCAGCCAAGGCTTTTACTCGTCCGTGGAATTTGCAACCGCCCCGGTCGAAGACGACCTGGGTAATGCCCTCTGCCTTGGCCCTCTCCGCCACCATCTTCCCCACAGCAGTGGAGAGATCGGTCTTGGGAGTGATGGGCCCGCCGTTTTCCTTGATGGCCTCACCACTGGAAGCCGACACAAGGGTGCGGCCGGTGGTGTCATCGATCACCTGCGCATAGATGTGGCGCAGGCTGCGAAACACTGCAAGCCTAGGGCGTTCCGGAGTACCGGCCACCTTTTTCCGCAAGCGAGTGTGTCGTATCTGTCTGAGAAGTTTTGCGTTCTTATCTTTAGGCATGGTTGATGTATTAGAGCGGGCTGGTTAAGAAAGCCCTTAAGCCTTTCTAGCCGCTGCCTTCCCGGGTTTAAAGTGAAGTACTTCGTCTGAGTACTTGATGCCTTTTTCTTTGTAGGCGTTCGGGGGACGAACCCTTCTGATCCGTGCCGCCAATTGGCCGACTTTCTGTTTGTCGATTCCGCGAACGAATATCTTGTTGTTGCCTTCGATCTCAATGGTCACATCGTCGCCTTCCGGGAAAATGTCAACCGGATGGCTGTAACCTACGTTCAAAGTGACGCCTTTGCCCGATTCAGAGCACCTGTAACCGACACCCATGACGTCGAGAGACTTGGTGAAACCTTCAGAGACGCCCTCGACGGCGTTGGCGATCAAACTCCTGGTCAGGCCGTGCAGGGAGTGGTGGAACTTATTGGCGGACTGCCGCTCCACTACAACCTGACCTTCTTCGACCTTTACCACCACTTCAGGATGGTATTTCTGTTCGATCGTTCCCTTTGGGCCGGTGACTTTGACCCCATCGTATTGAACTTCAACCGTTACGGAGCTAGGCACCGGGATTGGTTTACGGCCAATACGGGAGAGTGTTTTTTCTTGTTTAACTTCATTCATATAGAATTACCGAGCTATCAGAGTTACCAGACGAAGCAGAGCAGCTCTCCGCCAACGCCCTCACGCCAAGCTTTACGCCCAGCCATGACGCCTTTGGAGGTGGATACGATGGCCAGACCGATTCCGCCGTAGACCCGGGGAATTTCGCCCTTGCCTACGTAGACCCTCAAACCAGGTTTGCTTACGCGCTTGAGACCGGCGATCGCCGGTTGCCTACCTTCGCGGTACGTTAGGTGAATCCGGATGGTCGGATGGGTGGTACCACGAGGGATATCAAAGTCGCGGATGAAACCCTCTTCTTTGAGGATCTTGGCCACGGCCAACTTCAATTTGGAATGGGGAAGAGAGACAGAATCATGACGCACTTGTATCGCGTTCCTAATTCTGGTCAACATGTCTGCCAATGGATCGGTTACCGGCATTTTAGGTCTATCTCCCCTCTCCGCCTGAAGTTAAGTACTTTTCTTTGATTATCTATGCTTGATATCGGGTGCCAGGT
>PCAH01000077.1 GCA_002730485.1 Dehalococcoidia bacterium | reverse complement strand
TCCTGCTCCAGTTTCGGAACAACCCCTGGCCGAGCCTGCTGCTGAGCCAATGCCTGAACTGTTCGACAACGAAGCCGATGACGGAATGTCTAGCTGGAAGTGGGTAGTGGCGATTGCCTCTGTAACAGTGATTCTGGCATCCGTATCCGGCCTGTATCTCCAACGACGGGCAGCCCGCCGAGAATTCCCCTAAGTCCTGCCTCCCCGGTCTTGGGTAAGACTACCCAAAAAATCGGTTGCAACCTTTGGGAACTTTTTAACGCGTCCCTCCGTCTTAATGGTTGAAAGCAACGCCAGAGGGCGGAATACCCAGAGGGCGAAATGCCAAGGAGAGATGAACACCATGATCCGAACAATCATACAAAGTAAAAAGATGCTAATCATTTTGGGAACCGCACTGGTCCTGCTCCTGGCAGTGGCCTGCAGTTCCGATAGCGACGACGGAATCACCGGGGCCAACGTATCCGACTTCCTAGCCGCTGCTGGCGGTTCTGAAGCCGCCGCCCAATTGCTCAGGTCGGGTTCCGGGGCAAACACCGGCATCTGGGTCAACGGCACCGGAAAAGCCACGGGAGACCCAGACCTCGGAATCATCAACCTGGGTGTGGAAGCCCTGGCTGACTCGGCATCGGAGGCTCGGCAGATGGCTGCGGTGGCCATCGACCAGACCATCGCGGTTCTGAAGAGCAACAACATAGATGACCGCGACATGCAGACCAGCCAATTCAGCATCAGCCCCCGCTACAACACCCAGGAGGTGACCCGGTGCTCCCAGCCTTCCAGAGAAGTTGAGCCAGCCACCAGTGGGAGTTCCATGGGCATGCCGGCTCCAGGATCCCCCGATGTGGTCGAGATGATAGTGGTGCAGGAAAAAGAGGGCAGCGAGTGTCGGGTGGAATTTGAACGGGTGCTGATCGGCTACGAGGTGACCAATACCTTGAACATCAAGGTGCGTGACCTGGACAACATGGGCAACATCATAGACGGCGCCACCGAGGCCGCGGGAGACCTGATCAGGGTCAATCGTGTGAGCTTCACCATAGAAGACACCAAACCCCTGCAAAACGAAGCCCGAGAAGAGGCAATCGCCGACATGCTAACCAAGGCCGCCGCCATGGCCGAACTGGCCGGAGTGGAATTGGGCAAACTAGTCTATCTGACCGAGTCCGGTGGTGGTTCGCCCCAATCCTTCGCTAGGATCGAGTCCGCAGCCGCCTTCGGTTTCGACTCTGGAGCATCCAGCAGCATCCTGGCCGGAGAGCTGGACGTGAACGTGAACGTGCAGGCAGTGTTCGGAATCGCTCCCTAAGGCGAGCAGAAGCGACAACCACACTTGAACGAAAGGGCGGTCTCTGTGAAGATACCGCCCTTTGCTATGTAATGTAACTGGTCGTCAAACAAGGGTATTCTGACTTGCTTGGCAATTCCATGATTGTTAGAATCCTGCTGTCCGACGGCCTCGATAGATCAGGCATCGGCCCCAATTCAAAACTGGACTATTTCACGGGAGCATCATGGTCTTAAGCGACCGTAGCATCAAAGAAGAACTGGCCAAAGGGCGCATCGTAATCTCCCCGTTGGACCCAGAAGACATCCAACCCGCCAGCGTAGACCTCCATCTGGACGGGAGCATCCTGGTATTCGCCAACTCCCGCCGTCCCTACATCGACGTCAAAGAGAGTCTTGAAGACCTGACCCAGATGGTCGAGATTCAAGAGGATCAGCCGTTCATCCTCCACCCAGGAGAGTTCGTCCTGGGCAGCACCCTGGAGAACATCGAACTGCCCGACGACCTGGTGGCCAGACTTGAGGGCAAGAGCAGCCTGGGCCGCATCGGCCTGGTGATTCACTCGACTGCCGGGTTCGTAGACCCAGGCTGGAAGGGACACTTGACCTTGGAATTGAGCAACCTGGCCCGCCTGCCCATCACCCTCTACCGGGGAATGAAGATCGGTCAGATCTCCTACCTACAACTCTCCACGCCGGCCGACCGCCTCTACGGCTCCGAGTCTCTGGGCAGCAAGTATCAGGGGCAGACCGTGCCCACAGCCAGCCGCTTTAGCCAAGACTTCGCCAACGGCAATTCTTAGCCCAGGCGATGAGTCACCCGGAGGCAAGTTACATGGAACGGGCCGTTCAGTTGGCCCAAGCCGTTGCCGGGTCCACCAGCCCCAACCCGGCGGTGGGCGCTGTTCTAGTGAAAGACGGCTCTGTCATCGGAGAAGGAGCCACCCAGCCACCGGGTCAAGACCACGCTGAGATAGTCGCTCTCAAACAAGCGTCGGAAAACGCCCGTGGTGCAACCATCTACGTCACCCTTGAACCCTGTTGCACCTGGGGTCGTACCCCGCCTTGTACCCAGGCGATCATCGCCGCTGGGGTAGCTGAAGTACATTTCGCGGTAATCGATCCCAACCCCGATGTCTCGGGCAACGGGCAGAAAGAGCTGGAAGCCGCTGGGATTCGAGTGGTGTTGGAAGAAACCCATAACGCCAAAGAATTGTACGAGTCCTTTGCCAAGCACATATCCACCGGCACTCCCTTCGTCACCGTCAAATATGCCATGAGCCTGGACGGCAAGATCGCCACCCACACCGGCGACTCCAAATGGGTTACGGGACCGGAGTCCCGAGGGTTTGTCCAGCAGATGCGCCGTACCTGCGACGCCATCCTCGTCGGTGTGAACACTGCGCTGACCGACGACCCCTATCTGACTTCAAGGGACGACGACGGCAACCCCATGGAACGGCAGCCGCTGCGGGTGGTGCTAGACAGTGTCTGTCACACGCCCGTTGGTGCGGTGATGTTCAGCCAACCCGGCTCCACCCTCATTGCCACGACCGAAGCCGCGCCGGACGCTCGAGTAGAAGCATTGGAGCGGGCTGGCGCAGAGGTTGTGGTGCTGCCATCCGGGGAAGACCGGCGCGTTGATCTAAGGGCGCTGCTCGACCATTTGGGATCCCGGGGAGTGGTCAACCTCATGATTGAGGGCGGCGGCTCGGTCCACGGGGCCTTCTTTGACGCCGGGTTAGTGGACAAGGTCTACGCCTTCGTCGCCCCATTGATCGTCGGCGGTGAAACATCATTATCGCCGGTGGAGGGCTCCGGAGTGAGCCTCATGGGCAGCGCCTGGCGACTGGCTGAGACCCGCACCGAGCAAATTGGGCCGGATTGGCTCATAATAGGATACCCAAGGAAAAAGTCCATCGAGGCAGCTTACGCCGACCTGGACGATCCAGATACTGAATAGACGTATGGGATATTAAGAGTGTTTACGGGAATCGTAGAAGAAGTGGGCGTCGTTGCCAAGATCAGCGATAACGCCATGACCGTCAAGTGCAGCAAGGTCACTGAAGACCTCAAGCTGGGAGACAGCATCGCCGTCAACGGCACTTGCCTCACAGCCGTGGAGTTCAGCCGTACCGAGTTCTCAGTAGACCTCTCTCCCGAGACGATGCGGCGCACATCGTTGGGCCAACTTTCTGAGGGCAGCATAGTGAACCTGGAAAGAGCGCTGCTGGCTAGCGATAGAATGGGCGGTCATATAGTCCAGGGTCACGTAGACGGAACCGGCCGAGTTATGTCGAGTAAGGTAGATGGAGACTCCATAGTCTTTCGGATTAGAGCCCCAAAACGTCTGAATTCATACATAGTTGAGAAGGGTTTCGTCGCTGTTGACGGCATCAGTTTGACCGTGGTAAAAAGAGGAGCCTCGTCCTTCACTTTGGCTGTGATACCATACACGCTGAAGAATACTAATTTGGCTGCAGTATCAGTTGGGGACCGGGTGAACCTGGAGGCCGACATCCTAGCCAAGTACGTAGAGAGTCTTTTGGACCGGAATTCCGGAACCAAAGACAAAAAGTCTTAAGGACAGAATTATGCCTCTGTGCAGTCTTGAAGAAGGACTCGAAGAGTTAAGAGCGGGTAGGTTCCTCATCGTAGTTGACGATGAGAACCGCGAAAACGAAGGCGACCTGGTAATGCCTGCAGAGATGGTGACTCCTGAGGCTGTTAACTTCTGCGTCACCCACGCCCGCGGCCTCCTTTGTATGCCGGTGATTGGCGAGCGGTTGGACGAACTCCAAATCCCGCTGATGGTCATTGAAAACGGCTCAGAAAAGAACCAGACTGCATTCACGGTTTCCATTGACTACAACGTGGACACCACCACCGGTATCTCCGCAGGTGACCGCGCCGCAACAATCCTGGCCATGCTGGATCCAGCGGCCAAACCCGATGAGTTCACCCGCCCTGGGCACATCTTCCCGCTGCGGTACCATCCCGGCGGAGTCCTAGCCCGGGCCGGACATACTGAAGCTGCAGTAGACCTCTGCGAGATGGTGGGCATGTACCCCGCCGGCGTTATTTGCGAGGTCATGGCTGAAGACGGCTCTATGCAGCGCCTACCCCAATTGGAAGAATTTGCTGAAGAACACGGACTCAAGATTCTCAGCATCGCCCAGATAATCGCCCAGCGCCGCCGAACCGAGCGTTTGATCGAACGCGTGGCCGAGGCCCGCCTCCCCACTCGCTACGGAAAATTCACGGCCGTCGCCTACAAGAGCCACGTCGACACTGGCGAGCACATCGCCCTGACCATCGGCGAGTGGACAGCGGATGAACCCGTCTTGGTACGCATCCACAGTGAGTGCCTTACGGGTGATGTCTTTGGCAGTATGCGGTGCGACTGCGGAGAGCAGATCGACCTCGCCCTGAAGCAATTGGCCGAAGAAGGCAACGGCATCTTCTTGTACATGCGCCAGGAAGGGCGGGGCATCGGCCTGCACAACAAGATCAAGGCCTACTCCCTGCAAGATCAGGGCCTGGACACCATTGAGGCCAACGAGACCCTTGGCTTTGAGCCAGACCTCAGGCACTACGGTGTGGGAGCGCAGATTCTCCGCGACTTAGGAGTCCAAAAACTGAATCTATTGACCAACAACCCAAAAAAGGTGGTTGGGCTATCAGGGTTCGACCTGGAGATCGTCGACCGCATACCGGTGGAAGCGGAAATAACCGACGAGAACAGGACCTATATGAAAACCAAGAAAGCCAGGATGGGCCACATCCTAGGCAACTGCTAACCCCCAAACATAGACGAAAAAAAGCCCGCCATAAAGGAGGGCTTTTTAATGCCGAAGAATCAGTCCGCTGGCCCCATACCCACCAACTTGACCGCGTCGATCTGCTCTCTTCCATCTCTACGGGTATGGATCGTGGCACCGATTACCGGATAGTCGGTCTGATCGAACAGCACCATCAGCTCTTCTCCCTGACAACCACCGTAGTCGTTACCGGCCCATATGATATGTGCGCCGCCTTCTGTATCGATCAAATCGACCTGGTAGACCGAACCGAAACCCCAAAGATCATATGTTTCATAGACTGTGATTTCGAAAGCGAAAACTGGTGGATCGAACCGGACTTCGAGCCATTCTGGATCGGTTCCGGATGGTTCGGGTGCCCAGGAGTTGCCTTCAACGTTGCACTCAGGTGTATCAGGAAGGCCAATGGCCTGCGTAGCAAACATCGAACTGGTCGCGTACTCGGTCGACGCCCAAGCTGACTCCGCATATTGGATGATTAGCCGAAGCCCATCGTCCGAGCTTGGAGAGCTTTCTGGAGTTGGGGTTGGAGAAGAAGTCTCCTCGCCTTTTACTCCAGTAAGTTTCACTGCTTCTATCTCTTCATACCCTTCAATGCTGGTGTAGATCTTGCACCAACCACCTGATAGATGGTCTGGTCGAAGGAAAGCGCCAATTCGCCCGGACAAGTGGTGGTATCAACACCGGTCCATATCGTGTGATAGACACCATCCGTGTCAATGAGATCTACCTGATAGACGAACCCACTATTGTAGGGCTCGTATACGGTAATCCCAGTGGCAAACACCGGAACGGAGAATGATGCCTCCAACCACTCAGGGTGTATTCCGTCGGTCGCAGGTGACCAGGCGACGGCATCAGCACAGTTGGATCTCAGTTCGGGAGCTTCGGTAGCCTGCACTGCGCCATAGTAGCTAGTGAACTCAGAGCTTGCCGTGGCTGATGTGGCGTACTGTTCGTAGTCCTCCGAGTCTGGTGGAACTGGAACAACCGGAGGAGGCGTCGGCCACACCGTTTCTAAAGTGAGGGTGAATTCCGGGTCGTCATCGGGGTTAGTCGTCAGGTAGAAAGCATCCAACAGAGGACCAGCCTGAGCCGGACCCTCTTTGGTCACGATCATCGTGTACGGGCCTTCTTCCAACGCAACTACCGTTGTCTTATGCCAACCAAAAACCCCTGGTGGGTATGCCGCTCGAATATCGTTCTCAGCGTGGATCCCTAGGTCAATATCGTCCATGTTGATTCTCATGGAGCGATAGCCTGGAGGCCAGTCGTTGGAGGAGAAGTCCCGGACGTAGATACTATATTCGCCGGCAAGAGGCGCATCGAACTCATAGACCAAAGACTCGCCGTTCCGAGAAAGATACCAATTTCCGCCACCCGACGGTCCAGGCCGGTTGGAGGCAGGAGGGACGTTTACAAACTCTTCGTGGGAGTGCCAACTCTCAGAGGCTGGAAGAAGCCTTGCTTCCGTTTCGTCCTCGGCCTCAAAGAATATGCCCTGGCCCGGGTCCGTGATCTCAGGCGGGCTCAATCGGATTTCTTCAGCCGGGCCTGGACCGGTTCGTATTGAATCAGAGGTATCTTTGGACGAAATTAGTGCCTGACTCGTGGTTACGGTTTCAGACTCCTCAGCAGTTGGTTCAGGTTCAGGAGTCAGGTCTATCAATGGGGTACATGCAACGAGTAAAAGGCTGATCAGCACAGCAAGAACAACAGCGGAAAGCATCCGAATAATCAAGATGAATCCCTCCAGTTTGCAACCCCTCTGCCGACAAACCGGACCCGTCCATATTCTCTACTTTATTACTGTCTGACCCAGCTTGAAAGATACAGATTACCTACGTCCCACAATGCCGTTGCATCATTTCCCCAAGCATGCCCCTCGTCATTCCGAGCGAAAGCCGGAATCCATGTAGCTTCTATTTGAGAACGTTCTAGTAGGCCAGCATTTCTGGATTCCAGCCTTCGCTGGAATGACAGTTGTTGAGTATGTTCAACCTTTCAAACCCAACTACGTCGAAACCTCGCTCATGGTGAGCCTGTCGAACCACCGCTTGCACATCGGCTTGGCCTAGCTACGACAATCCTTCGACAGGCTCAGGATGAGCGGAGGAGCGTGAAACCTATTCCCCAACCTTGGACATCAGATACGCCTCAATGAATTGGTCTATGGCCCCACCCAGCACCGCATCTGGGTTGGTGCTCTGCAGGTTGGTACGGTGGTCTTTCACCGACTTGTACGGGTGGAGGACATAGCTGCGAATCTGGTTGCCCCATTCATTGGCTGACCGTTGGCCACGGAGATCGGCCACTTGTTTGGCCTTCTCCTCTTCCTGACGGGCCAGCAATTTCGCCTTGAGGATACGGATGGCAAACTCCCGGTTCTGGTGCTGGGAGCGTTCGTTCTGACAGGAGACCACGATGCCCGTGGGAAGGTGGGTCAAACGGACGGCGGAAGCAACCTTCTGAACGTTCTGCCCACCTGGCCCGCTGGAACGGAAGGTGTCCATCTTGATGTCTTCAGAGCGTACTTCTATCTCCGGGTCGTCCTCGGAGGTTGGGAGAATCTCCACCTGGGCAAACGAGGTCTGTCGCAGGTTGTTGGGGTCGTATGGAGATAACCGCACGAGACGGTGTACGCCCTGTTCGGCCAGCAGGTAGCCAAACGCATGGGCACCGCCAATCTCCAGAGTAGCGCCCCGCAACCCGGCTTCCTCTCCGTAGGACAGGTCCATCACGTTCAGGGGTCGCTTTCCGTTCTCTGCCCACTGGCAATACATCTGGAGCAGCATCTCTGCCCAGTCCTGTGCGTCGGTGCCGCCTGCGCCGGCATGTATGGAGACAATGGCTGGTCGGTCATCGTAGGGTCCGGAGAGGGTCAGGTTAACCTCTTCTCGGGCCAGCTTCTCACTCAGGTCTTGAGACTCGGCTTCCAGCTGCTCCAACAAGGAGGTGTCGTTCTCGGCCAGGGCCATCTCGGTTAATTCAACCAGGGTTTTTGAGCCGGATTCCATTCCCCGCCAAAGGCTCACAGTGTCCTTCAGGCGAGTCAGTTGCTGCATTTTCACCTGCGCGGATTGGTGGTCATCCCAGTAACCTGGTTCTGCCGCCTCGCGCTCCATGACGCTTATGGCGTCTTCTTTATTGGCCAGGTCAAAGACGCTCCACCACTGACACGATCTTCTCGTTGAGGGTCGATAGGTGTTGTTTAAGTTGCTCCATGACCGTTGTTATCTCCAGTGGTGGTTATTGGCGTCTTAAGCTCGATGAAAGGCGTGATTCCTCGCCCCAAGCTGCCTTGATTATATCAGCCAGTCCCGATTCAACCCCAGCCGTCAGGGCTGGTTTAGGTCAGAGATCCCTACCCAAGCCCCAGCTTGTCCGACAGCCAGGAGAGCTGTATCTGAGCATGTTCATGGCCGCCGCCTTCGGATGCTCCGTGATAGACCCGAAGATCACAGCGATGGATCAACCCTGCCAACTCTTCACCAAAGGCCAGCGGGCAGGACCCTGTGTCGTTGATGCCCACGCTGAGCAGCACCGGTGCCACAACCTGGCTGGCTGTATGCAGCGGGTCCAACACAGCGGTGCTCTCGATAACGGCATCCCGTGATTCGGGAGCCATACGCAAGTAGTCGTCCAATTCCGCCAACGGATAGGCGAGTCCCGGAGCAATAGAAGCGGGGTTACCCAGAGCCATGGGAGTGTTGGCAGCAACTGCGTCCACCAACCCGCGTCGAGCCGCCACCGCCAGGGCCAATGACCCGCCCAGGCCAGCGCCGATCAGGGCTGTCTTCCCAACGTGGCCAACGTTCTGCTCGAAGAGCGCGTCGTAACCTCGGAGGGCATCGGCAAACACCTTGCGCATGACGTAGGTCTCCGGGTCTTCTATCCCTTCCGTAAGCAGGCCCGGGTACTCAGCATGGAAGGACTGGTCGCTCTGTCGCTGCCCCCGGTAGGTGGGGTTCATCACCACCGCCCGCTCTCGCAGCGACGTGTAGACAATGTCATGGACGCTCCCGTAGTCGGGCATCCGTACTATGGCCGGATATGTCTCTTCTCCTTTAGGGACCGACAGCCAGGCAAAGAGCCAGTAGCCGCCGACCGACCGGTAACGCATCTGATAGACGTCCCATTCCGGTTGGGAGTAGAAAGGGTCCCGGTGGATTTGAACTTCAGCAGGTCTTTCCGCCAATATCGCCTCGGTCTGTTTCCAGAACTGGTCCGATGATCCCATCATGAGGTGGCCGCCGTAACACCGATCTGATCCTCCAACCAGGCCCGCTCCTGCTTGGGGTAGTCGTGGGCGTTACCATGGCCGGAGTTGGGGAACAGCCAGAGTTCTTTGTGGGCGGTCAAGGCATCGTAGGCCGCGTAGCTGGTCTCCGGAGGGCAGACTTCATCGTCCAGGGCGATCCCGACGACCATGGGACAGTTGATCCTGGGGGCGAAGTTCACTGCATCAAAGTATCGTAATGTCTCCAGCATCTGTTCTTCATCATCCGGGTAAGCCCTCGCATAGCAGGCCAGTTCATCGTAGGGGTAGGACCGGAACATGGTCATGGCCTCTGGATAGCAGCACAGGAATGGATATCCGGCCACACCTGCTTTGATCTCGGGTCGCAGCGCCGAAGTGATCAGGGTCAGTCCACCGCCCTGGCTGCTGCCGCACGCATAAATCCGCTCTGGGTCTATCTCCGGTCGGGAATGAAGGAAATCGACTGCACGCACACAGTCGGAGATGACTCCCCGGTACCCGTAGGTCTCCTTGCTTTCCAATCCCGAGGTAAGCAATCCAGGGTAGCCCGGGTTGAACTCAGAACTGCTCTTGAGTTTGCCCCGCACCGCCACCGACAGCACAGCCACGCCCTTCCTACCCCAGTCACGGCGCACCGGCGGTTCCGATTTATACCCGGGGAAATTAACGATGGCCGGAAAGGGCCCGTCCCCCTTCGCTGGCAGACTGTACCAGGCTGATATCTCCAGTCCACCCAGGCTCAAAAAGGTGACGCTGAAGACATGGACGTCTTCGTTGCTGCGAATCTGCTCGGCGGTGACCACCGGCTTGAGCGAGATTTGGGCTAGCTGCTCCAGTGTGCCGGTCCAGAAATCGTCAAAGTCGTCGGGGCAGGTCACCTGGGTCGAGAATGCTTCAAGGTCTTGTTGGGTAGCCATGCGTTCTCCACTACCACGTCGTTGGCCAATCTAGATGCCGGTCATTATATCCATGAGTGGACCATGTGTGTACTTCAAATCCAAAACCTGCATTGGCTTTCGTGTCTCAGCCCAGGTTATTCTGGTTAAGGACTTTCTTATGACAGAATCCACCAAATGATCACTGAAACAATCGTCGTGATATCTCTGGCCCTCGGCGCCTACTTCCTTGGGTCGATCCCAACGGCCTACATATTGGTGCGCTGGCTAAAAGGTCAGGATATACGGGAAGGTGGCAGCCACAACGTGGGTGCTTTAAACACCTACCGCCAAGCAGGGATACCTGCCGGGATTGCAGTTCTCCTGGTGGACATGGCCAAGGGTGTATTGGCCGTGGTGGTGCCCCGGCTCGTCGGCGCCGACGACTGGGTATTGTTCTTAACCACCCCTCTGGTTGTCGCCGGTCACAACTGGCCCGTGTTCTTGAATTTCAGGGGCGGCAAGGGAGCGGCGGCGATCTTTGGCATCTCTTTGGTCATCGTCCCCTGGCTCACGGCCATCACCGCTGGCCCCAGTATCCTCGTGATGCTGCTACTGCGAAACGTGGTGCTTGGCGCGGCGTTCGGGTTTGTGCTGCTCAACGTACTGCTGTGGGTAACTGGACAGGGCGCTCAGCAGGTCGGTCTCTGCCTACTATTGACGGTGCTAGTCACCGGGACCTACCTGATAAACATCAGGGAACACGTCGTGAGTTCCATCAAGACCAGGCAGTGGCGAGAACTATTCCTTGATATGGCGGGTTAGATACCCGGCAGACTCTCACGCTGAACGATCCTGATCGTCAAACATCAGGGGTTAAAGCCCTGATGTTTGACGCCCTCTGTAAGCTATAATGGTGCCTGCGCGGCCGATTTCGTCGCCGCCTTGAAATCCCAGTCCACTGACCCAGAGTAGGTACGATGTTAGAACACGGCTCCCTAGATATAGATGGCGTAGATGAAGCCCAAGCCCACCGCCACGCCATGCGCCACTCGGCCGCCCACGTGATGGCCGACGCCGTCCTGAAATTATTCCCAGAGGCCAAGATGGGCATCGGCCCGCCCATCCAGGACGGGTTCTACTACGACTTTGAAGTTTCTCGACCCTTCACTCCAGAGGACCTGGAGGAGATCGAGAAACTGATGAACGACACCATCAAGGCCGCCCACGAGTTCAAGAGGGAAGACCTGAGCCGGGCCGAAGCCGAGACGATGTTCTCAGATCAGCCCTACAAGATGGAGTTGATCGAAGGTCTTCCCGAAGACGCGACTATCTCCATCTACCGGCACGACGAGTTCGTGGACCTGTGCCAGGGCCCCCACGTGCCCGGCACTGCAGACATCCCGGCCATGAAGCTGCTGAGCGTGGCTGGAGCCTACTGGCGCGGCGATGAAAAACGCCCCATGCTGCAGCGCATCTACGGCACAGCCTGGGACTCTGAAGACGACTTGGCCGCCCATCTGGAACGGCTGGAAGAGGCTGAACGCCGCGACCATAGAACTCTGGGTCGGCAGTTGAATCTATATTCGGTCCATGACGAGATTGGTCCTGGACTGATCGTCTGGCATCCCAAGGGAGGCCGGGTCCGCTCCCTGGTGGAGGACTACTGGAAAGACCTGCACTACCGGCTGGGCTACGACGTCGTCTACTCACCCCACATCGGCAAGGCCCAACTATGGGGGACCAGCGGCCATTTGGATTTCTACTCGGACAATATGTTTGCTCCGGTGGAAGTGGACGAACAGCAGTACTACCTAAAGCCCATGAACTGCCCGTTCCACATCCAGATCTACCGCTCGGCGCTGCACAGCTACCGGGAGTTGCCGCTACGGTTCGCCGAGTTAGGTACTGTTTACCGCTACGAGCGCAGCGGCGTCTTGCACGGCCTGATGCGCGTGCGCGGCTTCACCCAGGACGACGCCCATATCTTCTGCACACCAGACCAGGTGGAAGACGAGGTTGGTGGTGTCTTGGAACTTACCTTTGAACTTCTGGACGCCTTTGGGTTCAAGGATTTTTCCATCGCGCTATCCACCAGGCCGGAGAAGTACGTCGGTGACTTGGACATGTGGGAGCACGCCACCGAGTCCCTGAAGGGAGCCCTGGAAAAACGGGGGCTGCCATTCACAGTCGACGACGGCGGCGGAGCGTTTTACGGCCCCAAGATCGACATCAACATCACCGACGCCCTGGGCCGCGCCTGGCAGTGCACCACGGTACAGTTCGACTTCAACCTGCCGGAGCGGTTTGACCTGACCTATCAGGATGCCGAAGGCGGACGCAGCCAACCCTACATGGTCCACCGGGCTATCCTTGGCTCCATGGAGCGTTTCTTGGGTGTGCTGATAGAGCATTACGGAGGCGCGTTCCCGCTTTGGTTGGCCCCGGTTCAAGCGGTGCTGATACCAATTGCTGACAGGCACATCGAGTACTGCGAGTCGGTCGCGGCCACCATGTCAGCCGCCGGGTTCAGAGTGGAAGTGGACACCCGCGGCGAGCGCATGGGGCAGAAGATACGCACCGCCCAGATGCAGAAAGTGCCCTACATGCTGGTGGCTGGAGACCGGGAAGCGGAAGCCAACGCCGTAGCCGTCCGCAACCGCGACGGCGACGACCTAGGCGCAATGCCCCTCAATGAGTTCATGACCAAGCTCGCCGAAAAATCACAGATTCCCACGGGGGATGGCGAGTAGGGTTTCCTACCCGCTATTCCCGAACTCGGCGGTCCAAGATGGTTGGCCGCCGTCGATTACGCGTTGGATGTTTTCGAAGGCGTTGGCGGCACGTTTGGGGATGGACTCCAGAGTCGGCCCGGCAGTATGGGGCGTGATGATTACGTTGTCCAAACCGATTAAAGGGTGACCGGAAGGCGGCGGTTCTTCGTCCAACACGTCCAGCCCTGCGGCGGAAATAACGCCGACTTTTAGCGCTTCGGCCAAGTCCTCTTCGTTGATGATTCCGCCTCGGCTGGTATTGATGATCACAGAAGTGGGCTTCATCATTTCCAGTTGTTCCTCGGCAATCATGTTGCGGGTGTCAGCGGTCAGCGGCACGTGGAGACTGACCACGTCCGAGCTCCTGAGCAGTTCCTCAAAGCCTACCGACTTCACGCCCAGCTCTTTTTCTTCATCCGCAGAAAGCTGGGCAAACCTGTCGTAGTATTGGACGTTGGCGTCAAAAGCCCGGGCCCGTTTCGCCACCCGCTTGGCTATGTTGCCGATGCCGATGAGACCCAACGCCTTGCCCTCAAACTCGAACACATCAGGGCGTCTGTCCCTGCTGGCCCGCCAACCGCCGGCAGCAACCAGGTTGGCTTTAACAACCATCTTCTTCAGTGAACCCAATATCAGCATCATGGTGTGCTCTGCCACGGCCACGCTGTTGGCGCCGCCATTGTTGGCCACCCCGATTCCCAACTCAGCGGCCAGTTTCAAGTTGATCTTATCGTAACCAGCGCTCAGGCATTGCACCAATTTGCACTTCTTGGCAGCGCGCAAGATGTCGTCAGAGATATGGGCCGGCCAGATGATCATGTAATCCGCATCGGAAACCAATTCCATCAACTCGCCTTCGTCGGCGCTCAGAGACTCTGAGATCACGTCCATGCCTGGCAGCGATTGATCGGTTACCAACTCCCTGAGCTCTGAATCCAGGTTTGTGATGCACACGACTTTTGGATCAGCCATCTGATTCACCTCTAATGCTTACAAGTATTCCTGTCTTGCAGTATACCGAGCTTTAACACACCCAGGTATCTGATTGGCAAATACTCTGGCGTTCGGTTTGGATATCGCCGACAATATGCTGACTCTGATCACTCAGAATTTTCCCGCTATTTGCGGTTTTCATATAGGTGGACCATGCCCAATAGATTGAGCTCCGAGACCAGCCCCTATCTCTTGCAGCACGCCAATAACCCGGTGGACTGGTACCCCTGGGGCGACGAGGCCCTGCAGCGGGCCAAGGACGAAGACAAACCCATTTTGCTCAGCATCGGCTATTCGGCCTGCCACTGGTGCCACGTAATGGAGCGGGAGTCCTTTGAGAACGAGGAGATCGCTCAGTTGATGAACGACCACTTCGTCAGCATCAAAGTAGACCGCGAAGAACGGCCAGACCTGGACGCCGTGTATATGGAGGCGGTGCAGATGCTGACCGGCAGCGGCGGTTGGCCCATGACCGTCTTCCTCACCCCCGACTGCCAACCGTTCTACGGCGGAACCTACTTTCCGCCGGTGGACAGGTTCAACATGCCAGGATTCCCCAGGCTATTGGAGTTGATAGCGCGTTCTTATCACAACAGCCGCGACGAGATCGACCGGGTCACCGGCCAGATCACCTCACAGATGGGCCGGACCGGGCAGATGCCCATCGGCGACGAACCGGTCACCGTCGACACTTTCCATGAGGCCTACACAACCCTGGCCACCAACTTCGACTACCAAAACGGCGGCACCGGGACAGCGCCCAAATTCCCCCAGGCCATGAACCTGGAGGTGCTGCTCCGTTACTACCGCCACGGCTACAACGACCGCGCCTTGGAGATGGTGAACCTGACCCTGGAGAAGATGGCCCGCGGCGGCATCTACGACCAGATTGCTGGCGGCTTCGCCCGATACTCGGTGGATGCCTACTGGCTGGTGCCCCACTTCGAGAAGATGCTCTACGACAACGCTCTGCTGGCGAGACTCTATCTCCACGCCCACCAAGCCACCGGACGAGGCATGTACCGCCGCATCGCCGAAGAAACCCTCGACTATATCCTGCGGGAGATGACCGGGCCGGAGGGAGGGTTCTACTCGGCAACGGATGCCGATAGCGAAGGAGAAGAGGGCAAGTTCTTCGTTTGGACGCCGTCAGAGATTGAAGCTGTTTTGGGAGATGAAGCGGGCGTCTTCAGCGGGTTCTTTGGGGTGACTGATAAAGGCAACTTCGAAGGCAGTAACATCCTCAACATCAGCCGAAAAGCGTCAGATTATGCCAGCAAAAACAGCATCGAGCTTAAGCGTTTGGTGGATGTCGTCCAACGAGGTAAACAGGCGCTGCTTAATGAGCGGGAGAAACGGGTACATCCACTTCAGGACGACAAAGTCCTGGCGTCCTGGAACGGCATGATGCTGCGCAGTTTTGCAGAGGCAGGAGCTGCGCTGGAGCGTCCTGACTACCTGGACGTGGCGATCAAGAACGCCAATTTCCTGCTGGAGACCATGCGCCCTGACGAGAAACTCTTGAGAACTTATCGGGCTGGCCAGGCCAAGCTGCCTGGTTACCTTGAGGACTATTCATTCGTCGCCGACGGCCTGCTTGCCCTGTATGAAGCCACCTTTGACCAGAGGTGGCTCACGGAGGCAAGAAGCCTGGCCGACCGGATGATTGAACTGTTCTGGGACGACGAGGTGGGCGGCTTCTACGACACCAGCGCCGAACATGACCAACTTGTGGTCCGACCCCGCGACGTACTGGACAACGCCCAGCCGTGTGGCGGATCGGTGGCCACTGACATGCTTCTTAAGCTGTCGGTCATTACCGGAAATGAGGACTATCGCACAAAAGCAGCCACTCCGCTCAGGACCCTCAAAGAACTGATGGGCCGGGCTCCCGCCGGAACCGGTCACTGGCTGGCCGCCTTGGATTTCTACGTGTCGTCGCCCAAGGAAGTGGTGATAATCGGCCCCCACAACGACCCGGCCACTGAGGCGCTGCTACAGACCGTCAACGGAGCCTTCCATCCAAACAAGGTTCTGGTGGGAGCGGAATCGGAAGGTGATTACGGACTGCCATTGCTAGAAAGCCGAGGCATGATCGACGGCAAACCTACGGCCTACGTCTGCCAGAACTACGCCTGCCAACTCCCAGTAACCACACCCGAGGATTTAGCCAGCCAGCTAGGGGGATGACCGCCCCTTTATCCCGTTTTCCTCTTCCCGTTTCCCTTTTCCGACTGGGACGCGGGTGTAAGGTTCTTTCGGCTTTTATAAACCGTTAGATTAGACCCACCCAAATCAGGGCCATTCGGTAATTGAGATGGGGTTCAGGCACCGATAGCCTTCTCTGCGGCATCTTTGGGGTGCCTTCAGACTCCCGATCTGAGACCTTCGATACATCACAGATTCCATATTGACTTCGTCGATCGAACGGAGTCGGCAAACTGTAAAGATTAGAAGGGGAAACTATGTTTAACGCAATCGCAAATCGCAACAATCCGGCGCTGTTTCTGACGGCCACCGCTGACGTGGAAGCCTCAGCCTGGTAGAATCGAGCCAATACATTCGACCACTGTCACGTAGCCAACAACCCGGCAGGAGACACAAAGTTGACCTCTACCAACAAAGACCCGATCTTGGTTGTAGTCCAGCTGACCGGCGGCAACGACTATATGAACACGGTCATCCCCTACGAGAACCCGCTCTACTACGACAACCGTACCACTGTCGGGATCGCCCAAGAGGATATGCTGCCCATCGACCAGGGCTTGGCTTTGAACCCGGCTTTGACTGGAATCAAGAACCTCTATGACCAGGGCAAAGTGGCCCTGATCAATGGTGTGGGCTATCCCACCCCCAACCGGTCCCACTTCCGCTCCATGGACATCTGGCACACGTGCGAGCCGGAGAAGGTCGGCGATGAGGGCTGGCTGGGCAGGGCAATCAGAGACCTGGATCCCAATGCTGAAAACGTCCTCACCGGAGTCAACTTTGGCCGCGGGCTCCCCCGAGCCATGGCCCTGACCGGAGTTCCTGTTGCCTCGGTCGCAGTGCTCGAAACCTACGGTGTCCTGACCGGAATCACCGCCGAAGACGAACGGGCGCAGGCCCTCGATCTCTTTTCGAGGATGTATTCACCCATCGCAGGCACCGGCCATGTGATGGATTATCTCGGTTCCACTGGCCTGGACGCTCTTAAAGGCGCTGACATCCTGAAGACCGTCCCAGACATGTATCAGTCCAGCGTCGAGTACAACGACTCGGTGATTGGCCGCAATCTAAAAGGCATCGCCAAGGTGCTGACTGCCAATCTAGGCACCCGCATCTTCTACACCCAGCAACCTGGCTACGACACCCACGCCAACCAGGCCCCAACGCACAAAGCGTTGCTGGAAAGCCTATCTTTGGCCATCGACGACTTCTACGAAGACCTGCGGGAGCACAACACCTCGGAGAATGTCCTGATCTACCTGTTCACCGAGTTCGGACGCCGCGTTAAAGACAACGGTTCCGGCACCGACCACGGCGCTGGCGGACTGTCCATGGCCATCGGCGACCCGGTGAAGGGCGGCATCTACAGCGAGTACCCGTCCCTGGCACCGGAACACCTGGAAGAGGGTGACCTGAAGCACAACTTCGACTTCCGGGGCGTCTACGGCACCGTGGCCGAGAAATGGCTGGGGCTGGACGCCACACCGATCGTCGGCGGCAAGTTCGAACAGCTAGACTTCGTTTAGCCTCGCAATCTTCAAGAAATATGATCGGCTGATGCTGAGGAACAGGGTCAGCCGTTGATCTCCCAGGAGACTTATGACTATGGCTGGGACAGATAGGGCTCTCATGGCACACCTGCTGCGCCGCTCCGGGTTTGGCGCAACCTTTCAGGAGCTGGACCGCTATTGCGATTTGGGCTACGAGGACGCCGTTGAAGAGATCCTTCACCCAGAGCAGCAACCGGGCATCGAGGAAGACGTTCTGGAGCGGTACTTCATAGACTGGAAGGAAAGCCGCAACATCGAGGGCGCACTGACCGAGTTTGTCTACCGGATGAACGCCTATGCCGGCCCCCGTCCCCTGCAGGAAAAGATCGCCCTGTTCTGGCACGGTGTTTTCGCCACCGGCCTGGCCAAGGTGCTCCATGAGAAGACCATCCTCAACCAGATAGACATGTTCCGCGAAGACGGCCTGGGCAACTTTAGGGACCTGCTGTTAGGTCTGGCCAAAGACCCAGCCATGATCTTCTGGCTGGACAACAACTTCAACCACAATGGCGCCCCCAACGAAAACTGGGGCCGTGAACTGCTTGAATTGTTCTCCATGGGCGTGGGAATGGACGGCAAGGAGAACTACACGGAAGAAGATGTCAAAGAAGCAGCCCGGGCTTTCACCGGCTGGACCATCGACGACGACAATGTGTCCTCCCTTCCCTTCGGAAAGCTTCCCTGGCAGTTCCGGTACATCCCGGAAGACCATGACGACGGTTTGAAGACCTTCCAGGGGGAGACCGGCAACTTCAATGGCGAAGACATCATCGATATCATCGTGAAGCAGCCGGCCACCGCCCGTTTCATCTCCCGCCACCTCTACAACTTCTTTGTCGCCGACGAGCCCCAGGTTCCAGCCTGGCAGCACACCCCGCCAGGCAACCCTGAACTGATCAAGATGCTGGAAGGCGAGTACTTCCGCTCCGACTACAACATCCGCTCCATGCTGCGCGTTCTGTTCAATTCTGACCACTTCAAGTCCCAGGAAGCCCGCTTCGCCAAGGTGAAAAGTCCGGCCGAAGTTGTGGTGGGCACCCTCCACCTACTGGGTGATTTCAAGTTCCCCAAGCGGACCATATTTGAAACAACCCTCGGCTGCCGCTACATGGGTCAGGACCTGCTCAACCCGCCCTCAGTGGAGGGTTGGCACACCGGCGAAGAGTGGATCGACAGCGGCAGCCTGGTGGAAAGAGTCAATTTCGTGGCCGATCAGGTCGGAAACATCGAACAGCCCGGAGTTCGGGCCATGGTGGACGCCCTCTTGGACCGCACCACCGAGCTAGACCCGATCTCCATCATTGACGGGTGCCTGGAGTTGATGGGTCATGTCCAGCTCCACGAAAAGAACAAAGAGCACCTGGGCGGGCAGATTCGGACGATGCTTGAACAGCGCAGCGGACTGGTGGCTGGCAGCCCGGAGGACCGAGAGTCTGTCGAGAACACAGTGCTTCATACTATGAAGATGATTGGTTCAACCCGAGAATACCAGTTCGCCTAAGGGTAACTCAGAGAGAAATGACCACCGAGACTCAAGACCCCATTTCCACCCATGGACTGTACACATATCACAGCGTGATTGGTCTGCTGTCACCGGCTGGCCCTGGCTTCAGTGGCCCGGTGTCGGTGACTGTCGGCCCCGACGGCATGCTCTACGTGGCCTGCCGGGCCAACCCGAACCAGCCGGAGGGTGTGCGGGTCTCCAGATGCACTAGAGACGGCGACTTCCTAGACCAGTTCGGCACCTGGGGTGAAGAACCCGGAGAGTTTATCTGGATCGCCGACATCGCCTTCAGCCAGGCGGGTGAGGTCTACGTCGCCGACGAAAATTCGCACCGCATCAGCATCTTCGATACAGAAAGAAAATTCTCCAGGCGATTCGGCCAGCAGGGCAGCGGCCCCAGCGAATTCGACCGCCCGTCCGGCCTGGCCTTTGGCCCCAGCGGCAACCTTTATGTTGTGGACACCCTGAACCACCGGGTGCAGGTTCTCACCTCAGATGGGGAGTTCATCTCTGAATGGGGTTCCCTTGGCGAGGCGGAAGGTCAATTCCACATGCCCTGGGGCATCACCATTGACCAGGCCGGAGATGTCTATATTAGCGACTGGCGCAATGACCGCATCCAGAAGTTTGATGCCGACGGCAAGTTCCTCATGACCTTTGGCAGTTCCGGTGACGGCGAGGGGCAGTTCAACCGCCCCAACGGCATTGCCGTCGACTCGACCGGTGACATCTACGTCTGCGATTGGATGAATGACCGCGTCCAAGTCTTCGACTCCCAAGGAACGTTCAAAGACGTTCTCATCGGCCACGGGGGCATGTCCAAGTGGGCCAGGAATTTCCTGGACGCCAGCCCGGATATCGAAGCAAAGCTGGAGCTGGCCGTCCACAACATCGAACCCAAGCGTCGTTTCTACCGTCCGGTGTCGGTCCACGTTGAGGATGACGGCAAGGTATACGTGGCCGACTGCTACCGGCACCGTGTCCAGATCTACCAGAAACTCAGCGCTTAGAACTCTTTTAAGATACCCATTACTTCCATCCTGGGATACCCTTGCCAGCCAGTCGTGGGCCAGGGGTACCGTCACGCCCAGTTCACATGTATAATTATTTCGGATTTAGGAACCATCAAAATCCCCCCATCGCCTCCCTTAACTGAGGGATATTTGGGGGGATTTCTCCCGCCAGGGAGGTTTTCAATCGAAGTTTTTAAGAGAGGAGCGATCCAAAGATGAAAAGCAAGGTAACGGTTGTCGGCGCAGGCAACGTGGGCGCCACCACCGCGCAGCGGATTCACCAACTGGGCTACGCTGACGTAGTGCTGGTAGACGTGGTAGAAGACCTACCCCAGGGTAAGTCACTGGACATGCTGGAGTCGGCCCCAGTGATGGGCACCGACGCCAAGATCGTGGGCAGCAATGGCTACGAAACAACCGCCGATTCCGACGTGGTGGTCATCACCGCCGGTATCGCTCGCCGCCCTGGAATGAGCCGAGACGACCTGCTGCTGACCAACATGCGCATCACCTCTTCGGTGACTGAGCAGGTGGTCAAGTACTCCCCCAACTGCATCATCATGCCGGTAACCAACCCTCTAGATGCCATGGTCCAGAACGTCTATGAGACCAGCGGATTCCCCAGGAACAGGGTGTTCGGGATGGCCGGCGTGCTAGACACCGCCCGCTTCCGCACTTTCATCGCCGAGGAGCTGAACGTCTCTGTGGAAGACATCCAGGCCTTCGTGCTCGGTGGCCACGGCGACGATATGGTGCCACTGGTCCGGTTCACCAACGTGGGCGGTATCCCCCTCGGCGAACTGATGGCCGAAGAGAAGATCGACCAATTGGTCAAGCGCACCCGCGGCGGCGGCGGCGAGATCGTTGAACTGCTGAAAGAGGGCAGCGCTTACTACGCTCCTTCAGCTGCCATCACCCAGATGGTTGAAGCCGTCCTCTTGGACAAGAAGCGCATCCTCCCTGCCTGCGCCTACCTGGAAGGCGAGTTCGGCATCAATGGCCTCTGTGTCGGCGTTCCCGTAAAGTTGGGAGCCGGTGGCATGGAACAGGTCATGGAGATCAAGCTGACGGCCGACGAACAGGCCGCCCTGAAGGGTTCAGCCGACAGCGTTCAAGAACTGGTGGAAGTGATGAATAAAGCCAGGGCAGAAGGCTAATTCTCAGATATAGAATTAGATAAATAGATAAACGTCCGACAGGGGGTTGGTAAATGGCCAGTCGCAACGACGCTGAGC
>PCAH01000076.1 GCA_002730485.1 Dehalococcoidia bacterium | reverse complement strand
TGATTGGCTTAAAGATGGGTCACCTGGTAAGAGGGTAAGGCTTGCTGATCTTCGAAAACGCCTTGGCCTCTCCCGAAAGCGGGTTGACCACATTTGGTATCAATTACTCCACAGGACTGCCTCCGCTTTAATCGAGGCGGAGCGGTTCTGTGCAACCACGGCGGTCATGCTTGTACATTCATTTAGTCAGGAGCATGCTCGATTCGAAAACTATAGGAATTTTGTAGAACTTTTTGGGAAATCTACTGAGCCGAACTCAGTTACATATATAGGTCGTAGAAACGGAATCGCACTGTACACAGCATGGGTAGTGGGAGAACAAGAATACCTGGCCGTGTAATAGTCGACCCGTTTGACAGGTTGGACGTGCGCCTTCCGAATTCCCCTTATATAATAGCCACACGAATCATCTACGAAGGGACTCACTAAGAGATGGCAACCTCCGCTCGCGGAAAAAAATGGGCCGATGCCGGCCAAGAGATCCAGAAGACCTGGAACTCGAACATCCAACCAGAGGATCGCAAGTTTGAGTTGGTCTCTGAATTTGGCATGACCGGTGACCAACCCGCCGCCGTTGCCCGACTCTCCGAGGGTGTGGAAAAGGGCGCATCACGCCAGACAATGTTGGGTGTCACCGGCAGCGGCAAGACCTTCACCATGGCCAATATCGTCCAGCAGGTGCAGCGTCCCACTCTGGTGATGGCCCACAACAAGACCCTGGCTGCCCAATTGGCTTCTGAATTTAAGGAGTTCTTCCCACACAACGCGGTTGAGTACTTCGTCTCCTATTACGATTACTACCAACCCGAGGCCTATGTCCCGCAATCGGACACCTACATAGAAAAAGACTCCAGTGTGAATGAGGAGCTGGACAAGCTCCGGCTGTCGTCCACAACCTCGTTGTTGACCCGCCGCGATGTCCTGATCGTGGCCTCGGTCTCCTGCATCTACGGTCTTGGTGACCCAAACGACTACTTCAACCTGGTGGCCCAGGTCAAAGTGGGCGAGACCCGAAATCGCACCCACTTGGTTCGCCAATTGGTGGACATGCAGTATGAGCGCAACGACATGGACCTGGCCCGGGCCAAGTTCCGAATCCGCGGCGACACCCTGGAGTTGGTGCCTGCCTACGAAGAGGCGGCAGTGCGCATCCAGTTCTTCGGTGATGACGTTGAGCGGATCGTCAGGATAGATCCGCTGACCGGCGAACTGCTCGATGATCTGACCCAGGTTTCCATTTACCCAGCCAACCACTTCGTAACCTCCAAAGAGAAGCTGGAACTGGCGGTAAACGGAATCAGAGAAGAGCTGGTGGTGCGTCTCGAAGAACTGAAAGAAGCTGGCAAGATACTAGAAGCCGCGCGGCTGGAAAGCCGGACCCATTACGATCTGGAAATGCTTCAGGAGACCGGATTTTGCTCGGGTGTTGAGAACTACGCCCGCCATTTGTCTCAGCGGCCAGCTGGAAGCGCCCCTTGGACGCTGTTGGACTACTTCCCAGAAGATTACCTGATGTTTGTGGATGAATCCCACATGACCCTGCCCCAGGTTCGGGGGATGTACCGGGGCGATATGTCCCGAAAATCCACCCTGGTGGACTTTGGGTTCCGCTTGCCGTCGGCCCTGGATAACCGGCCGTTGAACTTCGAAGAATATGAGGAGCACATCAACCAGGTGGTGTACGTGTCAGCCACGCCTGGCCCCTTTGAATTGCAGAGCAGCAGCACGGTGGTGGAACAGGTGATCAGGCCCACTGGGCTGCTTGACCCGACGGTGGAGGTTAAGCCTACAGAAGGCCAGATCGACGACCTGCTCCAGGAGATCAGAGACCGGGTGGAAAAATCCGAGAGGATACTGGTGACCACCCTCACCAAACGCATGGCTGAGGAACTGGCCGATTACCTGTCGGAAATGGGAATTCGCAACACCTACCTCCATTCGGACATCCAGACTCTAGACCGAATCGAGATACTGCGTGACCTACGGATGGGCGTCTATGACGTCATCGTTGGTATCAACCTTCTTCGGGAAGGATTGGACCTGCCGGAAGTCAGTCTGGTAGCGATTCTGGACGCAGACAAAGAGGGCTACCTCCGCTCCGAGACCTCCATGGTTCAGACCATCGGTAGGGCTGCCCGTCATTCCAGTGGGCACGTGATCATGTATGCCGACCGGATGACCGATTCCATGCAGAAGGCCATCGACGAGACCAACCGCCGTCGGTCCATCCAGGGTGACCACAACAAACAGCATGGCATCGAGCCCATGAGCATCCAGAAAGAGGTGCACGATATCACCGAGGGCATAAAGGCCATCGCCGAGAACCGCACCCGCTACAACGTAGTGCGGAAAGAGATGTCCCGCACCGATATGTTCAAGGTGGTCAAGGACCTGGAAGTTCAGATGAAGGAATCGGCCAAGGGTCTCCAATTCGAGAAAGCGGCCCAGTTCCGGGACGAGATCTTTGAACTACGCCGCTTACTGGCCCTGGAAGAAAAGATCATCGGCCCGGGAGACCTCATGCCCGAAGACCTAGCCGCCCCAGAAGAGGAACCGGCTGAAGCTTAATTCCCGATTACACTCCCCCAAGGTAGGCGAAAAAGAAAGGGCACGGTTTAACCGTGCCCTTTCTTTTTTTAACCTGTCATTCTGAGGCCGCAGCCGAAGAATCTCGTTGCTAGCTGGAATAATCCTTCACCGAAGCAAAGAGACCCTTAGATGCCATTCAGGGTGAATTTCTGGGAGTGATCAGCCACCGAGAACCTACTTGATGTCCCACCCCAAGAAGTTACAGACAGCCTCACCCATGACCAGGTCCAGGTCTTTGCCGGTGAGCCAGGGCAGCTCCTCGGTGAAGAGGGTCACGCACTGCTTCCAGGAACAGGGCATGCGGGTGATGTCGGTGCCCCAGAACATGCGCTCCGGACCAAAGGCGTCAAATATCTGGTGCAGATAGTCATGGATGCTGTTGAACGGATAGGCCCCGCTGGAATAGCTGGGCGCTCCCGTGGCCTTGATCGCAACGTTGGGATACTTGGCCAACGCTAACATATCAGGCAAAGACTCGAACGCCTCTGCATCCTTGGCTCCACTCAACCGGCCTAGATGGTCGACGATAAGCTTCAAGTTTGGATACCGTTCGGCAATCTCACCGACCCAAGGCACAAACCCTGAAGCCATCAATGCCACTGGGATTCCGGCTTTCTCAGCTTCGGGCCACATCCAGTCCATGGTGCCGTCCGTGGGCCAGGACTTCTGGTGCGGTTGGGTGAAAGAGAACCTGAAACCGAGCATGCCCGGTTGGTCTATCCAACCGGCAACCAATGAATGGCTTTCCGGTTTCTCAAGTGGAATCTTTCCCAGGATTGAAAGTCGATTCGGATGTTTCTTGGCCGCGTCCAAGGCCAGCGAGTCCGAGTTCGGGTCCCAACCTGGTGGGTGGATGATCGCCGCGTCGATGCCGCTCTCGTCCATCTCTTTGAGCAGGTCATCGGTCAAGAAGTTTGGGATCTGTCTGTGCCCCGGGTTGGCTGGGAGGTTATCTGCCCAGAGGTGTACCTGTGCGTCCACGATCAACATTGTTGAGGACCTCTCGATAAATCAGATTTCGGTAGATTGATGGACCGTTCTACTGGCTAGTTGTCACGGCTCGGTGCAGTCGCGCCAGCAGTTCACCGTTCTCCTCGGCAGAGAAATTGTCCACCGTGGGCACGGCGTCTCCGGTGGTGCCGTCCACCACACCGGATTCGACCATGCCGTGGAGCAGGGCGGTCTCGGCTTCGACGGTAGGAAGCAGGTTCTTACCTGTGATGCGAGACATGGCCGCCACGAGGCCGTAGCCGCCCCAGTTGGAGACACTGGCTATCACTAACCGGTCGACCTGATTCACGGCCGGATAGTCGGGCAGAGAGTCAACCTGGGGTATCACATCTGCCAGGTTCCCCATGCCGATCTCGTTGCCACCGTCGCCGATGCCGACAGAGGGGACAGCAGAGTCAAACAGATAGTCCAGCCTGGCAGTATGGGGTGAGATGTCCACGTAGCGCATATTCAGGTAGGTGTCTTCGCGGGTCCTGCCGCAGCGTTCGATGGAGATCAGCAGCGAAGGTTCTACCTCGTCCAAGATTGCCTTGGCCTGCTTCTTACTGGCTAGCACGTCGTCGATGGGGAATTCGATTACCGGAGAGCCGTTGCCGTACTTCTGCAGCACCGGTGTGGTGTATGAGTCACTCACGTAGGTGACGGTTCGACCCAGAGCCTTGAGGGCTTCTCCGATGGCGATCGCACCGGAAGGACCGTCGGTCTCAGGAGTCCCAGACATCACAACGTAGAACCCGGTCACGATGATGACGTCTCCAGGATTGTCCATGATGAACTGGGCAGCCTGTGAGCAATAATCATCGGGAAGATACGGGCGGAGCGCCAGCATTCCCCGCTTGTCCTGGGACAGGATAATGTCCTCTATGGTTTCGGAGATTTCCACCAATTCTTTACCCTCGATACCTAGCCAAAGCCAGGCGTTTATAAGATGGCGTAGTCTGCGTCCATCTGGTTGGTGATGAACATCCGTCCGGGAGCGTGGGTGATCATCAGCGGAGGTTTGCAGTTCAGAGCCACCGCTTGCGGTGTAACCCCGCAAGCCCAAAAAACCGGCTCTTCATCGTCCTTGATCTCGACCGGGTCGCCAAAGTCAGGCTTGGAGATGTTATTGATGCCAATGTCTTGGGGAGTGCCTATGTGCACCGGAGCGCCGTGGGTCGCCGGGAACCGGGACGTGACCTGGACGGCGCGGACCACCTGACTTCGCTTGACTGGCCGCATGCTCACCACCATCGGCCCAGAGAAGATACCGGCCGGAGATGTGGCGATGTTGGTGATGTACATCGCCACGTTGTTTCCGGTCTGTTGATGACGAAGCGGTATCCCGGCATCCACCATGGCAGTCTCAAAGGAGAAGCTGCATCCCAACAAGAACGAGACCAGGTCATCGCGCCAGTAGTCCTCGATCGTGTCCACTTCAGCGGTCAACTGGCCGTTCTCGTAGATCATATAGCCAGAGGCGTCGGTACGAATGTCAGCGCCGGCTGATGTCAGCACCGGCTCCACCTGACCCGGTTCTATGACCTCTAGCAGCGGGCAGGGCTTTGGGTTCCGCTGGCAAAACAGTAAAAAGTCAAAGGCCAGCTCTTTTGGGAGAATGGCCAGATTGGCCTGAACGTGACCAGGAGCCACGCCCGAGGTGATACCCCGCCAGGCGTTGGACCGGATCTTTTCACGAACTTCCTGGGCTGAACCGGTAATGGTCTGGGTGGCCATTGCTTCACTTCCTATAGACCCCGAATCACGTCGGCTACGAATCACCGAACTTTCTCTAAAGAGACTAGCCGACACTGGGATACCGCCATGATAGTTGCGCCCCTGTTAAGCGTCAATCTTCAATTGTGCCGTTGGAGACACCCACGAATCGCTTTAAGATTATTAGCAGAGATTGGCCTCTGGAGGGTGATCTGTTTGATATACTTCTGCTGGTATTTGATAGGCGCACCGGAGAATCCCCAGACCTTTGTATCACCTATTCTTATTGACCGGCTTTGGAATCGGACCAGGCGCATTGGCGGAAACCATTGATCGCGCTGGTATGTCATGTCAGATCGGCATTGAGATAGATCAGATAGATGACAACGGCAGTACCCCTCCGGATGCCGTACTCTTGGATTTTTCTTCGTTGGAGCAGGTAGAAGCCCGCCACATCATCGAGGAATGCCACGATCGTAAGCTTCCGGTACTGGCTGCGGTGCCCAGGGATGTCCTTCCCGATTACGACCCATCTCTGAACCCCGATGAAGTGGTGGTCAGTCCTGTTTCCGAGGCTGAATTGATCGCCCGGGTGAAATTAGCTGTATACCGGGTGGCCGGACCTGCCGGGCCCAAGCTGCTCAGAGTCGGCGATCTCTCCATAGACCTGGAGCGCTATGAAGTGAACGTGGCGGGCCGCAGGGTGGCGCTCACCTATAAGGAGTTCCAGCTGTTGGTCTTGCTGGCTTCCAACCCCGGCCGCGTTTATACCCGAGAAGCGCTGTTGAGCCAGATTTGGGGGTACGACTACTTGGGTGGCACCAGGACGGTGGATGTTCACATACGGCGGCTCCGCTCCAAGGTGGAATCCCCGGGCCATTCCTTCGTCGAAACCATCTGGAACGTGGGCTACCGCTTTAAAGAGCCGTCCTAGCCTTCAGCAACCAACCCCAGTTCATTGCTATGGGAATGGGAACCGATTGGACGGACTGAAATTGCCAAAGCAATCTTGGTCGGCTAGCATAAAACCCTGTTCAGTCGTGAAACCTGATAAATAGACACAAAGAGTTCATCAATGACTATCTATAATTTCGCAGCTGGTCCGGCAACACTACCGGCTCCGGTGCTTCAAGAAGCCCAGAAAGACCTGGTCTCTTATCCCGGTTCGGGCATGTCTCTACTGGAGATGAGTCACCGCTCCAAGCCGGTCCAAGATATGATCCAGGCGGCAGAAGACGACATCCGGGCCCTGGCCGAAATACCTGATAATTACCACATCATCTTCCTTCAGGGCGGCGCCTCGGCCCAGTTCTCTATGGTGCCCATGAATCTGCTGACTCCAGGAGGCAAGGCTGACCACCTGGTTACGGGGAATTTCGCAAACCTGGCTTTGATCGACGCACAGAAAGTCGGCGATGTTCGGGTTGCTGGGTCAACGGAGAGCACTAACCATGACCGGATTCCGATCCAGGACGAACTGAACCTGGACCCAGACGCCGACTACGTGCATTTCACCGGAAACAACACCATCTATGGCACCGAATGGCCCAGGGAACCGGAGGTTGGCAATGTCCCCCTGGTGGCCGACCTTTCTTCCAACATCTTCAGCAAGCCCATCGATGTCAGCAAGTATGGTCTGATCTACGCCGGCGCTCAGAAGAACCTGGGTGCAGCGGGAGTCACCCTGGTACTGCTACGGGATGATCTGCTGGAGAGGAGCCCGGATTCCCTGCCCTCCATGCTGAACTACAACACCCATTGCAAGGGACATTCCGCCTACAACACGCCGCCGGTGTTCTCTATATATGTGTTGGGCTTGGTCGTGAAATGGCTGGCCCAACAGGGTGGCCTGGAGCAAATGGCGGCCCAGAACGAAGAAAAAGCCACCCTGCTCTACAAACAACTTGACGCTTCCGAGTTTTACCGTGGGCATGCGATACAGGGGAACCGGTCACGGATGAACGTGACGTTCAACCTACCAACCGCGGACCTGGAAACCCAGTTTGCCAGCGAAGCCACCGCCGAGGGGCTGGTTGAGTTAAAAGGCCACCGATCAGTGGGTGGTATTAGGGCTTCCATCTACAACGCCTTCCCCAAAGAGGGCGTGGAAGCGTTGGTGTCATTCATGAAGGAATTTGAGCGGACTAACGGCTAGGACAGAAAGCCTGCACTAGAAAAACGGAGCCAAATATGACGACCGTGACACTGCCATCTGGGACATCCGTGGAGATCGATGACGTACTCTACTCATTCGTGAAGGATGAACTCGCTCCAGGTACGGGAAAGACCGCAGATGAGGTGTTCGAAATACTTGGCGACCTGGTGCTGAAGTTCGGCCCGAAGAACTTGGAGTTGCTGGAGAAGCGGACAGCGCGGCAAGTCAAGATCGACGAATATTACCTGACCAAGAGACAATCCGGCTGGGTGCCCACCACTGATTCCGCTGCCAAAGACGCGTCGGATTTGGGGCAGTTCTTGGTCGCTGAGAGTTTTCTGGAAACAGAAGCTTCATCAGCAGACCCCAGTTCCTTCACCATGACCACTCCGGAACTGGACTTTGAGATGTCTCAAAACGGTCCTGAACTGGTAACTCCCGTGAATATCGCCAGCATGGCAGTCGGTGGAGCCAACGCCCGATGGGGCAGCCTCTATGATGCCTATTTTCTCAGCGACATCCACCCGGAGATCGACCGAGATTCCAGCCGTGAACAGCGGTTGCAGATGGTGGTGGACAGAACCAACCAGTATCTGGATGAGCACGTTGCCCAGTGGGAGAACGGCCGTCGTTTCAACGACCTGGTATCCTATTCTCTGCGACCTAATTCAAGTGGCAAACAGGAGCTCATCGGACGAACTACCGACGGCTCAGAGGCGGGCCTTCTCGACACCACCAAGTTTGTCGGTTTCAACCAAGACGGCAACCAACTCACCGAATTCTTCCTGGAAGACAACAACCTCAAAATTCAGTTCCAGCTTTATGAAGGCGGAGCGCTCAACAAAGAGAATGGCCAATTCAGGGATCTGGTTGTGGAGTCTGCAGTCACCAACATCGTGGATTTTGAAGATGCGGTGGCGATCGTGGACGGCGAAGACATGGCGCTGGCACTGAGGAACTACCTGGGGCTCATCCGGGGCGACATCCAGGCGTATGGCTCCAGAGGCGCCCTCAAGACCATGAACTCTGACATCGAATTTATCGGTGCCGACGGCGCAACACGGACAGTCAAAGGCTCCAGTTTGATGTCCGTCCGCAACGTGTCGCTGCACATGTATACAGACATGGTGAAGGTGGACGGCCAGGAAATTTCAGAGAGGATGCTTGGGGTTCTGTTGACCACGTTGATTGCGACAGCCCATGACAAGGGATCAACGGGCTCTGGTGACATGCCAACTCGTGGGCCAAACAGCGCCAAAGGATTTGTCTATCAGGTCACGCCCAAGCTGCAGACAGCGGAAGAAGTGGCCGAACAGGTGCGTTTCTTTGAGGCTGTTGAAGCCAGCTTGGGTCTGTCCCAGAACACCATCCTTCTTGGCATCATGAACGAAGAACTTGGCATGACCTTGCAGCTTGCAGAATCGCTTAAAGCTGCTCAGAGTCGGGTGTTTTTCACCAACACTGGATTCCTGGACCGTACCGGTTCCCAGATCAGAGTTCAGACACAGGCAGGGCCAGTGGACCTGCGAGACGACTTGACCAGAGCCGTTTTCAACACCAGCTATGAACTGCACAACGTCGATGTCAGCCTTCGCGCTGGAGTTCATACTCAGGGCAAGATCGGCAAGGGCATGCAGGTTAAGAACCGGGCCATGGCCGAGATGATGGAGATCAAAATCAACCACCCCAGGAGCGGTGGCAACACAGCCTGGGTTCCGGCGCCCAATCCCAGCCACCTTCATTCCATACACTACCACATGATTGATGTGGACCAGGTGCAGAGGGCCATGGAGGATTCCCCATCACCGGGTATTTCCAGGAACGACTTGCTGAATTTCCCGGTATTGGATCAAGGGAAGGTGGCAGATGCCGACGAGAAAGCAACACTTCTACTCAGCTACGCACACAGCATGGTTGCCTATGTGGAACCCTGGGTCCACCGGGGTATCGGCTGCAGTGGGGTTCCCAACTTCAGCCAGATCGAGGAAATGAAAGACCGGGCCACTGAAAGGATAGATGGAGCGATAATCGCCAACTGGAAGCTGCACGGCGTGGTCAGCCAGGAAGACATTGAGGACGCTATCAAAAAGGCGACCGGAATCCTCGATCAACAAAATGCCGGCCAGCCTGATTACGTACCAATGGCAGATGCTGCCGAGAAGATGGCCGGATTGCTGGAAGAGCCGGCCATCTCAGCCGTCTTGCAGATCATTGACGATGCGCTGACCTCTCCAAGCGCCTACGTAGAGCCAGCTCTGTTCAAATATCGAAAGGCAGTGAAAGCTGCGGCCAGATAGAGTCGCACAGAACCTGGGTCACTATAAAGACTCCATGAGTTGCCTAATGCTCTGCTTGACGTCGTTGAGGCTGAACGGCTTACTCATGATGGTGTTGTCAATATCGGAGATGAATGAAGCTGTATCCGAACTGGCGGTATCTCCGGTCATGATGATGATCCGATCCACCAGTAGGGGGTTGTGCTTTGCCACCTGCTCAAAGAATTCCATTCCATTGACCCCTGGCATTTTAAGATCCAATAAGATGCAGTCATAATTTGAACGCTTGATCAAGTCCAATGCCATTTCCCCGTTGTCTGCTTGCTCAATAGCCTGAAAATCACTGGCTAGACCCTTTTCAAGCAGTTGCCTTATCTCCGGTTCATCCTCTACGACCAAAAGATTGCCCATTGAAGTTCCATTGGAGCCAACGGTTGTTTCATCGGAGTCACCATTCCTTTCAATGTCATTTGCGATTGGAAGCCTGACAAAGAACGATGAACCCGCCCCCTTTTTACTCGTGGCCCACATTTCCCCGTGGTGCTGCTGCACTATTCCGTAACAGATACTCAACCCAAGGCCCGTTCCCTCCCCGGGTTTCTTGGTGGTGAAGAACGGCTCGAATATTCGGCGAACCAGATCCTGATCCATTCCAGACCCATCATCATGTATCTCAAGCAGAACCGAGTCGGCTGTAGAACTGGTTTTGATGGTTAGTTCACCACGGGTATCTTCAGTCATCATGGCGTGTTCAGCGTTGTTCAAGATATTGATGACAACCTGGGACAGCTGGTGGTGGTCAATGAGTGAGTTGGGTAGATCTGCTTCAAACTCCAACACTCTATCGATGTTACTGATGTTGAGATCGTAGTTCTTAAGCTCCAGGGCCTGCGTGACCACTGTTTCAAGGGACATTGGTTCTTGCTGTGGGTCTTCGCGGCGTGCGAAAAGGAGCAGGCTCTGGACGATCTTGGCGGCCCGTCTCGCAGCATTGGAGATGATTTCCAGGTCAGCAGACTGGGCAGTGGTGATATCTGATTCACCCATCAGTTGGGAACAGAGCTGGATATTGGTCAACGGGTTATTTATTTCGTGGGCCACGCCGGCAGCAAGTTCACCAACCGCCGCCAGTCGGGTTTGCTCATCAAAGAGTGCGGCGGCTTTCTTGGTCTCCGTGACATCTCGGGAAATGCTGACTCTCCCGATTAGCTGCCCATCCACGCTCTTGACTGGAGTCACCGTTAAAAGCACATCGATCAACTCACCGGACTTGGTCGTTCGGGTCGCCTCACCAGACCAACCTTCAAGGTTACCCTGTTCCAAAATATCAAGGGCTTGGGCCTCGTTTCCGAGGGCGTTGGCGCCTAGACTCCTGATGGTTTTACCGTCAATCTCACTAAAATCGTACCCGTATGTTTGTGAGAAAGCTTGGTTGACGTATCGGACTGTAAGATCCGGATCCAAGAATGCAACGGATTCTCCGATGCTATCCAATGCCAGTACGAACCGGTCGGCTTCTTGGTACAGCATTGCGTTCTTTACAGAAGGAGAGGCTAGGCTGGCGAGTCGGTCAAGAATCACACCTTCTCTCACTCCAAAATTTGCTTTCTTGGTGCTGAAGAAAGTGAACCCGCCAATGACCTTATCTTCAAAGATCAGTGGAGCTGCGTACGCACTCATCAGGCCTTTTTGGACCAATCGGTCAGACGTCCGATACCCGCTGACGTCAGTAAGATCAGGAATATTGATTGCCTTCTTACTCTCAATTACTTCGCCGATTAAAGTTCCAGATTTAGCATGAGGTGTTCCCGATGGTATTAATAATTTCGAAGGGTCAGAGTGGTATTTGGTGCCCAAGAATTCATCATCAGACGTGATCATGCTTACCCTTGCCACGTCAAAATCCACAAGTCTTTTGACCTCTGCAAAGTAATCGTCGTATGCAGAATCGATATCCAGTGTGGAGGTGAGAATGCGAGACACCTCATCCGTGACTTCGGCTTTTTTGTGGGATTGTTCCAGGCTCTCAGTCAGTCTGGCGGATTCGAATAGGGCGGTGATGCCTCCCGCGACGGCCTCGAGCAATTCGATCCTTTCATCGTTGAAGTGATCAGACTCTTTGGAGGCAATATTAATCAAGCCCGTGAGACCGTTAGGACCGCGGAGGCCGATCGTGCATACCGATCTGAGGCCCCTTGCTATTGCATGGGGGCTTGCGTCTGTGATCTTGGAGTAATCTCCGATCACCATTAGCTTTTCAGATTTGAACGCTCTTTGAGAAAATCCGTCTTCGTCCAGAGATAGAGAATCGGGTAGATCTATGAACCGCGAACCGCCGGTTGCCACAACATCGATGGTGTTCTTCTCAGGATTAAACGTCCGCAGCACAACCGTGTCGGCGTTCAGGAAGTCGTGGATTGCCCTGGAGGCGGCCATCGCTTTGGCACCAAAGCTCGTCGGACCGGCAAGTATTCTGGCAATCTCAAAGACCGTCTGAAGCTGGTGTGTCTTTCTTGCTTGGACTTCTTCCTCAAGGGTCTTGCCTTCCAACAACTGGGCGCTCAATCGTGCATCTGATTCTCTAAGAGCCCGTTCGCTTTCATTTCTTTCGGTGATGTCCCTATGTATACCAACGGCACCGATGACAGACCCGAATTGATCTGTGATCGGTGATCCACTGGATATCACATCAACGATTCTGCCGGATGTCGTCACTGTCTGGGTTTCATAATCCGCAATCTTGCCAGAAGAATAGATAACCCCGCTGTTATCCTCATGGATAGAGATTAGATGAGGCGGGAATAAGAAGTCAACGGATTTGCCCAAGACTTCCTCTAAGGCATAACCGTAGAGATCTTCTGCAGCCGGATTCCAAACGGTAATTCGTCTCTCTGTGTCCACGGCAATGATGGGGTCGTTGGCTGACTCCACAATTGTGGCCAACCTTCTCATCTCCTCTTCGGCCTTAACTCTTTCTGAGATGTAGCGGATGATTCCAGTAAATGATCTCTTTCCGTCCACTTCCATATCGTGGACGACGATCTCGATTGGGAATACATCGCCGTTCTTCCGTAACCCAGTCAATTCGCGACCTTTTCCTATAATCCTAGATTCTTCTGTAGAGAGGTAATTGGAGAGGTGACCGTTATGTTCAGCTCTAAAGGGTGTTGGCATCAGCACCGAGACGTTTTGACCAATGAGCTCGTCTGCCGTGTAACCAAATATATCTTCCACTGCGCGGTTCAGAGATTGTATGGCTCCCCGGTCGCCGATCGTTAAGATTCCGCTGGCCGTGGACTCAAACAAAATGCGAAGCTCATTTTCACTGGCCCTAAAACTGCGTTCGGATTGAACTACCCTGGCATAGAGTTGGGAATTCGCGACAGCACCCGCAATTTGGTCGGCTATCGTGCCCATCAAGAGAATATGCCTCTCAGAATAGGCGTTTGGCTGGCGACTGCTGATGAATAGAATGCCAGTGATTACGTTGCCGGACCGCATGGGAACGGCGATGAAAGAATTGATACCTGCCTTCTTTTGTCGGTCACTCAGGTCTGCAGGACGCGATAATGCCGATCCACCCACCACACCATGAGAGATTGGTACTGGGCTGTCAATAAATCTTCCGGCCATGGTGTCATTGACGGCGAACCCCTTGCCAAGTTCTCGCCCTGACAGTGTTATTCCCCAATCGTGGGTCGTGAATTCCGTACCGTTTTCGAAATCTACGGACGTTACGGAGATGCGGTCGCAAGCAATGAGATTGCTCACCACTTCACCGAATTGCTAGTAAACCTCTGAGATATCCGCGGAAGAACTGATGATTCTGCCAATCTCGGCTACTGCTGCATTTTCTTCTGCCAGAAGTTGTTGTGCTTCTTCAGATTCTAGTGACTGTTCGTAAAGAACACGATTCTCAATGGCAGGGGCAATCTGTTCAGCCAATCGGTTGATTATCGATTGCTCTCTATCTCCAAACGCATCTGGACGACGGAATCTGAGCGCCATACTACCGATCAACTCGCCCCGAGATATCAGCGGTAAGATTGCGCTTGACCGAAAACCTAACTCTGTATATTCAAGATCTACCGGGCTTCTTGCGTCTGCTGCTGAATCGATGTTCCCACGGAAATGGGGAAGCCCCAGTTTTAAAACTGCGTAAGATTCGCTTTGATTGAGGGCGACCGTATCTCCTACTTTGCGCCCAGGCAGTTCATCACCAAAAGTATATTTCACGGCGATCGACTGCTCTTCGTGGTCAATAGTCGCGATGGTTATTCGATCAAAATCTACGAGTTCCTTGATCGTTGCCCCGAATTGATCAAACACATCTTGGATGTTAAGCGTGGAACTGATTATCCTAACGGTTTCATCGATGACTGCGTTTTCTCTGACGGCAGCCGAGCGTGATTCTTCTGCGTCTAACTCTCTGATTCGTGACCGAGAGTTCGATATGGCTCCTGAGATTTGGTTGGCGATTGTGCTCAGCAGGCGGATATGTCGTTCATCATCGGCATTCTCCAGTTTGGAGTGGACCATGAGCGTGCCTGTCGTCTCGTTGTTTGAACGCATCGGAACTCCTATGAATGATTGGAGTCCAGAATTCTTCTGGCGTTCTGACAACGGCACAAAATCAGCCTGTTTCGGGTTCCCAGTTACCCCATGAAAGAATACGGTGGGGTCTTCTAGGATTCTCTCAGTCAGAGACCCTTTCAGTGGGAAGAGGACGCCTGGTGTTCGTCCATTGACCTTGACTCCCCATTCATAAGCGGAATAACTTTCGTTGCTTTTCATATTTGCCATCGTGATCGCGAGCCGGTCACACGGCAGCAATTTGCTAACCACTTCGCCGAATTGGGCATAAACCTCAGAGATTTCCGAAGATGAGTTGATGATCCGTCCAATCTCTGCCACCGCCGCATGTTCATCGGCAACCGCCTTTGAGCTTCTTCGGTCTCGACTAGTTGAGAATAGAGTTGGGCATTGGAAATCGCCGCTGAAACCCGAGAAGCCACCCGTTGGGCCGTCGAGATATCCTGATCACTGAACGCCGACTCCTGAAAAGAAAGTAGCCCAATCGTTCCTTTAGGTTTGTCGCCGGAAATCAAAGGGACAAACATAAACGAGCGCAGTCCGGCATTGATGGCTGGGATCAAATTAGGATAGGTCTCCAAAAGTTGTGGATTCCCCAATCCTTGAATCGCCTCCACCTTTCCAGATTGCATAGCGAATTTTGATGAGGAACTTTTCAGCGTCACTGAATCGTCGACCCTAAAATTGGGAAGCTCCACACCGGAGACGTAGGCTATCTTCATGCAGTCGGCTTCTTCGTCTAGCAGGTTGATCCTCAATCGGTCGAAAGCGAGCAATCGCTCCATCTGCTTCGCGACAAGTTCAAATACATCTTCCAATACCAACGAAGAATTCAATATTCGTCCGATCTCAGCTAACGACGCGTTATCTTCAGCGATACGTTGTTGGTTTCTACGGGATTCAAGCACTACTGCGTGGAGCGCGGCGTTTGCGACGGCACCCGAGATTTGGTCAGCAATGTTGCTTAGCAGTTGGACGTGCCAGTCCCCGTAAATATCCGGAACAACCGAATGGATCTGTAATATTCCGACTATCTCGTTTCGCGTCTGAGGTGGCACAGCAATGAAGGATTTTATGCCCGCCTCGATCTGAGCGTCAGACAATTCCACTTTGGAAGCGACAGTCACCACTCCGGTTGTTCCGGCTATCACAGGGCCATTGTTCTTGTAAACGTGCTGGACCGGCGTCCCATCAACGGGGAACACCTCGCCCGCACTCCGTCCTGCCAGGTCTATTCCTGATACGTAGTCTGTGTGGGCCTCTCCAATGGAGAAATCTGCCGATGTGATTGAAATACGGTCAAATGGCAGCAAGCCTTTGACAACGTCAACAAAACGCTCATAGACCTCATCGATCAATAATGACGAGTTGATGATCCGACCGATCTCGGCCAGAGCGGTATTCTGCTGAATAAGAAGACGTTCGCCTTCTTCAGCCCGTGTTCGTTCTCCGGATAGTTTGGAAATCTCAATGGCCCTAGACAACCGAGAGCAAATTTGACTGGCAATTGAAGCATCACTGGGGTGATAAGCGTCAGACTTCTTCGTGAAAAACCCGATGGTGCCCACAGCCATGCCGTTGAAAAACAACGGCGCCACCATGAATGACCTCAGGCCCGCCTGGTAGCGGCCAACCAGATTAGGATGTTTCTTGACGAGCTTGCTCTCATCTAATCCTTGAATGATCTGAACCTTGTTCGTCTCCAAGGCTTTGAGCGCTGGAGTCCCTTTTAAAGGCATAAGGGCGCCGGCGGTGCCTAGCGGGATTTCCAATCCCGAGGTGAACACGGTTCGGAGCAGGCTGGTTTCGCTGTCTATAACGTTGACTCGAAGTCGGTCATAAGAAATCAGCTTCTTAATTTGACTTTCCACCTGTTTAAAGACGTCATCAATCAACTCAGATGAACTGATAATCCGCTCAATTTCAGCCAATGCCGTATTCTCGTTGGTTGTATTATTTGACGTTTGTTTTGCGGACTTTGGATTGCTTGCTCGTTTCTTGACGACCATGACTTGTTCGCTCCGATATATATCTGCTATCTGGCCTGATCAGATGGCTTAGGCGGTTACCGACGCGCCCTACTGTTTAACAGATTGCGTAATTCATCCAATGTGAAAGGCTTGGACATGACCGCAAAAGGGCCGGTTTCCAAAGCCCTGGCCATTAATTGGGAATCTGGAAACCCGGTGACGATGGCCACCTGGGCGTCTGGGTCTTTATCCCTAATGAATTTGAATGTTTGAGCGCCGTTCATACCAGACATTGCCAAATCCAAGAAGATCAGGTCAAACGACCTGGTTTCTAGGACCTCCAACGCCGCTTCTCCTGACTCAACGGCTATCGCCTGCCAGTTCAGAGAACGCAGCGCGCGAGTGAGAAGTTCTCGAATCTGTGGTTCATCATCAACAACCAAGGCCGTGGGAAAATCATTTTCCGGAATGGAAGCGAAAGTCCCCTGTCCAACCTTGCGGATGAGGTACCCTTCGGCGCTCAGTAGATCCAGAGCCTGTTTCAGTGTGTTGAAGGCGACGTTATGCAGTTTTGCCAGTTCGTGTTGCCGGGGAAGCTTCTCTCCATCGGCAATCACGCCATCGATGATCGACTGACGAATCTCATCGGCAACCCTTACATAACGCAAATTAGACTTTGCTGGTTTCATTGGGAGGCGTTATCTCCCGTGCGATACAAAAACATTCGATCATCCAACCGCTGTCAATAATACTAGTATTAACTCGTTGGATTGATCCTTTCACACCAGCAGCACAAACACCATGTCAGGTATGGACTGGTTATCTGGCTAAGTTGATAAGAGAACTAGGAAAACTCCAGGGTCAATGGTCTAACGGGTGCGGTTAGTCGGTGGATCAGACAGGAGTAGATAAAGCCGGATTAATCAGGCGACGTTGGCGCTGGCTCGGTCAACGAATCGGGCTACCTGGGCGGCGATGGCCGCGTGGTCAGGCGCTTTCAAGTCAGGATCGTCTTCCATCAATTTAGTTGCCTCATCCCTGGCCATTTCCAACATCTCACGGTCGGTGATGTGGGCCATCTTCAGGCTGGGCAGCCCGCTTTGACGAGTTCCAAAAAAGTCACCGGGGCCGCGCAGTTCAAGGTCGACCTCAGCAAGCTGGAACCCGTCATGTATCCGGGCCAGGGCGGAAAGTCTTTCTTTGGCGATTTCAGACGCGGTATCGGAAAGGAGCATGCAGTAACTCTTATGTTCGCCCCGGCCTACCCTGCCCCTGAACTGGTGCAGTTGGGCCAACCCAAACCGGTCGGCGCCATCAATCATCATCACCGTGGCGTTGGCCACGTCGATTCCCACTTCCACCACCGGCGTAGTCACCAAGATGTCCAACTCGCCGTCGCGGAACTGGCGCATGACCTTGTCCTTATCCTTGGGGGACATACGGCCGTGAAGCAACCCCAGTGACAGGTCAGGGAATACCCCTTCTGAAAGGCGCTGGTACTCCTCTGTAGCCGCCTTAGATTCTATGGTTTCTGATTCGTCCACCAGAGGGCAGACAACGAACGCCTGCCTCCCTTCTTCCACCTGTTTGCGGATGAAACCATAGGCAGTGTCCCGCTGTTCTGGTTCCAACCATTTTGTGGCCACTTCCTGCCGTCCAGCCGGCATCTCGTCGATGGTGGAGATGTCCAAGTCGCCAAACAGAGTCAGCGACAGCGTCCTGGGAATGGGTGTGGCTGACATGATCAAAGTGTGGGGGTTTTCGTTGCCCCGGTCCTGCAACGCCGATCTTTGCATGACACCGAACCGGTGCTGCTCATCTGCCACTGCCAAAGCCAGCTTGGGGATGGAGATACCTTCTTGAATCAGCGCCTGGGTGCCGACCAGGATGTCCAATGTGCCATCGGCAGCGCGTTTGGCGAGTTCCCGTTTCACCGGAGCACGGGAGCTGCCGGTGAGCAGACCGATGGAGATTGGTCGGTCCATATGCTCCAGATAAACGGTAATCAGGTGGGGTTCCTGCACCGGGCGGGCCAAACCGCTGAGCAGATTGCCAATGCTCAGGAAGTGCTGTTCGGCCAGGACCTCTGTCGGGACCATCATGGCTCCCTGGTATCCGGCGGCGGCCACCGACAACAGCGCAGACAGGGCGACCACGGTTTTTCCGCTGCCGACCTCACCCTGCAGCAGCCGACTCATGGGCGGGGTGCCGCCTTTCATGTCGGACTCGATCTCATTGATGCAACGGCGCTGGGCCTTGGTCAGAGGGAAGGGAAGCGTCTCGTAAAAGCCATCGATCACTTCTTTGGGAGCGACAAGTTCGATCCCCTTCACGTCGTCGTGCTGTAACCGGCGTCGGGCCAGCATCGCCAACTGGAGGGTGAACAACTCGTCAAAAGCCAACCTGCGGCGGGCCAGTTCCCAGGACTCCATCTCTTTGGGATAGTGGGCCTGATACACGGCGTCCAAAAGCGGCATCAACCGAGTCCGGCTGATAATGTCGTCGGGAAGGGCGTCTTCCAGGCCGCCCAGCCAATTCTGAACTGCCTGCCAGGTCAACCGGCGCATGTTCCGGCGGGTTAACCCTTCAGTTAAGGGATAGATGGGTACCAATCGGCCTGTGTGGACTCCAGCCCCGGCGGCGTCTAACATCTCATGCTCCGGATTTTCAAAGACCAGTTGGCCCCTAAAGACGGAAGCCTTGCCACTGACTGCGATGCGACTGCCAGGTTTCAGCGTCCGGGCCAGGAACTTCTGACCGAACCAGATTGCGCGCAGGTTTCCCGAGTCATCACTGAGTACTGCTTCCGTGTCGCGACGGCCACCCCTTGGACCCTTGGCTACCTCGCGAGCCTCCCAGACGGTGGCCACCACGGTGCATTCCTTGCCAGGTTCCAAGTCCGAGATCTTTACGGCCGTTGAATAGTCTTCATGGCGGCGGGGGAACAGATACAGCAGATCCCTGATGGTCTCCACTTCCAAACGTTTGAGACGGGCGGTCAACTTGGTGTCTACGCCCTTGAGCCGGTCAACTGGGGCATCGACCGTGATCTCAGCCGGAGGCGCTTTGTAGACGGATTTCTTCTCGGTAGCCGGCTTTTTCCCCGCGGGAGATTTCTTCGCGGTTGACTTGGCGGCCGGTTTTTCTCTCTTGGCCACTGCCACAGTATGCTTGGGCTCCCGGTTGGGGTCGGGAGGTCCGCCCAAAGCCACACGCCACTGGATCACCCACTGCGCCCGCAATTTGGCGGACATGGAGTCGTACGACTCCTCAAGCATGAACTCTTTATCGCTGATATCCTGGGCGGCCATCTGTTCGGCAAAGCGGGCGACGAACTTGTCCAGCCCACCCATGACGGCTTTGTTGTCGAAGCCGCGGGATTCTTCAAGCGTGAGGATGTTCTGGAATGTGTCAGCCCAAGAGGACGAGTCAGTTTCTTTGGTGGCCATTATCTGGATACCCTAACATGCTGAATCGCCTGGGTTCGAGGCGAAAACTGAATCACTTTTATCATTCTCGTCCAGCGATGATTCGTCAATGACAACCTGACATAGCCAGCGTTGACCCAAATCTATCGTGGGGCCTGGATAATCGCCACTCCCAGGGCGTCCGGACCGATGTAGGTGCCCAAAGTGGAACCAAACCTGGCCTCGATGATCTGATCGGCGGGCAAGAGATCGGTTAACTGCTCTTTTAGGGTTGCCATCCGGTCGGCGTCGGTGCTGTGAATCACCGCCAAACGCTGCACGGGAGCAAGCTCGTGAGTCAGTTCTACCAGCCTCCGCATGGCCCGTTCCAGGTTCCTGGGTCGCTCCACCGGGTGGGCTTCGCCGTCTTGGAGCCTGAGTATGGGTTTGACGCTGAGGATCGAGCCCATGAAGGCCCGTGCTTTGCCGATGCGCCCTCCCTTTTGGAGGTATTCCAGGGTATCCAAGGAGAACAACCCGTGGTGCCGGTCCAGTCCCTGCCGGATTTCATTGGCAGCTTCATGGAACTCTGTGCCATTTGCCATTATGGAAGCAGCCTCAAGCACCGCCAGGCCCAATGGAATGGAAGCGAGCTTGGAATCGATGATCTCCACCTGGGAACTGTCATCAAGTGAGGCTTTGGCCTGTTCCGCAGAGTTCAAAGTTCCGCTTAATTTGGCTGAGACATGAATCGAGATCACCTGGTGACCCTGCCCCACCAGGTCACGGTATATCTCTTGAAAGTCGGCCACCGTCGGCTGGGCTGTGGTGGGAGTGCGGCCCTCTGCTTGCAGGCGGGTATAAAAAGCGTCGGGTTGAATCTCTATCCCGTCTTTGAAGGTCTGGTCGTCAACCACCACGTAGCACGGCAGAACCGTGATTTGGTGCTGGTCGATCAGGTGTTGGGGCAGGTCGGCCGAACTATCTGTGACTATGCGTACGGTCATATTCCTCTGATTCTATTGGCTGATTTTGTTATTCACGTTTGTTCAAACGTTTATTCAACGTTTATTCGATCGAAGCTAGATATAGGTAATGAGGCTGTCCGCCCTCAATCAGGTCTACCTGGATTCCAGGGAATGCATCTTCCAGTCCTGATGTTACCAACCCCGCGTCATCAGATGTTTTGAGCTCTCCGCAATAGATGGTGACGATCGCGTCCCCGCTGAGACCGGCAAGGTTCAAAGTCAGTAGAAGCGCCTGTTCCGGGTCGTCATCTGCCACGACAAGTTGACCCTCAAGCATCCCGATGTACTGCCCTTCAAGCACTTCCACTCCGCCGATGCTGGCACCCCGCACTGCAGTTGCCACCTCTATGGATGTCACCTCATCCAGTGAGCCGGTCATGGACTCCATATTCTCTTGCCAGGGCGCTTCGGGGTTGAAGGCCAATAACGCGGTCACTCCTTGGGGCACGCTCTTGGTCGGGACGACGTGAATGGTCGGTTCAGCCGCCGCTGCCTGCTCGGCGGCCAAGATCACATTGCCGTTGTTGGGCAACACGATGACGTCATTGGCTCCGGTGGCCTGGGCGGCGTCGATTATCTGCTGGACGCTGGGATTCATAGTTTGCCCACCTTGAATGACTGCGGCACATCCCGAGTCCATGAACAAGCGAGCCAGCCCTTCACCCTGAGCCACCGGCAGGAGCGCCAGGGCGACTCCTTCAGCAGGACGGTTATGACCGTTTGATGCAAATTCATTATTTTGAGAGTCCATGTCCTCGATCTTGATCTCAGACAATGATCCCAGGGATTCTGCATAACTGATGGCCGGGGCAGTATCGTCCACATGGATGTGGACTCGGATGTTCTGCTCGTTGCCAACCACCACCGTGGATAATGCCGTTTCTTGGAAATAACTGCGGACCTGGTTCAGGTTTAAATCTCGCTCACCCACTCTGCTGATGATGAACTGGGTGCAGAACCCCCATTCTTGTTCAACAGTGGTCTCCAGATACCCAGCTTTTATCCCGTCGTTGGCAGTTCCATAAAACCGAGACAAGTCAGCTAGGCCGTTTGATTCGCCCGTTTGAAGTCCCGCAATCGACTGGAGCAGACCGCCGATCAACACCACCACTCCCAATCCGCCGGCATCCACAACTCCGGCTTCTTTCAGCACCGGTAATTGTTGGGGGGTCTTCTCCAGGGCTTCCTGAGCAGCTTGGTAGGCGGTTCCCCACATCGTGTGAGCATCGTCATGCCTACCCTGGAGAGCTTCCGACGCCCCTCTGATCACAGATAGCATCGTGCCTTCCACCGGGTTGCCGACCGAGTTATATGCCTCGACCGAAGCCAGTTTGAACGCAGACTCTAGGTCATTGGCGGTCAGCACGTCTTTGCCACCCAGGGCGTCGGAGAATCCCTTCAGGATTTGAGAGAGGATGACACCACTGTTCCCTCTGGCGCCGAAGAAAGCGCCGCTGGCAAGGGCTGAAGCGACGGTGGAAACGGAATGGTCCTGATCTTCTGGACAGGTATCCTCCGCAGCCTGGACTGCAGAGTGCATGGTCAAAAGCATGTTCGTTCCGGTGTCGCCGTCGGGCACGGGAAAAACATTCAAAGCATTGATGGCGTCCCGATGTTCTTCCAGGCAGCCAGTGGCTGAGGAAAATGCGTTTTTGAGGTCTTGTCCCCGTAATTGGTCCATGGTTAACCCGTCACCGTCGCTTTAAAGAGCGAGTCTATGGCCGATTCTGAGGGGTACGTTTGTGGGAGGTCTAGGGTGTCGAGGCCAATTATATCCCATGCCTAAAGACAGTACCTACGGGTAGAATCGTGATGTTGTGCAGAGTTATAGTAGATAGGCCAAAATCGAAGCTAGAACAAAGGGCCAAAGCAAAAGATAATCGTCTCGGATTCTAATAAGGCCAAATGCTGGAAATGTCTGGCTCGGTTGCCCTGATTATGCCCAGTCTGGAATGGGCACGAATTTCCTTGACAGGTCAATAGGGCTCACGTAGTATTAAAGGTCGAGGAATATATGGATTACGCAGTATTTAAAACAGGTGGGAAACAATACCGGGTCCAGCCCGGCGACACGCTTGATGTCGAACTCCTGCCCAACGAAGTAGACTCGATTGCCGAGTTTGATCAAGTATTAGCCCTTTCCGATGGCGGAGAGGTCACCATCGGCGCTCCCCTGGTGGCAGGCGCCAAGGTCACAGCCCAGGTTGTGTCCCACTACAAAGACCGCAAGTTGATGGTCTTCAAGATCAAGGCCAAGAACCGCTACCGGCGTAAGCGCGGCCATCGCCAGACTTACACCAGGTTGCGCATTCAAGACATTGAATTGACCAAACCCCGAGCGCCAAAGCGAAGAGCCGCAGCTGCGGCAACTCCAGCCGAGGGTGAAGGGAGTAACTAATGGCTCATAAGAAAGCTGGCGGCAGCACAAATAACGGTCGAGATAGTAATTCTAAACGGCTAGGCGTGAAGCGGTACGGTGGAGAAAGCGTGACCAGCGGGTCCATCATCGTCCGACAGCGCGGCACCCGCATCAAGCCCGGCACCAACGTTGGCTTGGGCAAAGACTACACCATCTTCGCGGTCATCGACGGCGAAGTGAAGTTTGAATGGGCCGCCAAAGGACGCCGCAAGGTCAGCGTCTATCCGGCAGCAGTCGCATAGCCAGACCAATCATCGTCGGCAAATACTAGAAAGATAGACCAGTAAAAGATGAAAGAAGAAATACACCCTTATTTTTACAACTCCACGGTTACCTGCTCTTGCGGTAACGTGTTTCAAACGGGCGGGACCCGCCCTGCGGTCCGTGTTGAGGTGTGCAGTAAATGCCACCCTTTCTACACCGGTGAACAGCGGGTGGTTGACACCCAAGGCCGAATCGAACGAATGAAGCGCCGCTACAGTCTCAGTTAACTCTGACACTTTCCGGCAGGGCACAATAAACCAGGAACAACAGAAAGATCGAGGGCAACGCGCCCTCGATCTTTCTTTATAACCCCAGCACATATCAAATCAACCAGAGCGCAATTAGACATAGGTCTGGTTGAACGTCAACTAGATAGAGGAAATAAATTGGCAGATCAGCCCATGCACATGTACGGCGGACAGGCCGTTATCGAAGGTGTGATGATTCGCGGCCGCGACTATTTTGGTCTGGCGGTAAGGCGCGAAGACGGCTCAATCGAACTGCATCACGAACCTTTGAGCGCCCTATACAATGGCCGCCCCCGACGTTGGCCGTTGGTCAGAGGCTTCCTCACCCTGCTGGAGACCATGCTCCTGGGCATCAAGACCTTGCAGCTTTCCGCGAACATGGCCGCCATGGACCGAGACCCTGACGCCGAAGAAGGTATCCCCGCCTGGGTGATGGCCACTACCTTGGGCATCTCCCTCGTGTTTGGTATCGGGCTGTTCTTCATTGCCCCGTTGTTCATTGCCTGGGCCTTGAACCCCTGGTTGAACTCAGATCTGCTCAGTGAGATCGTCGAAGGCGTGATCCGCATGGCCTTCCTGTTGAGTTACATTGTCATAATCGGACGGCTGAACGACGTCAAACGTGTGTTCGCCTATCACGGCGCTGAACACATGACCGTGCACGCCCTTGAGGCTAACCTGCCCCTGACGGTGGAAAATGTCCGGAAGTTTGGCACTCCCCACGCCCGATGCGGCACCGCCTTCCTCCTAACGGTTGTGGTGGTTTCGGTGGTGGTATTCGCGCTGCTTCTTGGCCCACCGCTGGAATGGCGCATAGCATCCCGCATATTGCTGCTGCCGGTCATCGCCGCGGTCAGCTACGAGTTCCTGCGGTTCAGCGGGAGGCATCAAGAGGCCTGGTTCGGGAAGATGATTGCCACGCCTGGACTATGGCTGCAAAGACTGACCACCCGAGAGCCGGACGATTCGCAGATCGAGGTGGCCATCAAGGCCATGGAGACCGCCATAGCTGCAGACTCCGGCGAGCCCATCGCCAAGAGGATGCCGGCCCCGGGTTCTGATGAGCCGCCTTACAGCCCAGGCATATCGTCCAATGGCACTTCCTAGCCAGTTGTATCTGGCTGCCCTTGGACCCTTCTGCGCCGTCTACCAAGTCGCGTTCTGACCGATGAGCACCGTCGACGACGCCTTTGACTCCGACTCTTCCTCCTACTGGAGTCGCGTCTCCGAACTGCTGCGTAAGTCGGCGTTTCGCTGGTTCTGGCTTGGCAGTTCCACCCAAGCGGTAGGACAGGCCACCCAGTTCCTAGTGATCGGCTGGCTGGTTTTGGAAGTGACCGGCTCCGCCACCGAGTTGGGCCTGGTGATCTTCCTCTATGGTGTGCCCAACGTAACCTTCTTGTTGGTGGCAGGGATCGTCGCCGACCGGTTCGACCGCCGCCACGTCCTCATGTCGACCCAGACCGCTGTCGGACTGCTGATTGCCACCCTAGGTGTACTGGCGCTGTTTGACGCGGTGGATATCTGGCATATCTACGTCGTTGCGGTTTTGTTGGGAATAGTACAGTCCCTTAACATGCCAGCCCGCATGACCATGGTGTCCGACATCGTGGAGCAACGTTCCATATTGGACGCTGTTGCCATGCAAAACGCCGCGGTACACGCAGGGCGCATGGTCGGGCCGCCGGTGGCCGGAGTGGTGATCGAAGTTTGGGGAATCGCTGCTAGCCTCTTTGTAATTGCCAGTTGTTACGTTGTTAGCATGGTCTGCATCGGCAGGATCGGCCGGACCAACCAAGCCGCCCGTGCCATCGGAAAATCGGTCTTCAGGAACTTCACCGATGGCGTGGCATACATCAGAAGTAACCCCGTCGTCTTAACCGCAATCGTGATCACCTGTTCATTCGGCGGGTTTGGAATGTCCCATCAGCAGGTGATTCCGGCCATGGCCAAAGATGTGCTGGGGACGGGCGCGGCCGGAGTGGGACTGCTCTTCCTGGCGTCTGGAATCGGGTCATTCCTGGGCAATTTCCTGCTCCCAATCATCGGGAGCACCCGCATCTATCGTCTATTACTGATCAACCTGGTGCTTTTCTCCATCATCCTCTCGTTGTTCGCCTGGTCAAGTTGGTTCTGGGTTTCCTGGTTCCTGTTCCTGTTGGTGGGGTTGGTTGGCCTGGGCTCGGTCTGGCCGCTGGCTACTTCATTGATCCAGATCGAGTCGCCAGCCGACATGAAGGGTAGGGTTATGGGGATATTGCAGTTCACGCCAGGGTTCCATTACCTTGGGGCATACCCGTTGGCCTTGATCGCGGGCCAGTTTGGCTGGGAGGTGGCGATAACTGCCGCCGCTGGTGCGACGCTGCTGGTTACGATCTGGTTCGGCGTGTTACGGAGTGGGGCGCCTGACGTAAACATTCAAACGTCCGGAGAGCCTGCCAGTG
>PCAH01000075.1 GCA_002730485.1 Dehalococcoidia bacterium | reverse complement strand
CGTGGTCGGTTCCTGAGCCGTTCTCCAGCACCCGTCGGCCAAACTCGGTGAAGGCTAAGATCACCACTTCCTGACTGGCGTCGTGTTCTTTCAAATCCTGGTAGAAGTCTTCTATGGCAGTGGTGACCTGCCCCCACAACTGCGGGAATGCCGTAGTCTGGTTGGCGTGGGTGTCGAAAGCTCCGGGGTTCAGTCCGGTATAGAGCACGCGTGAGCCGAGACCGGCCAGGTGAACCTGGGCCACGTTCTTCAACCACTGGGAGAACTGGTCGCCGCCGTACTCCACGTTTGATGTGTAAGACTCAGGTGCGGTTGCCAAGATGTCGGCGCCCTTCAGAGCGTCCAAACCGGTCTGAGACAGGTAATCGTTGGTCGGGCCGGAACCGATCATGGGAGAGTACATCCGAGCAAAGATGTCCAATGCCTCGGTCCTCTGGTTCTGGTCATCGATTCCTGTGAGTACGCCGAGTTGGTCCAGGCCGCCCACAGATGCAACCGACACGCCGGAGGTGGCCAACGCCCTGGGGAGACCGCGGCCAAAGTTCACGCCGGTCAGTACGTTTTCTTTGTTGGGATCCATGTCTCCAATGGCCCTGCCCAGCCAGCCATCCATACCCATCTTCTCGGGTGCAGCGGTGTGCCAGATGTCCATGGACCGGAAGTGGGAACGAATCGGGTTGGGGTAACCGATCCCCTGGATCACAGCCACCTTGCCCTGGTCATATAGCCCCTTTAACGGCGCCATCGATGGGTGAAACCCGACGTTGTTATCGATGGCCAGAACCTCTTCCGGCTCAACCTTTAGCACCGTGCGGTAGTCCTTATAGTGCGGGTCGCTATAGGGGATGATGGTGTTCAACGCGTCGTACGCGCCTGAAAGTTGAAGCACCACCAATACTGGATCTTTCTTACTGGAGGTCATTACCTACTCCTGCTTAAAAGGGACTAAATATTTTGTTCTTAAACCGGTAACAATAAAACGCTAAAGCGCTGATTCAGCGACTATGCGTAGAGATATTCCTTGGTTGCAACGATCATCCGCAGGGCCTCGGCTACCCTGGTCTCAAACTCATCTGAGTCGGTATGTACTTCGCCGCCCTTGCTGTTTTGATCCACCAGCATGCGGCGTGTCTCGTCGGATATCTCGTATTCGCCCAACAGGCGGAGACATCCGTCGACCAAGCCTTCAGGTGAGAGGCTGGGGCCTGTGGCGGCCAGCTTCTCGATGATTGATTTTACCCCTGGGAACTCTGTATTTGATACGGAGTCGGCGGCAAAGTTGATGCGGTGCACCAGAGTGCCGCCGTCGATCCATTCCTTGCCGGTGTGCCAACCCTCTACCGAAGGCGGGTTGAGAATTTCCTGGCCCATGTACTTCATCTCGTCAAAGATGAATTCCATGCCAGGTTTGGGGGTTGACCAATCTCCGACCAGACGTATTGTGCCGATGATCGTCTCGATCGGGCTTTTTACTTTTGCGAACCGCGCATTCTTGAACGCGTCCGAATTAAACAGCAGCCGCAGCATGCTTTTGATGTTGTAGTCAGACCTGAAATACTCCTCTTCGAGCATCTTGATGGTTTCCATATCCGCCGGAGGTGTGTCCATCCAGGACGGTACCTCAACGTCGTCAGCCACAAAGAAATTGTACATGTGGCGCGAGATGAACCGGGCGGTGGCTGGCCGCTTCACGATGATGTCGATGACATCTTCGCCGTTGAAGTTGCCGGTCTCACCGAGGAAGGTCTTTTCCCCTTCGTCATGGTCGGCGGGGTTATACAGGAATTGGGCAGCATAACGTCCATAGGGCTGCTGGGGGATGGAGTTTGCTATCGTCCAACCGGTAAACGCCCTGGCGCATTCTTTAACGTCGTCCTCGGTGTAGTTGAACTCTCCGTCCATGCCCACACCCAGGGAGAATAGCTCCAGAAGTTCTCTGCCGTAGTTCTCGTTGATGGCACCCTTATGGCTGAGACAGTTATCCAGGTAATAGACCATTGCCGGGTCTCTGGATATCCCCAACAGAAGGTCTTTGAAGCTGCCCAGGCCGTCTCTGCGGAACAACTCCAGTTCCTCATACTCGGTGGGATAGCTCTGCAATTTGCTATCGGATATGCATAAGATCCCGTGCCAGAAGAGCACAATCTTCTCTTCTAGTTGGCGGTCTGAATTTATCATTCGCCAGGTGATGTACTCGGGAACGCCCCTGACGAAGTGATTCCATTCAATGAAATATCTTTCAGCCAAGTCCAAGTCCATGCCGTCTGGGTGGTCTTGGGGGTTCAGCAATTCCTCGACGGTCTCTTCGTATCCCTTCGCTGCACGGGCCTCAAGCTCTTGGTACTGAGCGCCAAAACCGGCGCGCCGCATCAAATGACCCATCAAAGCGATGTCGTTTTCTGCCATCCGTCCATCTCCGCGCGCACTGCGCACCAATAATTAGTGCCTATAGTAGCATTTCGAAAATTACTGATTCAAGCAACCAAGATTGATTCTAATTTAAGAGCGAGCCAATTGCCAGACAAATTGGCTGAAATGCACTCAATTTGCCATATAAGACATTAGTGCCATATGGCAGGTTGGGGTGAATGGAAGTCTTGGCTATAATAGGCCAGCCAGGCGTAGGTTGCGTCCGCTTGCACGGGCCAAACCGCCTCATTCGTATCCACCGTCTACATTCAAAGGATTTTACAAATGCCGGAAACCATGCTCGAAGCTGCAAAATCTGTCGTACCCATGATTAGAGCAAATCTGCGTCAAATCGATTCAGAATGCCAATTACCCGCTGATCTGGCGGAGACTATGGCCGCAAAAGGCCTTTTTGGACTCTACGTCCCCAAAGTCCTGGGCGGACCTGAACTGGATCCGATCACCGCGTTCCCGGCGGTGGAGACAATATCCCAGGTGGATGGTTCCGCGGGCTGGTGCTGTTTCAATGGCACTGCGCTCACATCAGCGGTCTCCAGGATATCTGTCGCCGCGGCTAAAGAGCTTTTTGGCGACCCGCCCGTTGTCAGAGCTTCAGGCTCCGCACGCTCCGGAGGGACCGCCACCGTGACCGAAGGCGGGTATATCGTTTCTGGACGCTGGAACTATCTGAGCGGCGTCGACCACGCCAAATGTCTGGTCCTGAACTGCGACCTGGTGGACGAAAAAGGGCCGGTCTTGGAAAAGGACGGCACCCCGGTGAGTCTCGTGGCAATCGTTCCTCTGGAGGCTGGCACCGTGCATCTGGTTTGGGACACCATGGGGATGAGGGGCACCGCCAGCAATGACGCATCATACTCTGACCTTTTCGTCCCTGCGAGCCACACCTACGACCGGATGGCGCCAGGCGTACACGACAGCCCGCTGTACAACCCGCAAACAGCGCTGTTGCTGAGTTGGACACTGGCCGCCGCCAATGCTGTGGGTATTGCCCGAGGCGCTATGAATTCATTCATGGATCTGGCGGGCGCCGGAACGACCCAATCGACGCGGTCTCTGCGCGATAGGTCGGCGGTTCAAACCACTTTTGGTGAGTGCGAGGCCATCATCGGAGCCAGTAGGAGTTACGTACTCAGCGCCGTGGGCTCCATGTGGGAGTCCCAGGTGGCTAAGAACCCCGACCTGATGGACAAAGCGGTCCATGCCAGACTGGCCATAGCCCACGCCATCCGTAGATCGGTAGATGTGGTGAATAAGTTGTTTTACATGGCCGGCGCCGGAGCCATCCACGAGTCCAACGGATTGGAGAGGTTCTTCAGGGACATGCACGTGAGCGGTCAACATATTTCGGGTCTGCATTCAAATTACGAGCTGAGTGGGCAGGCTTTGCTGGGCGCAGCTACAGACGCATCTACTCCCACCTAGGCCGTTCCATTAGCGAGCGGCCCGTTTGACCTGCGAATATCAAAACTGAAGGAAAGAACATGCTGTTCCTTGTGATAAGTAATCCCGCGCCAACTCGCCCGTCGGAGGCCCGTGAGGCTAGAAAGAGTTTTTGGCCTTGGGTGGAAGATAAACTTGCCAGTGGAATCGCCCGGTCGTTCTACCCTAAAACTGGCCGTGGGGCAGTGGCGGTGTTTGATGTCGAGTCCCACGAGGTGCTGCACCGTCTGCTCAACGAATGGGCCGACGCCGTGCCCGCAGAATTCACGCTCTACCCACTGATGGAGCCAGAGTCCATCGTCGCGTTCCTGAATGAAGACCCCGCGACCTGATCCGACGCGATTGACCATCACAGGCGTGTGTGCTGTAATTCCACCTGTTCTTCTGATGTATGATTTTCCAACTACAGGCTAATTACGAAGAACATATTCGGCTGAAAACTGGAGACCAAAATGCGATTACTTAGCTATGACACCGGCAACGGACCCCGCTGCGGCGTCATTCAAGGCAATGAGATTGTCGATGTAAGTGCCCTGGTAGGCACCAGCGGCCACCCTCTCCGCGACGTGCGAGCGTTGCTGGAACAGGGAAACAACCCAATAGAGCGGGTCAGCGAGGCCCTGGCCAAGGATACTTCGGCCCCCAGAGTGCCTCTGGCAGGCACCCAACTCCGTTCTCCTGTGATCCAACCCCCAACCGTGCGCGACTTCATAGTCTATGAGGAGCACGCCAGCAACCAGGGGACCCGCGAACCCAATGAGGCCTGGTACCGAATGCCGGTCTTCTATTTCTCCAATCCCCTTTGCGTCTACGGGCCTGACGCCACCGTTCCTCACCCCTCGGCATCCTCACAGTTCGACTATGAACTGGAGATTGGCATCATAATCGGCAAAGAAGGGACCGATGTTGCAGCCGCCGACGCCATGGACTACATCGCAGGATTCACCCTGTTTAACGACTGGAGCGCCCGTGATCTACAGGTCGATGAAATGGCCTTCGGCCTGGGCCCGGCTAAGGGCAAGGACACGGCATCGTCCATCGGCCCCTGGTTGGTGACCAAGGATGAGATGGTGCCCTATCTGAAGGACGGGCACCTGCACCTCAAATGCGAGGTCAAGGTCAACGGTGACCTCTGGATGAAAGACGGCGAGGCCCAGAACGGCTACTTCACCTTTGCGGATATGGTGGAACGGGCCTCCAAGGACAGTCGTATCGTCCCTGGCGACGTCATCGGCAGCGGCACAGTGGGCGGCGGCTCCATACGCGAGTCAATCCGCAAAGGCTTTGAGAAAGCCCGCTTCCTGCAGCCCGGCGACGTGGTGGAACATGAGGTTGAGGGCATCGGCGTCTTGCGCGGGACCATCGGCCCCAAACCGGCCCTCGACCCCAACTACAGATACCAGGTCAAGAACCCGTCCCCGGTGCCCGAGTTCGGCATCTCCAAAGACTACAAATACGAGCGCAAATAGTCTTAAGATCGCCCAAAAAAGAAGCTGAAAACAGATACCGGAGGGCCACATGGCCAGCAATCCCACGGTGGTTTACAACCCCGAGCAGCGATATAAAGTCAGCGTCAAGGATATGGAATATCAGGATGGATTGGCCGTTCGGGTCTATCTCCCTGAGGGAACAGGACCCTTTCCGGCATTGGTGGATGTCCATGGCGGCGTCTGGTCTTTGAATGATTTCACCGCCAATGAGACGATGAACCGGGGTTTGGCGGGCAGTGGTATCGTCGTCGCAACCGTGAATTTTCGGCAGCCGCCGGAGCACCCTTACCCCGCTCAGGTTGCCGACGTGAACTTTGCCATTCGCTGGCTGAAGTCCAAGGCGTCGGAGTTCAATGCAGACCCGGAGACGGTTGGCGGTATGGGCGGCTCCAGTGGCGGTCATTCCATCATCCTTAGTTCCATCAGGCCCAGCCACCCCGCATACAACACCATAGACCTGCCTGGTTCAGATGCAGACGCCACGCTGAAATACGTGATCGCCGGTTGGCCCATCGTAGCGCCCCACGAGCGATACATATACGCCCAAGAAACGGGGAATGACCGTTTGGTGGAACTGACTGACGCGTATTTCTCGTCTGTGGAAGCCATGAATGAAGGTTCGCCGTACCAGATACTGAAGCGTGGAGAAGCCGAGGCATTGCCTCCGTTGTTCATCGCCCAGGGAACGGCCGACACGAATCTTCCGGTTCCGGTGACCGAACAATTTGCCAAGGACTACCGTGCGGCAGGCGGTGATGTAGAGCTGGAGCTATTCCCCGATATGCCCCATAATTTTGCCAACGTGCCCTGCCCCGAATCAGACCGTGCGGTCGACCTCATGAGGAAGTTTGTGGCACGGGTTTTGGCCTAGTCCTCTAGACATATCAACAACCACAAGAGACCTCGGCATGTTTGCCGAGGTCTTTTTACTTTCAGAGGAATCGAGGTTGCTTTGGAGCCAGGTTGGGCGATTAAACCTTGTGTGAGGTTTCCTCTACGAGCGCGGCAAGGCGGTTAGATGCCAACCAGATGTTCTCCAATTCTGGCGGCAACCCCCCCTCACCATTGTCCAGGGCCTCGTCCCGCATTATCTCAAGGAAGCCAATGGTTGTGTCGAGGTAGGTTCGCACTTCATGTACGAGGTCGTTCTTCGGCGCAACATTGCCCACCACTCTTGTTAGCTCTTGTTCCTGGGCTTCGTCTTGTTCCATCATGCGGCTGTCTTACTCAACAGGTTCTCGATCTTTGTCAGCAGGCGGTAGAAGTCGATGGGCTTTGTGTCATATTCATTACAGCCGACTTCCAGGAACCTTTCCCTGTCCCCAGCCATGGCGTGAGAGGTAAGGGCGATCACTGGTATATGTTTTGTCTCGTCCGAGCCCTTTATGAGTCGTGTGGCTTCACGCCCGTCAATGATGGGTAGACTCATATCCATCAATATCAGGTCGGGTTTCTTCGTCTTGGCCATCTGGACACCCTCCATACCGTCAACCGCGATATTGATCACGTACCCCTTTCTTTGCAACCTTTGGGTGAGCATATCGCGGTTCATCTCATTGTCTTCTACAAGAAGCAGCCGAATCATCAATTCCTCCAATTTCTCCCGATCTCCCACAGTTATGAGAGACTAACCATATCTCCAATGATGGGTATTCAGTAGCTGATAACGAGCCTGTTTCGGATCGTACATCGATGCTTAAGAACACCCTTTTTATCGTTAACGCGGCGTTGTCTAGAACGGACGCGTTCGGACCATTAATTCAACTGAAATGCCAGAGATTCGGTATCGCCGGAGAACTCATCGATTTCCATAGGATCGATGAATTCAGTTTCTTCGGAGACCGGTCCAGTGATAGACGCCGGAAGGCTGATCTTGAATGTCGAGCCGACGCCCACCTTGGTCTCCATGGTCACATCACCACCCATCATCCGACCAAAACTTAAACAGAGGCTCAGTCCCAAGCCGCTGCCGCCGTATTTCCGTGCTGTGGACGAATCCGCCTGGGTGAATGGCTTGAATAACTTGGCGGCCTCTTCCGGTGTCATCCCGATCCAAGTGTCGCGGACCTCAAAGACCACCCAGTCATCCCCGTCTCGAACCTCTCTGCATGTTCGAAGGGAAATATCCCCATTCTCCGTGAATTTGGCCGCGTTACTTACCAGGTTGAAAAGCATTTGACGGACCTTTACCTGGTCGGTGCGCATGGACCCAATATCTTCTGGGCATTCAATGAACAACGTGTTGTCGTTGGCCTGTATCAGCGCTTCTGAAACCACCTGAACCTCTTCCACAATTGAGATAACGGTGAATTCTTCGATCAAGAGTTCCATTTTGCCAGCTTCTACTTTAGCCAGGTCCAAGATGTCGTTTACTAGGAATAGCAGGTGCTTGCCAGCCGTGGTGATATGTTCCAGATTCTTTATGCTGGACTTTTTGTCATCCTCGATGGCCATCTCGATCAGTCGTTCGCTGTACCCGATGATGGCATTCAGCGGTGTGCGAAGCTCATGGCTCATGTTGGCCAAGACTTGGCTCTTGGCCTTGGTGGCATCCTCTGCGATATCCTTGGTCTCCTGTAACTCTAGAGTCCGTTCCCAGACTCTGATCTCAAGATCATCATGGGCTTATAAAAGCTCGGTTTGAGCTTCTTGGAGTTCTGAATACGTTTGGGATATGGCTATCGCCCCCGCGACCTGGTCTGCCACGGTGCTTGCTGCGGCTATCTCGCTTTGAGTGTAGGGAGCTAGCTCTTTGGAAGCGAATGTCAGTACCCCTATCACCCGGTCCCGTGAGAACAGAGGGACACCCAGAAGACCGTGGAAACCAGCCTTGGCAACCGGTGTCATGGTCGGGAATTCTTCAATCATCTCTTGGTCGTAGTCGAGGGCCACGGCCACCACGTCCCGTTGGTCGGCAACCGATCCGATGAATGTGCCCTCCCGTTTCATCCAGGTGCCTCTTTTCAGCCTTGATATCGAATCTGAAGACACGTAGTCGATACGTTGCCCCTTCATATCCTGATCAAAGATGGGTACCGCCAACCAGTCGAACCGCACTAACGTCCGTACCTGTTTTGCAAATGCGTCATACACTTCCGTGATATCAAGGGAGGAACTGACTATTCGACCGATGGTCGCGTTGACGGCGTTCTCATCTGTCAAACGCCTTTGTTCTTCCTCACCGATGAGCAACGCTCTCTCAGCTTCTTCCCTGGTGGCGATCATTTCATTGAATGCCGCGCTAAGTAACCCGATTTCGTCATGATGGGTCTCCTCCACTCGTACAGAAAGGTCTCCTCCGGCTACCTTCTGGGTGGCCACGACCAACTGTCGTACCGGCTTGGTGATTCTTTTGAAGACGAAGAAAGCAGCACCAAACACGAATACTATCCCCACAACAAGAAGAGCCACCGTTATTTTGTTGTTACGGGAATCAACAGAGTGGACTGAATCCTTTTGGTCTCTCATCTCCAGGCGGGCTGGAGCCTGTACCTGCTCGTCCAAGGCAAAGACGAGATCAGACCGGAGTTGCAGCATGATAGCCGTATTTAGATCAAGCTTGTCTTGCAAGTCCATCAACTGCGTGACCGTGGCCGTTGCCTCGGAGAACGATGAACTCAGTTGGGAGGCACGTTGTAGTTCTTCATTGGTAAGGGCCAAGACGTCAAAGGCGGTAAGCGCCTCGTAGAATTCCTCGATGTGTTCGGCCATTTGAACGCGGTATGACGCCTTGGGGGAGCGCAGGTACGATGCCAGGGAATTTTCAACTTCCGCAATCGCAGTGTTGATCACCTGTAGGTGCATCAGCTCTTTTGAATCGTACGAATCATAGAGCGACATCTGTTCCCGCAGATCGATGCTAGCCAAACCTATCAAGGTTGTAGAAGTCGTCCTCTAGGGTTACCAGCAATGATCGCTTTAGATCTGCTTGGTCCATGATGATCTCGGCATGTCGGACGAACTCTGAGGATAATTCATCCAGTGAGACGGCGGTTGCAGAAACGACATTTCCGTTCGCTAACGCCAGGGTTTCGTAATCAAATTGGTCGAAGCTGGTCAATTTCTCGATGCCACGCGTACGAGCCAGGAAATCGGGATTACTGGTGTAATCCAAGCTGCCCATCTCGATCTCCAGGGAACTCAGTTCCATCTCGTAGGCCGTCGCCATCTTGGGCTCAAGGTTCTGGACTATCTTG
>PCAH01000074.1 GCA_002730485.1 Dehalococcoidia bacterium | reverse complement strand
GGCCTGTATGAGACCAAGAACGGAGACCTCTCCATCACCGTCACCAGCGACGACCAGTGGGGGCGACTGGCCAGGGCCTTGGATGCTCCAGAGTTGGTCGAGAACCCCAAGTTCAGCGATTATGTGGCCCGAACGGTGAACGTGGAAGACGCCCGCGTCGAGGTGCAGCGTTTGATTGGCGAGTACACCCTGGAAGACGCGGCGAAGCGACTTGAAGATTTCGACGTCCCCTGCGCTCCGGTTCGTACCGCCGAGCAGGTGATGAACGACCAGCATTTCTGGGATCGGGGCAGTCTCTTGCCTATGATGCACGCCGCCACCGGGAAGCCGGTGGACGATGCTGTGGCCTCTGGATTCCCGGTCAAATTCTCCGGTGGAGACCTGCCTGAGATAGAGGGAGCTCCAACTCTCGGCATGCACAACGCCGAGATCTTCAAGAAACTACTCGGTCTGAACGACCAAGACATACAAAAATTGAAAGAAGAAAAGGTAATCTAATTGCTGATGGCTTAACGCTGAAAGCCGACAGCTAACAAGGAGCCCGACCATGGCAACTCCCCGAGCACTTAGGACGTCCATGTACGTCCCCGGCAACAAGGAAGACTGGATGCGGAAAGCGCCCCAATACGGGTCTGACGCGCTGATACTGGACCTGGAAGACTCGGTCCCGGTTCCCAACAAAGCGGAGGCCAGGGTCCTGGTCCGCAAGATGCTGGAGGAACTGGGCGGCGAGAAGCCCACGCTGACCGTCAGGGTCAACCGGCTGGAGACCGGTCTCACCGGCGGCGACCTTGAAGCTGTCACCTGCCCCCAACTCTATCTCGTGCTCCTTCCCAAGGTTGAAAGTCCGGCGGACGTGGTGGAGGTGGACAACCTGCTGTCCCATTTCGAGCGCAAAGCAGGGATGGAAGTAGGTTCCATCTATATCGACCCCGGCATGGAGACCGCAACAAGCATCCGACTCAGCTATGAGATTGCATCCGCTTCGCCTCGGGTTGCCCACATGGGTGGCAGCGGCGGCAAAGGCGGGGATACCGCACGGTCCATCGGTTTCGAATGGACACCGGAAGGACTTGAAACCCTGTATTTGAAATCCAAAGTTTTGATTGATGTCCGGTCCGCCGGAGTGCCCTATCCCATGAGCGGCGGATGGATGGATATCCACAACCTGGAAGGACTTCGGAAACTAGCGATCCAGCTCAAGCAACTGGGATATACCGGGATGCACCTGATTCACCCCTCTCACGTTCCGGTGGTGAACGAAGTGTTCTCCCCCTCGCCCGAGGACGTGAAACACTACCAGGGTCTGATCGCGGCCATGGAGGAGATGCGAGCCACTGGAGCCGCCGCCGTCACCTTTGACGGCGACATGGTGGACATTGCCCACGAGGAAACCGCCCGCAAGATGCTGGCAATCGCCAAAGAGATGGGGGTTGAGGGAGCCTGATCAGGCTCTGATTATGTCGCAAGATATGGAGAGACGGATAGGCCTGGAAGGGGCGGTGAACTTCAGGGACCTGGGCGGCTACCCCACCACTGACGGACGATCGGTCAAATGGCGGCGTTTATTTCGTAGTGACTCACCAAGCTCGCTAACCGATGCCGATGTCCAAGTCATCACTGGAAACCTTGGCGTGGTGTCCGTTGTGGACCTCCGCAGCAATGGAGGGGCCACCTCCAACGATGGCCGAGGGCTCCTGGCTGAAGCGGGTATCGGTTACCATCAATACCCGTTCCTAGAGGGTCGCGGCGCGCTTCCTCCAACCTCCGGAGAAGAGGTGGACAAACGTCTAACAGACATGTACCAGTGGATACTGCTTAATTCCGGTGGCCTGATAGCCCAAGCGTTCGCCGCGCTGGCCCAGCCGGTGAACCAGCCCGCTCTGTTCCATTGCAGCGCCGGTAAAGACCGGACCGGCGTCCTGGCCGCCACGATCCTGGACGTGTTGGGAGTCGGACGGGAAGATGTCGTCCAAGACTTCTTGGAGACCAACGTCGTGATAGACGGAATTCTGGAGCGGCTCAAAGCTATGCCGGGGTTTGCGCATTCAACCCGGGAGGGGATCATGGCCCCTAGAGAGGCCATCGAGAAATATCTGGATGTGACTCACAGTGAATTCGGCGGCTCTGAGGCCTACTTGTTGCACCACGGGGTTCAACAATCGGTCATAGACGGCTTTAGGGAATCGATGCTGGAGTAACACCAGAATACCCAACGTTCAACTCAGTTACGAAACCTATCAATCCTACGGAGGCACGATCATGGCATTTGGTGGTAATGACTGGCTGGCTCTAACTGTAGAGCTCTCTCTGGAACCTGACCTTCCGATCTGCGATCCCCATCATCACTTTTGGGATCTGCGTCCGGCCAGCACCCCCTACCAGCGGTACCTGATGCATGAGTTGAACGCAGACATCTACAGCGGCCACAACGTGCGCTCCACAGTGTTTGTGGAGGCCCGTTCCATGTACCGCGCTGACGGACCCGAAGAACTACGTCCGGTGGGCGAGGTGGAGTTCGTTCAGGGCCTAGCCGCCGCCAGCGCCAGTGGTGTATATGGCCCAGCCAGGGCTGCAGCCGCCATCGTCGGTCATGCCGACCTCAAGCTGGCCGACAAAGTGGCCCCGGTGTTGGATGCGTTGCAGGCTGCCAGTCCGAACCGCTTCCGTGGGATACGTCACAACGTGTCCTTCAACGCCGATCCCATTTTCCAGGACCGGGAGACCGAGGGAATCATGGCTGACAGCAGGTTCCGCGAGGGCGCGGCCGTTCTGTCCAGCAAGGGCATGTCCCTCGACATCATGCTCTCGTTCCCACAACTACCCGAGTTGGCCGACTTTGCCAAGTCGGTGCCAGACCTGCCCATCATTCTCAACCACGTGGGTGGTGTGAACCGCATCGGCATGTACGTGGGCAAAGAGGCTGAAGTTGAGGCCGAGTGGAAGAAAGGCATCGCCGCAGTAGCTGAATGTCCTAATGTGACGGTCAAACTAGGCGGTCTGGGGATGCCTCGATGGGGCTTTGATTGGCACAAACGGGAGACACCCATCGGTTCCGAGGAACTAGCTGAGGGTATGGCTCCCTGGCTGAACTACGTCATTGAGCAGTTCGGGCCGGAGCGGGGCATGTTGGAAAGTAACTTCCCCCCCGACAAGGTGTCATTCTCCTACAACATCATGACCAACGCGTTCAAGCGATTGACCAAGGGGTACTCGGACTCGGAACGCGCGGCCATGTTCCATGACACCGCGACAAGGGTCTACCGAATAGACGTTTAGCAGACTCCAGGGATGGCAAGCAGGCTCCATTGGAGCCTGCTTCGGCTTAAGACTGGAAGACCGCCACCGCGTCTGCTGCTTTGACTCCCTGGCCCTTGGGTAGAACCATCAACGGGTTGATGTCCAACTCGGCCAAGCTGCCCTCGAGTTGGGCTGCCATCTGAGAGACCCGCACCAGGGTATCTGCCAGGGCGTCAACGTCGGCGGCGGGACGGCCACGGAACCCTTCCAGCAGCTTTGCGCCTTTGGCGTCGGCGATCATCCCCAGGGCGTCTTCTTTGTCGATGGGACAGAGGCGCAGAGCGACGTCGTTGTAGACCTCCACCATCACCCCGCCCGAGCCAAAGAGGATCGTCGCGCCCAATTGTGAGTCGTAGCTGACGCCAACGATGACCTCCACGCCGTCCATGACCATTTCCTGTACGGTCACACCGTTGAACTTGTCTCCCGCTGCACCTGCTTTCTCCGCATTCGACATTATGGTTTGGAAGGAGTCTCGAACTGCCGCTTCGTCTTTCAGGCCGAGCATTACCAGGCCAGCGTCGGTCTTGTGGGGAAGATCGGTCACGTCAGCCTTCATGGCCACGGGGTAGCCGATCTCGTTTGCTGCCGCAACCGCAGCATCTGCGTTCTGAACCAGCGTCTCTGACGTGATTGGCACTCCCCATTCGGCGATCAGTCTCTTGCTGGAGTGTTCAGAGAGGGCCACTCCGGCGGTGGGAGCCAGCTTGTCTACGGCGGCTTGTTGTCCCGCGCTGATCGCGGGTATCTCAGGGAATCCTCCCTGGCCGCGGTGACCGAGCCACTCGTGGTAATCCAGCAGACTGCGAATTCCGGAAGCCAGGCGGTTGGGCGTGTAGAACACGGGAATGCTGGCCTTTTTCAACATATCCAGGCCGTTTGTTTCCCTGCGGCTACCGGTCCAGAGGAACGCTAGTGGCATCTCTTTGGCCAGATCCCTTTGGGCGATGACCTGGGTTGCCTGGGCGTCGCCGCCGGAGCTGGCGACCACCAGGGTACCCATGACCGGGTCGTTGGCCATGAATTGCATGATCTCCGGGAAGGAATCGCTGTTGGCAAAGCCGGTGACATCGGACGGGTTGGACGCCCAACCAAAGCCTTGGAGCACGTTGTTGATACCGTCCCTTGAGGCGTCGCTGAGTACTGGCAGGTCCAGGCCGATCTGGCCGCACATGTCTGCTGTCAGAGAGCTGATTCCACCGGAGTGGGAGACCACCGCCAGGCCCCTCGCGGCCGGCGCTGGGGAGTTGGCCAGCAGGTTGGAGACTTCCAAAAGTTCATCGTAGTCGGTCACACGGATCACTCCGTACTGGTCCAACGCCGCATCGTAGAGCGCGTCCTGGCCGGTGAGGGCAGCGGTGTGCGACGCGGCGGCCTTGGAACCCAATTCCGACCGGCCGATCTTGATGATTACGATGGGTTTACCGCGTTCAGCCGCCAGCTTGGCTACCTCGATGAACTTCTTGGCGTCCTTGAAACCCTCCACGAACCCGGCAATGACCTTGGTGTCGTCGTCGTCCAGCAGATAGCGCACGAAATCGGAGAAATCCAGGTCGGCCTCGTTTCCAGTGGAGATGATGTAACTGAGTCCGATGTCGCTGTCGATGGCCCGGTTCAAGAAAGGTCCAAAAGCTGACGCGCCGCTCTGACAGACCAGGCCCACTGAACCGCCCAGTCCTTCTGCGCCCCGGGAGGACGCGCTGACCCAGATGTCGTCCTTCACGTTCGCCAGGCCTAGGCAGTTGGGGCCGCTGATGCGGATACCCGACTCTCTGGCGTAGGCACCAACCTGGGCCTGCAGATCACGCCCTTCCTGGGTGCCCCGTTCGGAGAAACCGGCGGAGATCACCACGGCGGCGCGGGTGCCCTTCTTGTGGCTCTCCTTCAGTACATCCATCACCTGCCCAGAAGAGACCACCACACAGACCACGTCGGGTGTTTCCGGCAGTGAGGCAACACTTGGATAACACTTCACTCCCTGTACGTCTTCGTAGCGAGGATTCACCGGGTACACGTTCACCCTCTCAGATGCTTTCAGGGCGGCGGCGAGCATCCGGCCACCGTAGGCCATCCTGGGTGAGGCCCCGACCACGGCTATGGAGCGGGGGTTGAGCATGTTATGGATGGAGGCTAGTTGGTCATCGGTCCAGGTAGTCAATTTTGGCTCCGTATATTTGCTGTATAGAGAATTCAAAAACGAGGCTACCACGGTTTTACAAGAACTGCGACCAAAACTGCTATCATGCGTAGTCCAAGGAACAACCGATTCAGGCTGGAAACGGGGTGATATATGACGACTTTTGTGCTGGTCCACGGCGCATCCCACGGCTCATGGTGCTGGGACAAGGTTGTGCCTTTGCTGGAGGCGGAGGGGCACGATGCGGTGACGGTCGATCTGCCTGGCAACACCTATGGCGAGTTTGATGTTCCCCTAGGCCTGGTGACTCTCAGTTCCTATACGGACCACGTCTGCAAAGTGCTGGACCAGCTTGATGAACCGGTTGTTCTGGTGGGGCATAGCCTCGGCGGACTGACCATCACCCAGGCTGCCGAGTCCAGACCGGACAAGATACGTTCCTTGGTCTATCTGACTGCGCTGCTGTTCGGCAACGGTGTGGCAATGAGGCCCGTGGCAGGACGTGATCCAGAGTCCATAAAGGCTGGGTTGGAGCGTGATTCGTGGATCGTATCCGACGATCTGGCTTCGATCACCTTTCTGGAATCCTCGCTCCGGTCCAGGTTCTACAATGACTGCTCGGATGACGATTTTACCTGGGTTAAGCCCATGCTGGTGCCACAGCCGTCAGGGCCGCTTATGGACCCGATTCAGACCACCCTGGAGAATTACGGTCGAGTGCCCAAGGTCTATATCGAATGTGAACGGGACGGGGCACTACCGCTGGCCTACCAGCGCGAGATGCAGGCAAACGTTCCCTGTGACCGGACCATCACCATGGGCACCGGCCACTCACCGTTCCTGTCGGCTCCTGCAGAACTTGTAGGACACCTGATCTCTATTTAGACATACTCACGTAGCCAAACCAGGTAACCACGGTTATCATGGCACCGACCAAACAATGTAAATAGAACACAACTACCGGAGGCAACAATGGCTAACAAAAAAGGCACCGGACTGATGATGGTGGCGGCCGATATCCCTGCCGACAAGGAAGAAGAATTCAACAAGTGGTACCAAGAGGAACACCTTCAAGAGTTGATGAGCGTTCCTGGTATCTTGAACGCCGCCCGCTATGAGGCCACCAAGAGCGGCCCCAAGCACTTGGCCGTGTACGAGCTGGAGAGCGTCGATGTCATTAACACCGATGCATTCAAGAACCGCCCTCGCACCGAGTGGGGACAACGGGTCTCCCCCAGCCTCATCGGCACCAATTTCTTCAACATCGTCCTGGATATGATTCACCCGACCTCTCTATCCAGTGACATAGCTAACAGCGACATGGCCCCGGCCCTACAGATAGGTCGGATGGACGTTGCGCCAGCAGACCAGGATGAGTGGAACAAGTGGTACAGCGGTGTCTATGTCCCCAACTATGAAAAATGCCCCGGCGTGATTCGAGGTCGACGCTGGAAGGCCGTGAAGGGAACTCCAGAGTTTGCCACGGTGTACGAGTTTGAGGATCCTGAGGTCTCTGAGACTGAAGAATGGTTGCGACAGCGGGAGATTCACCCCGACAACGTCCGGATGCGCGACATTATGACCCATGCTGAGTTCTCGCCTGGCGTCTGGAAGAAGACCTTCCAACTCTAGGCCGTACAGCGACCCAGACTTAGTCTTTGCAACTACGCTCCGCGTCCTTTTCATGGTGGACGCGGAGCGCAATTTTTTTCACGGGCGTTTCAGCGCTCGATCTAACCCAAGGGAGGCTGGAAACCAGGAATGGCGAACAAGAAAGGAACGGCGATGATGCTGGTTAGCGCAGATATACCAGCAGAGAAAGAAGAAGAATTCAATCGTTGGTACAAAGAAGAACACCTCAAGGATCTGCTGGCGGTGCCTGGAATCCTAGACGGAGCACGTTATGAGGCCACGAAGAGCGGCCCCAAGCACCTGGCGGTCTACGAACTTGAGAGCGCTGATGTGATCAATACCGATGCCATGAAGGCACTGCGTCCCTTCACTGAGTGGGGACAGCGCAGGGCGCCCAGCATCATCGGCTCCAATTACATCAGGATGGTAATGGAGATGATCTATCCTGATTCGCTCACAGATGAGATCGCCAATAGCGGCATGGCACCTGCGCTGCAGATTGGCCGAATGGACGTTCCCGCCGCCAATCAGGACGAATGGAACAAATGGTACAGTGGTGTCTACGTACCCAATTACGAGAAATGCCCTGGTGTCATCAGAGGGCGACGTTGGAAAAACGTCGGAGAAGGGCCCCAATACGCCGTGGTCTACGAGTTCGAGGATGAGAACGTTTCAGAAACCGAAGAATGGCTGATACAGCGTGACATCCATCCTGACAATGGCCCGATGCGAGACATAATGACCCACGCAGAATTCTCGCCTGGTATCTGGAAGAAGACTTTCCAACTTTAGAACAGGTTCTAGACACGGTCCGCTGAAACTATGAACGCTGACCACCAACAAACCCACGATCATGATCATGGCCACCGATCTGCCAGCCGGAGGAGCCTCAGCATCTCTCTGGCCCTGATCACGGTCTACATGGTGGTTGAGGTGGTCGGTGGTCTGGTCTCTGGCAGCTTGGCCCTCCTGGCCGATGCCGGACACATGCTCACCGACGCTGCGGCCATCGGCCTGGCATTGCTGGCAATCTGGATCTCAGGGCGACCCGCATCCATCGAGCAGACCTTCGGATTTCACCGCACCGAGATATTGGCCGCATTGTTGAACGCCCTCAGCTTGTGGTTCATTGCCGCCTTGATCTTTTTTGAGGCGTCGCGGCGTTTTGGCGACTCGATCGACGTCGATGGCGGTCTGATGCTGGTGGTGGGCGCGGTTGGCCTGGGAGTGAACGTGGCGGCCGCCTGGGTGCTGCACCGGTCAGCCGGATACAGCCTCAACGTGGAGGGAGCGTTCCTGCACGTGATTGCCGATCTCCTGGGCTCGGTTGCAGTGGTTGCCGCCGGTGTTATGGTCTTGGCCTTTGGCTGGGATATAGCCGACCCGATATTCGGAATCGTGATCGGAATACTGATCTTGGCCAGCTCCATGAGGTTGCTCTGGAAGGTTGTTCATGTTCTCATGGAGGGGACACCGGCGCACTTGGACCTGCACCTGCTCTGCCACCGGCTGGAGGAATTGGAGGGTGTGACTGGTATCCATGATATTCACGCCTGGTCCATCACAACCGGTTACGATGCGCTAAGCGCCCACGTCACCGCCGACGTTGCGGTGATGGATGACCCAAATCCGGTCTTGCAGCGGCTGCGGGAAATCGCGTCCAGCGAGTTTGGCATCGCCCATGTGACCATCCAGTTGGAAGATTCAACGGACGGTTGCGCTGAAGACCATCACATAGAACATCCGGCGATCTATTCCTCCGGGCATAGACACGATGAATCCTGACCCGCCCCGTCATCGTATAGGGGTGGGTTTCAACTAAGTTAGCTTGGAATGATCAGCATTAAACACAAATTTGCAGCCCGGGCCCTGCTCGCCTTGGCCATTTTCTTATTGGTGCCCATGTCCACCGTAATTGCCCAGGAAGAAAACCCAATAGGGGGAGACCGGGGAGTCGACATCATTGCCGGCCCCCATGCGGTGAGGGTGGTGTTGATCAATTCCAACCTCTCGGCTGGGTTCATCCAGATGGCGCTATTCGTCACCGACGCCAACACCGGCGAAACCGTGCCGGATGCCCGAGTCGTACTCGTAGCCACTAACGAGGGAGAGGAGTACGAGGCCATAGGCACAGCCCACAATTCTCCGAACGATCCACGGCGGTACGATGGCCGCATGAACCTTGGTTCCACCGGGGATTGGGTCATAGCAGTCAATGTTTCCAGTGATCTGGGTGAGGGCGGGGCCGATGCACTGTTTCTTGAGGTTCCGGCGTTAAATCGCTACACCAACGGCAGCCTGGTCTTCTTCGGCATATTTGCTGCGATGATGGCGGGCGTGGTCTACCTGTTCTGGAGTGTGAAGCGGGAGAACCGACGCCGACGAGCCGCCGCAGCCGCCGAACTTGGCGAGGCTGATGGCGGGCCAGAAGCGTAATTAGATGACGAAGAGAATCGGGCTCAAAATACTGTTCGCTCTGCCTGTGTTGGCTGTTTTGCAGCTGCTCTGGGTTGTGCCCTCGGCCCATGCCCATGCGGGAATCGAAGCGGGCCAAAACCCCTTCATGGCCTGGAACTGGAACCCGCTTTCGACCCTCATAATCCTGATGGTCGCCTACGTTTACCTGAAGGGCCTTAGCAACTGGAACCGGCCCAGCCATCCCATCGGACGCTGGCAAAGGGCGTCGTTCTTCACCGGACTGTTCCTGATCTTCATCGCTCTGCAATCCCCGCTCGATAATCTGTCAGAGCACATGCTGTCGTTCCATCAACTGCAGCACTTCCTGCTGCGGATGTTGGCGCCTTTGCTGATTCTGCTGGGTGCGCCGTTGACCCCCATGCTGCGCGGGCTGCCGCCGTGGGCGTTGCAGGGAATAGTAAAGCCCACGGTGCGTCATTGGTTCGCCCGGGCCGTCTACGACAAATTGACCAACCCCGTGATCTCCGTTTCGATCTTCATGGGCGTGTTGTACTTTTGGCAGATACCTGGCCCGTTCAATGCGGCCCTGCGCAGTGAGTTCATCCACGCCGTGATGCACATGACCATGATGTCGTCTGGTTTCATCTTCTATTGGGCAGTCATCGATCCCAAACCCCACCGTTCTCGGGTCCATTACGGCGTTAGAGTGCTCTATCTTGGACTGATAGTCCTGCCCAACACGATCTTGGGAGCGGTGATTACCTTCTCCAAGGCGATCATTTACACGGAATACGAAGGCGTCTATCAGCCGTTCAGCATGTCCATCCTCACCGACCAGCAGATTGGCGGCCTGGTGCTCTGGGTGCCTGGCGATATGATGAGCATTCTGGTGGCTGGGATTGTCATGGTCATGTGGTACGAGAAAGAAGAACTGGAAAACCCCTCCGTCCCGCCAAGACCGCCCACACCCACCGCCGCCGAATAATCCCTTCTCGTCACAGCCAAACAGTCCCTTCTCCCTCGCAAGGGAGAAGGTTAGGATGAGGGCTCACCCTTCACTACCTCCCAATCCTCACCAGGCATTCCCACCCAGGCCGTCCGGCCCTTGACCACCATTCCCCCCGTCCCTAGGATGTATCTGACCCAACTCCACGTCGGAGGCGTAACGTGACAAACGGTAACGGCGAGACTCTATTCAGCTGGTTCCTCCCAATAGACGGAGATGGCGCACGAGCAGGCACCGCCCGCGCAGAACGACCTCCGACCTTTGATTACCTGCGCCAGGTGGTTCAAACGGCCGAGGACCTGGGTTATTACTCCCTGTTGATCCCCACCAGGTTCGCCAACGGCCTGTTCGCAGAGGACGCGCCACTGGCTGAGACTTGGACCACCGCTACAGCACTGGCTGCAGTCACAGAACGCATCCGATTTCTGATTGCGGTGCGGCCCGGGTTTGTCGCCCTGGGATTGTTCGCCCAGATGGCCGCCGCCCTGCACCAGATTTCCAAAGGCCGAATCGATATCAATATCGTGCCTGGAGGTATCGGGAACGACTTTGAGCGCGTGGGTGAGTACACCGACCAGAGCACCCGTTACGAACGAGCCGAGGAATTCATAGCGGCGTGTCGTAAGTTGTGGACACAGCCTGGTCCGGTGGAGTTCAAGGGCGATTTCTACAACCTGAGCGACGCCTACTGCTCCCCGATTCCGGAAGGAACGCCCCCAGAGTTCTATCTTGGTGGAGCATCGCCCCGGGCCAACGCCCTCTCGGGACGTCAGGCAGATGTTCACCTGAACTGGATCGAGCCGCTGGAAAACTCCAGGGCTCGCTTTGATGCCGTGCGGGAAGAGTTCAAGAACGCAGGAAGAACGGCTAAGGTAGGTATCCGCACCCATCTGGTAGTGCGGGACAAGGAAGAAGACGCCTGGAAGGCCGCCAACGAGCTGATTGACCACGCTGACCCAGCAGTGAAAGCCCAACGCCGGGCGGCGGTAGTTGGTACAGCCATGGTAGGGGCCGCGGCGCAAGCTCAGGAGGTCCCCAATCACATAGTTGCGCCCAACCTTTGGAACGGCTTGTCCGAGGTCAGGGTCAACTGTGGCACCGCCATAGTCGGCACCCCCGAACAGGTGACTGACATACTCCTAACCTACTCAAAGCTAGGCGTCGGCCAGTTCATTCTCTCCGGCTTCCCCCACGTGGAAGAAT
>PCAH01000073.1 GCA_002730485.1 Dehalococcoidia bacterium | reverse complement strand
CCTGGACCAGAACCTGGTGGTAGCCCACCTTGGGAGTGGGTACGTCCCTGATCTCCAGTTGTGGAGGGTTGCCGGGTTGTTTCAGATAGAGGGCTTTCATATGCGTGGATTATATTCCTGCAAGCGTATACCGCCAACGTTGCGCTAACGTATAATTGGCCGTGCCTACCCATCCGGCTCAGGCACGGACTATATGGAGAATCCAGGGATAATCCGGGGTATTAAATGAAGATTGGAGCCCATGTATCAACGTCGGGCGGGATCAGCAAGGCGGTGGCCAGAGGCGAGGAGATCGGCTGCGAGGCCATCCAGATATTTGGCTCTTCTCCCCAGACTTGGAGATTCAAGCCCGTGCCGGGAGAAGAGATAGAGCTCTTTAGGCAGGGATTGTCTGATGCCGGGATCGGTCCGGTATTCCTGCATGCCATCTACCTGATAAACCTGGGCACGCCAGACAAAGAAAAACTAAAAAAGGGCATTGATTCCCTGGCCAACTACATGAACTTGGCGGCAGATTTGGGGGCCACCGGTGTGATATTTCACCCTGGCAGCCACGGCGGTCAGGGTTACGAGGCCGTCCTTCCCCAGACGGTGGAGGCCATCAAGATCGTGCTGGATACTGCGCCGGAAGGTCCGGTTCTAGCCGTGGAGAACATGGCTGGTATGGGGCAGCACATCGGAGCGAAGTTCGACGAGCTGGGCGGCATTCTGAAGGCAGTGGACAGTCCCAGGCTCAAGATCTGTCTGGACACCCAACATTCCTTCGCCGCCGGTTACGACCTGACCAACCCAGCCGGCATTCAAGAGATGCTGGACGAGTTGGACGCCGGGCCCGGTAGCGCCAATGTGGCGGCAGTACATGCCAACGACTCCAAGCGCGTCTGCGGTTCTGGAGTCGACCGGCACGACAACATCGGCGAGGGGTTCATCGGGGAAGAGGGGTTTGCCGCCATCATGGCCAACCCAGCCTTCGCGGATGTGCCGTTCCTCCTGGAAGTGCCCGGTTTCGAGGGCAACGGCCCTGACCGGCAGAACATAGACATCCTCAAGAAGATCAGGCAACAAGTGGGACTTTCCAGTTGATCAGCATGACCAACAGGGAGTTTGTGCGTCTGGTGCGCCAGGCTTACGGCGAGATGCCGATTCAGGTCATCCAACGCCTGGAGAACGTGGACGTGGTGGTGGAGGAATGGCCCGGTCCTGATGAACAAGACCTGGTAGGCCATGACGGAACTCTGTTTGGACTCTATACCGGAGTGCCACTAACCGAGCGTGAGGGCGGCGACCCCATGCTCCCCGACCGGATAGCCATCTACCGGCAACCGATCCTGCGGAACTGCTCCAGCCGCACCGAGGCTGAACGCGAGATCAAGATCACCCTTTGGCATGAGATTGGACACTATCTGGGCCTGAGCGAAGAAGCTCTCCACAAGCTGGGTTACGGCTGATGGCCCAACTCTTGAGCCGCGCTGGCCGGGTTTTTGGGACAGGGGCGGGCATCGGACTGTTTCCCGTTGCCCCAGCCACCTGGGCCAGCCTGGCAGCAGTGCTTCTCTACGGATTTTCACCCCTGAAAGAGGACTCGGTAGGGTTTATCTTGCTCTGCGGACTGGGTTTCTTGGTCGGTATCTGGGCTTGCCAGAGCCTCATAACCGAAGGTGATCACGATCCCAAAAGGGCGGTCTGGGATGAGTTCGCCGGTATGTGGATCACCTGCCTGTTCCTGCCCAAGACCTTTGTCTGGTTGGCGTTGGCCTTTGTTGTCTTTAGGGTTCTGGACATCTGGAAACCGTGGCCGATCAGAAAGTTTGAAGCACTCCCAGGTGGTCTGGGGATCATGGCCGATGATGTTGCGGCCGGAGTCGTAGGAGTTGTTGGGCTGAACGTGATCTACAGAGTATTCTTCTAAGCCCGGTCTCGGTTTCGGCGCTCTTCCAGGAAGCCGAGTCTTCGGTTGGGCCGAGCCTGATTCCATTGCCCGCCAAAAAACCCTATGTTATACTCCGACAAGCATTAAACTACCCCGTCTCCAGCTTTGGCTCAGGCTCGAAACCGGAAATCGGGTTAGGATTCTTGCGGGTCACGTTGCCTACCTGTGACGGACTCTCGGACGTAGTCGGTCGAATTGGCCGACAAAAGGAATAGACCCAATATATGGTTGAGTCCAACGAACTACCGGTTGAGCCGACAGGGGAAGCCCCCCAGGCTGCTCCGGCTCCGGCACCCACTCCCGAACCCGCCCCCGCTGCAGCCCCGGCTCCTGAGCCAGTTGTAGCTGAGGCTCCAGCACCAGCCCCCGCACCTGAACCCGCGCCCGCCCCGGCTCCTGCGTCTGTAGCGGAAGCTGCTCCGGCACCAGCTCCCGAGCCCGCTGGAGGCGTCGCCGTAGCCGAGGCACCGGCCCCTGCTCTTGCACCAGCTCCGTTTGTGCGAGAGCACCTAACCATGAAAGCCCTTCTAGAGGCGGGTGTTCACTTCGGGCATCAGACCCGACGGTGGAACCCCACCATGAAGAAGTACATCTTCACCCAGAGAAACGGCATCCACATCATTGATCTGCAACAGACCCTGGGCATGATCAACAATGTCTATCAAGAGATGGTTGACCTGGTTGCCGAGGGTGGCAAGGTCCTGTTCGTGGGAACCAAGCGCCAGGCTCAAGAAGTGATTCAGAGCGAAGCCGAACGCTGCGGCATGTTGTACGTCAACCAACGCTGGTTGGGCGGCACCATGACCAACTTCCAGACCATTCGCACCCGCATCAACTACATGCTGGAACTCCAGCAAAAGCGGGATCAAGGATATTTCCGCCTCCTCCCCAAGAAGGAAGGCGTCAAACTACGTGACACCCTCAACCGCCTAGAGAAATACTTCACAGGCGTGCGCGACATGACAGAAGTCCCCAAGGCCATCTTTGTCATCGACATCGGCCGCGAAGACATCTGTATCGCCGAAGCCCAGCGGATGGGAATCGAGATCTTCGCCATCGTTGACTCGGACTGTGACCCGAACAAAGTAGATCACATCATCCCAGGCAACGATGACGCCGTCCGCTCCATTCGGTTGATCACCAACCGCATGGCCTCTGCGGTACTCGAAGGACTCGCCGAGCGCGAGGCACGGGAACACGCACGGATGGAAGCCATGGCTGAAGTGGACCAGTCCACGTTCATGACCGCCTACGTGACACCTGATGACGACGAAGAGGAAGAAGGGCTGCCAGAGATGGAAGGCCTGGACACCACCACCGTCGCCGAGGTCGCACCGGCAACGGCAGCAGCCGTGACACCGGTGGCCGAACCAGAGGTTGAAGAAACACCGGCCGTCGCAGAAGCGCCCGCCGCTGTGGAAGAAGCCCCAGCGCCAGAACCGGTCGCTGAAGCTCCTGCCCCCGAGCCGGAAGCGCCTGCGGAAGAAGCCGCAGAGTAGTAACCAAGTAATCTTCGAGAAACAGCCGGAGCATTTGACTCCGGCGTTCTCTATCCACGGCCAGATACTGGCCGGTTAATAGGAGCAGTCAATTGGCTGTTAGTGCAGAACAAGTCCGATCCCTTCGCGACCAGACCGGCGCTGGGATCATGGACTGCAAAGTTGCCTTGGAAGCATCTGACGGCGATATCGAAAAAGCTATCGTCGCCCTTCGAGAGAAGGGTTTGGCCAGCGCGGCAAAGCGGGTGGGCCGTGACACCAACGAAGGTGTCATCGAGACTTACATCCACACTGGTGGACGGGTTGGAGCCTTGGTAGAACTTGGCTGCGAGACCGACTTCGTTGCCCGAACTGAAGAATTCCAAAAATTGGCCCACGACATTGCCCTGCAGGTCGCGGCCATGGATCCGGTCTACGTCGACGTGGACGAGATCGAAGAAGGGGATGACCGTCCCCAAGCCCAGATCGCGCTGATGCTTCAGCCCTTCATCAAGAACAACTCTGCATCCGTCGGAGAGATGGTCAAAGAGCTGGCAGGAAAGGTTGGAGAGAATATCAAAGTGGTCAGATTCACCCGATTAGCCGTCGGCGAATAGTCCAACACCAGGTATGCCAGAAACCAAATACCGTCGCGTAATGCTCAAGATCAGCGGCGAGTCTCTCAAGGGAGACACACCGTTCGGTATTGACCCCCCCGCAGTGAACTACCTGGCATCCCAGATTGGTGAAGCCGCCAAGCTGGGCGTCGAGATTGCCGTGGTCATGGGCGGTGGCAACATCTGGCGAGGTGAAGCCGCAGAGTCCCGGGGAATGGACCGGGCGACCGCCGACTACGCGGGCATGTTGGCCACCATGATCAACGCACTGGCCCTACAGGACAGCCTGGAGCAGCAAGGGGTCGATGTCCGCACCCAGAGCGCACTGCAGATGCAGGCCGTGGCCGAGCCATATATCAGACGCCGCGCCATCCGGCACCTTGAAAAACACAGGGTTGTCCTCTTTGCCGCAGGTACCGGGAACCCCTATATGACCACCGATACCGCATCGGCGCTGCGGGCCCTGGAAATCAGCGCTGATGTCCTGCTGATGGCCAAGAACAACGTGGACGGAGTCTATGATTCCGACCCGAACACTAACCCAGATGCCATCAGGTTCGGCACCCTAGATTACATGGACGCCCTGAACAAGCGTTTGGCGGTGATGGATTCCACTGCCCTCTCGCTCTGTATGGATAATAAACTGCCGATAGTAGTCTTCAATGTCTTTGAACCGGGGACCATTGGCAATATACTTAACGGGCAGACCGTGGGCACACTAATCTCTGGGAGGGACTGATTATGCCTCCAAAAGGCGACGACGACTTAACCCCTGAAGAGGTACTCTCTGACACGTCCACCAAGATGGACCGTGCGATTGACGCCTTCAAGCGGGATTTGACCCAACTTCGCACCGGCCGTGCGACCTCGGCGATGGTGGAGAATGTTGAGGTTGATTACTACGGGAACATGACGCCGTTGAAACAGATCGCGTCCATCACCGTTCCCGACTCACGGGCCATAATGATCCAACCCTGGGACGCTGGATCGATGCGGGAGATCGAAAAGAGCCTGATGGCCTCCGAGATGGGTTTCAACCCCTCCAACGATGGAGCAGTGATCACGGTTCCTATTCCCCAGTTGACCCAGGAGCGCCGTCTGGAGATGGTCAAGCTGCTTAAACGCAAGATCGAAGATGGAAAGGTTTCCATCAGGAACGTGCGCCGAGACAGCTTGGAGAGCCTTCGAAAACTGGAGAAAGATAAGTCTATCTCCCAGGACGATGGCCGACGCGCTCAGGATCAACTGCAAAAGACCACCGATGGCTTTACCAAACAGATAGACGAGACAGGTTCCGCCAAAGAGGCGGAAATCCTCCAGGTCTAACTCCGTGCAGGTAGAGTCTCCTCCGCCCAACCCGCCCGCCGCAGGCGGCAACATTCCAAACCATGTTGCTTTCATCATGGATGGAAACGGTCGGTGGGCGCAGAAGCAGGGACTTCCACGCGTCGCCGGTCACGAGGTCGGTGTGCAGTGTATCCAGGGTGTATTGGAAACCCTGGGGCCATTGGGGGTTAAGTTTGTCACCCTCTATGCCTTCTCAACTGAGAACTGGGGCCGTCCTCAGGACGAGGTAGACGGCATCATGGATGTCTTCTCCGAGGCGGTGGCCAGCCAGACCCAGGCTCTCCACGAGAAAAACGTCCGTATCGTCCACGTGGGCCGGACAGAGAACCTGCACCCAGACCTGAGAGACGCCGTGGCTGAGGCGCAGCGTCTGACTGGAGACAACACCGGCATCACCCTAAACGTGGCCTTCGATTACGGCGGACGGGCTGAGATTCTGGAAGCCGTCCGGCGGATAATCAAAGATGGGGTCAATCCAGACACCATCGATGAAGAACTCTTCAGCCAGTATCTCTTTACTGCCCACTGCCCTGACCCTGATTTGATCTTCCGGACTGGGGGAGAGCAGCGCATCAGCAACTTCCTGCTGTGGCAGTCGGCTTACAGCGAGATGTATCACACTCCTACCCTCTGGCCCGACCTGAAATCGGATGAGCTTACTGAGGTCCTGCAGTCATTTGGCAGTCGCCGCCGCCGCTACGGTGCGCTCAACCCAGAAGACCAATTCCCCGACGACGCCACAGAATCCATAACGTCCCAAGAGTAGAGAGACTTCTTGCTCCAGCGGTCGCTAACTGCGTTGGTTGGAATCCCCGTTCTGGTGGGCGCCATCATCCTCGGTGCCCCCTGGCTGACTGCGTTGGTGTTGGTTGCGGGCGTGGTCGCAATCTGGGAATTCTACCGAATGACCCCCGCCAGCGTTGGCCCTCTGCCCTTCATTCTGGGCGCTGCGTGGGTGCTGTCCCTGTTGTCTGGAGCGCAGGCTGCATCGGGCCGCGATAACTTCCTGATCATCTCCGGTGGCATCATAGCCACCGGTTCCTTCGCCGCACTTCTTTGGTTCATCGCCTACCACCGACCCCAAGATTCAGCCAAGAGGCAGGACTACCTAGTCGGGTTCGCCTATCTGATTCTCGGGCCGATCTACGTTGGTTTTCTGTTAAGTCACACCTTGATGCTCCGAGAGATTTCCGTCCCAGGTCTCTTTGAAGGTTCCTCGACGAACATTGGAATTGATTGGCTTCTCTTTGCCCTCCTGGTGACCTTCGCCGTTGATACCGGCGCATACATGGTGGGGCGGGCAGTTGGGAGACACGCCATGGCGCCAAGCATCAGTCCCAACAAGACCTGGGAAGGGAGTGTGGGCGGGTTTGTCTCTGCTGTGGTTGCCGCCCTGGTGCTGGGTCAGGTGCTGGGCTTGAATATCGCTGTCTGGCAGCAGGCCGTGATTGGAGCAGTGGTGGGCGTGGTTGCCCAGTGGGGAGACCTGCTGGAGTCCAAGTTGAAGCGAATCGCCGACGTTAAGGACGCTGGTAGTATAATCCCTGGGCACGGTGGGCTTTTGGACCGTTTGGACAGTCTGCTTTTCACTTTGCCTGCCGTTTATTATTTGATAGTCACGGTGTTCGTTCCCTAAATCCCGAACGCCCAACTGGTGAGTTGTCTAGAAGATGAAGAGAATCGTTGTATTGGGCTCCACCGGTTCCATTGGCCGCCAAACCCTGGACATCGTCCGGTCTTTTCCGGAGGAGTTTGAGGTTATAGGCCTGGCCGCCGGAAATAACCTTGATCTCTTCAAAGAACAGGTCAAGGAGTTCAGCCCCAAGCACATATGCTGTATCAACCCACCGGCGGACGCCTTTCCTGGGCGGGAATTCACCCCCATGGAAGAGATGGTGGCCCTGGATAACGTAGACCAGGTGATGGTGGCGCTCATGGGCAGCGTTGGTCTGGTGCCAACACTTAACGCCCTCAAAGCGGGCAAGTCTGTGGCTCTTTCCAACAAAGAACCCATCGTCATGGCCGGTGGTCTGATCAAAGAGTACGCCGCCGGCTACGGCGGTGAGGTGCTACCCGTGGACAGCGAACCCAGCGCCATCTGGCAATGCCTGCGTGGCGAGGACAACGAGATACTCCGGTTGTTGATCACCGCATCTGGTGGGCCGTTTCGCACCACCCCGTTGGATGAGATGGCTTCTGTCACGCCAGAGAAGGCGTTGCGACATCCAACCTGGCAGATGGGCAAGAAAATAACGATTGACTCTGCTACGCTTATGAATAAGGCGTTTGAAGTAATCGAGACCCATTGGTTATTCAGCGTGCCCTGGGAACAGATCGAAGTGGTGGTCCATCCCCAGAGCACTATCCATTCCATGGTCGAGTTTGCTGACGGCTCGGTGAAGGCGCAGATGGGGCCTCCGGACATGCGGCTGCCCATTCAGTATGCGCTCTTCTATCCGAAACGACTGCCAAACACGATGATTCCCAGGCTGGATATCTCGAAACCGCATTCGCTGACCTTTGATCCGCTGGAACCAGGGAGGTTTCCCTGCTTTGAACTGGCCATCGAAGCCGGCAAGAAGGGCGGCACCCTCCCGGCGGTGCTGAGCGCGGCCGATGAAGTGGCTGTACAGGCGTTCTTGGATTCCAAGATCGGCTTCATGGAGATTCCAAAGGTCATCGAAAGAGTCCTGTCGGAACATGATTCTCTGGTCGGAGACAAGGCCGAGGATTTCCTGACCGCAGACCGGTGGGCCACGGGACGAACAACTGAACTAACTGGCGGCTAAAGATCCTCCGCGGTCTTTGGACCGTAATATCTACCGCATAAGTTTGATAAAGGCCTGGCCCGAATCTCTGGGTCATAACTAAAGAATGGAAACAGTCCTCATAGCCGTCGGCTCTCTGGTGCCGTTGTTGATCCTTCTGGTGGTCATCCACGAGTTTGGCCACTTTGCCACCGCCCGCGCCATGGGCGTAAAGGTGCTGGAATTCGGTGTTGGTTTCCCTCCACGCGCCTTTGGTATCTACACTGGAAATACCCCGGTCCTGATTGACGGTTCAACCCGGTACGTGGGGTTCACCGGCTTTGAAGATTTAAGCCGTGGCCTAAAGGTGAAAGTCAGTTCCATGGAGGACGCCCAGGGCAACCTGGTGGCCCGGGTGATTGAACTGAGCAGGAAGCTGGCCAAGGGTGAAGGACCTCCGGAAGAGGCCGAAGAACGCCCCGGCGAAGAAGACCTCCTGAAGCACGAGGGCAAGATTCGCTCGGTTGGCGACGGTTCTATCGTACTGGCCGACATGATGTACTCCGTGAACTGGGCCCCCATCGGCGGGTTCGTGCGTCTGGCTGGGGAAGCCAACCCCAACGTGCCCCGCAGCCTGGCTGGCAAGGGGCCGGGCACCCGGTTCCTGGTATTGATAGCCGGTCCCTTTATGAACGCCATCTTGCCCCTGCTCATCTTCACCGTGGTGTTGATGATTCCCCAGGAAGTGGCCGTGGGTCAGTTGGTCATCGACCAGGTCAGCGAGAACTCGGCGGCCGCAGCAGCTCAGGTGCAGCCGGAAGACCGGATCATCGAAGCCAACGGCAGTGTGATTGAGAACCGTCTGGATTTCACCCGTGAGATCAACCTGAACGGCGGCTCGGTGATGTCCATGCTCGTCGAGCGTGATAATCAGGAGTTGGTGCTTCAGGTAAGGCCCAGGTTCGATACGGAGTCTGCCAGGTGGCTGGTGGGCGTGATTCCGCGCCTGGATAATGTTGAGATCGTCAAACGCTCTGACCCCATCTGGGAAGCTATCCCCAACAGTTTTGTGAACACGTGGGAAATGTTGGTGCTGGTCAAGCAATCGCTGGGCGGCGCATTTGGTGAGGGCTCGTCTCCCGAGTTCTCCGGCCCCATCGGGATTGCCCAGGTCACCGGCGAGATCACCCAGGATAGTGGGTTGATCGGCTGGTTGGGCGTTGGAATACTGCTCAGCCTGAACCTGGCCATCCTGAACGTGCTGCCCATACCCATGCTCGACGGCGGGCGGCTATTCTTTGTGGGGCTGGAATGGGTGCGTCGAGGCAAGAAGATACCGCCCAAGAAAGAAGGCATGGTCCACTTGATCGGCTTTGCCGTGCTGATGGGCGGCATCGTGCTGGTCAGCGTCAACGATGTCAGCCGCCTGCTAGATGGTCGTAGTTTCTTAGGCTAAGCAGGTTGTTGGGTTAAGTTGTCGCTATCGCCCTCGGCTGACTGTGGCACCTTTTTCCCCATTCGTGTACCATGATTCTGCCTCTCTGCCCAATGGCGGAGGCTGCCTTTTCAGGCGTGGAATCGTGGTAATTTAACCCCTTTTATTTAGTGTCTTCGTACTGGGGTTGGGGAAAGAGCGAAATGAGTAATCGTAGAGCAACCAAGCCGGTCTACGTGGGCGGCGTTAAGATAGGCGGCGGAGCGGACGTAACTGTCCAATCCATGACCAAAACCGACACCCGAGACGTGAAGGCAACGGTCAAGCAGATCCATGAACTGGAAGAAGCAGGCTGCGAACTGATCCGGAGCGCCGTGCCCGATGCCGATGCCGCGGAGGCCATGGCCGAGATCAAGAATCAGATTCATATCCCGCTCATCGCCGATATCCACTTTCACTACCAACTGGCCCTAAAATGTCTTGAAGGCGGCGTCGATTGTCTCCGCCTGAACCCCGGCAACCTCCGCAATGAAGACCAGGTGCGCGAGGTCGTGCGTGCGGCCAAAGAGCGCAACGTGCCAATACGCATCGGCGTGAACTTTGGCAGTTTGCCTCCAGTGGGCGGCATCGGCCGAACTAGAGGTTTCTCCCGTCACATGGACCTGGTGAACCAGCTACCCAAAGCTGGAGAGGCCCAGGCTGGCGACTACAGTGTCGTCGACCACATGGTGGCGACTGCATTGTGGGAGATCAGCCTGCTGGAAGACCAGGATTTTGACCAGATAAAGATATCCATGAAGGCGTTTGACGTACCCACCACGGTGGAGGCGTACACCCGCCTAGCCGGCATGATGCCATATCCTTTGCACCTGGGCATCACCGAGGCCGGAACACCTATGGCCGGTTCCATACGCACCTCGGTTGGCTTGGGCGTGCTGCTCTACAACGGCATCGGAGACACCATCAGGGTGTCTTTGAGTGGCCCATCTACCCAAGAGGTTGAGGCGGGATTCGAGATACTTAAATCCCTCAATATGCGTAAGAAGGGATCAGTTCTGGTGGCCTGTCCCAGTTGTGGTCGGGCCGACGTTGACGTGGTGAAGTTGGCTAACGAGGTCGATGCTCTGCTCAAGAAGGGCAACAAAGAGATCACCGTGGCCGTCATGGGCTGCGAGGTCAACGGCCCCGGTGAAGCCAAAGACGCCGATGTCGGAATCGCGGCTGGCGCTGGCCGCGCGGTCATCTTCCGCAAGGGAGAGAAGGTCCGTGTGGTGCCCGAGGCCGAGATGTTGACTGCTTTGATGGAAGAGGTGGAGAACACGCCCGTCCCCGCAGCCGATTAACACATTAAACGCCCAGTGATTCAAGGCTGACTTAAAACACAGTCGCTATAATAGTTTGGCTCCGTGGAAACGGAGCCAAACTAGCTTTTACCCAATTTTCTAATAGAGGCATTACTCAGACATGAGATTCTCCCGGATGGTCTCCAAAACTCTACGAGATGACCCGCCCGACGCAGAAACAGCCAGCCACCGGTTGATGCTCCGTGCCGGGCTGATCCACCAGGTGGCCGCTGGCGTATATTCCTACCTGCCAATGGCTCTGCGCTCGTTGCGCAAGATCGAGAACATCATTCGGGAAGAGATCGACGCTGCCGGTGGGCAAGAACTGATGATGCCCGCGCTGCAACCCCAGGAACTCTGGGATCAGACGGGACGCAAAGAAGCCTTTGGCGACAACATGTTCGTCCTGAATGATCGCCACGGCCGTAATCTGGTACTCGCTCCCACCCACGAGGAAGTGATCACAAACCTGGTCAAAGCCAATGTCCAGAGTTACCGAGACCTGCCTCAGATTTTGTATCAGATTCAGACCAAGTTCCGGGACGAAGCCCGCCCTAGAGCCGGATTGGTGCGGGTGCGGGAATTCGATATGAAGGACGCCTACAGCTTCAACGCCGATGAGGAGAGCCTGGACGAGAGTTATCAGGCCATGGCCCAGGCCTACCGCAACATCTTCCGGCGTTGCGGCCTGCCGGTGTTGATGGCAGAGGCCGACAGCGGTGCCATCGGCGGCAAGGACTCCCACGAGTTCCTGCTGGCCACAGAGACCGGAGAAGACACAGTTATCACCTGTAACTCTTGCTCGTACACCGCCAATGCTGAGAAAGCAGAATCGACCATCCCAGAGCTTCCTTCTGAACCGGCACAGGCCTTGGAAGAGGTGGCGACGCCTGGGATCAAGACCATTGCCGCTCTGGCACAGTTTCTGGCTGTACCAGAATCCAAGACCCTGAAGGCCGTGTTCTATATGGCAGACGGCGAGCCCGTGTTCGTCACCATTAGGGGCGATTTGGACGTCAACGAGACCAAGCTCAAGAATGCTCTCCACGTCACCGACCTGCGCATGGCCGATGGTGAAGAGGCCAGAGGCGCTGGACTGGTGGCTGGTTCCGCTTCAGCCATCGGGTTGGACGACATCAAGAAGGTGGTGGACTCCTCGGTTACCAACGGGAACAACTTCATCGCGGGCGCAAACAAGCAGGACCTGCATTTCAAAGGCGCAAATTACCCCCGGGACTTCCAAGCAGACATCGTGGCCGACATCTCCCTTGCCCAACCTGGGCAGCTCTGCCCCCGCTGTGGACACGCTCTGGAGTCCACGAAGGGAATCGAAGTTGGTCACATCTTTAAGCTGGGGACTTTCTTCAGCGAGTCGCTGGGTGCGGACTTCCTGGATGCCGAAGGGCAACAGCATCCCATCATCATGGGGTGTTACGGAATTGGGGTGGGGCGGCTGCTGGCCGCGGCCATCGAGCAGAACAACGACGATTACGGGATCGTGTTCCCAGCCCCGGTGGCTCCCTACCAGGCACATATGGTGGCCCTGAACATCAATAACGAGGAAGTGGCTGAGGCCGCCGAGAAACTCTACAAAGACCTGGGTTCAGCCGGCGTGGAAGTGCTCTTCGACGACCGGGAAGACGCTGCCGCGGGTGTGAAGTTCAACGATGCCGACCTGATTGGCCTGCCGGTGCGGCTGGTGGTCAGTCCACGCAACTTGAAAGACGGCATGGTGGAGATCAAGGGCCGAACAGACTCCGAGGCTGGAAGCGTTCCCCTGGACGGCGTAGTAGCGGCGGTTCAAGAGCGGTTGGCTGGGTTGGCAAGCTAGGCTTTAGCTGCTGGCCCCTGGTCCGGCTTCCATACAGGAAGACAGATACTTCAGGTTCTCTATCAGGGCTGGAGCGATGGTCCCCTTGTGAGAACTGGAGAGCAACAGCAACAGGCGCAACTGCGCCGCCAGATCCGCGGCCAAGGCCCGTTTGGCCTCCGCCACAGTATCCCCTTCCACCGGCACCCTGATGCCTGAGAGCGGCATCTGCGTCCGTGATTCGGCGGCCCAGTATTTGTCGAGGCTGTCGAGGATCACTATGGGCATCTCTTTGTTCAGGACGAAGTTGGCGTCTGGCGCGCTGTCGGACGGGCGCAGGATGTCGATCAACACCCGTGTGGACTCGGAATGGCTGATGTGAAAGACGGCCGCGTTGGGCTGGCTGGCCGAAATACATTTCCAGTTCCAGTTTTCCGGCTCTGCGTGGTCGGAGCCGGGTTCGATCTTGATCGGTGTGGCGATGTCCTCGGCTAGGGGGCGATCCTCATCAGCCATGGGCGTGCTCGTCCCCTTCCTCGCCGTTCAGGTCCCAGGCCGCATATACCTGGTCGGGCAGGGTGATTGGGCCGACGGCGTCCTCGTACTCCTTTACGTGCTTAGTGGTAAGGAGTGCGATGGCCTTCAGCATCTGGGGGCTGACCTTGATCCTGGCCCGAAGGATTGGTTCCCGTTCCTCCATCTGCTCACCAAAGAACAAAACGGCGGAATACAGGCTGCTGAAGATGTGCATGGAATCGCTGTAGAAGGTGATGGGATCCAGAGAGGCATCTTGGGCGGTGCTGCCCTCAGTTGTCCCTTCACTACTGGTAACGCCTGGGTTGACGTACGAATCCTCGTTGGGTACCTGGTCATCTGGTGGTACGTAGGGCCGTTGAATGATGGGCATGGTGCCTCCGGATTTAACGGGTTCTGTCGATCTTGACTCTGGGTCGATCGATCTCACCGGTAATTTTTGGGTTCAGATTACGGGTCTGGAACGCGCCTTATTATACACGGCTGTCCCAGCCAGGATTCTTAAATCTGGATTCGCTGCACCAAATCGGTTTTAGGTGCATCAAAAATCTTTAAAGAACAAACGGCCAAAGAACCAAGACTAACAAGGGCGAGCGCAAGAATGTCAGAGATCACCGACTTCAGAAAAGCAAAAGACCAATACTTTGGGGAAGACAGTAAATCGCCCTTAACTCCGGAGCAACGGAAGCGGTTCAGAGGGTTGAGGTATTTTGAGGAAAACGAAGCTCTACAGTTTGTGCTAGAGGTTGAGGAATTCCCAGATGACGCCAAGGACATGATCCAGATGGCGACCAGTTCAGGTGACACTGCCCCACACACCCGCTGGGGTGAATTGAAGTTTAGTGTCGAAGACCTGCCGGTGGCTCTGGTGGTGTACCGGAGCGAGGACGGGGACGACTATTTTCTGCCCTTCATGGACGCCACGACCGGCAAGGAGTCCTATTCGGACGGGCGTTACCTGGACCTGCCGCCTACCGGCGACGGCCGCTTGCTGGTGGACTTCAATTACGCCTACAACCCCTACTGCGCCTACAACCACAATTGGAGCTGTCCCATACCGCCGTCGGAGAACCGGCTAACGGTGCCCATCGCCGCTGGCGAGAAAACCTACGTCGACGCTGAGAACCATTAGCCGTTCAACGATATATTTGGGTCAGGCGGCGTTGGCCTGAGAGCCTAAGTTTTGGCTGCTTCGGGTTAGGTGATGGTGTCCCACGGCGATAGCTTCCCATTCGTGGGTGGAGCGTCCCTGTCCGATCAGTCCCAACAGCAACATGGTGGCGTAGCCCAGCTGGTCCCGAGAAGCGTTGGGATGCCCAGCGATGGCGGTCCTGACCTCCTGGGCCGTGTAGGAAAACTGGGGCAGGTCGCGGGTGGCCGACCATTGGATCAGGGAAGTCGCCAGCAGGTCCAGGGCCGGCACCGGCCAGTTGATGCCGCTGGGTTGGCAGAGGGCGATGATCTGCGGCTCCCATTTGTCGGCCAGTTCGTCCAGGGATTGGAGCAGGTGGGTGACCCGCACCTCCGGTTCAACTTTGCGCCTGGTTGAGAGTCCGGTGACTCCGCTTTCGATCACCTGGCCGTCTTTGAACATAGCCCAGCCGGTCTCTCTCACCCCAGCGTCCAGGGCCAACAGTGCCGGACTTTCTGGAACGTCGGGCGTTGAGCTAGACATTAAGATGCCACCGCTGCGCCCATCTGCGCCGTTACGGCTGTTCTGGGAGCCAATCCGTTAAGTGGGTTGGGTTTGGTAAAATATTGGAGCAATGGCGCTCTCACGACGTCTGCGGTCTTCTGGGTCGGTTGGTCAAAACTGCCGTTGGGAGCCATTGATGCCGGTGTTCGCTGGCTGTCATCAATGGGAGAATGGACCTGGTACAACCCGGTATAGTAGTAGGTGCCGCATTGCAGGCAGATCCAATCGCCTTCGTCGGAAGCCAGGTCGCCTTGGCATTTGATACAGTTTTTAAGACGGAACCAATTCACGATTCATCCCGTTTAGGTCTGTCCTGTTGGATTTTTGGACTGGCGAGCGGCCGGGCCGCCTAACCGCCATTCATTAGTCTCGGTAATCAATAACCACGTCATCAGAGCAATTGTTCTAAGACAAAAATTCTGTGTCACAGGCAGGCGGTCTGCCGTTGAGTTAGGTCTGTGAATAAAGTCGGAGCCGTGCCTGGCCGTCTTGACCCTGCGATAGGCGGTTTCTATAATTGTTTGTTGCGTGCTTTATCGGTAATCAGTCACCGCACGACCAGTCGCCACGCCACTAGACCCCTGGAGGAACACCTAGCTTGACCGAACCCTCAACTCAGCCTCCCTCAGCTCAGAGCATCGAAGAGATCATCGGCACCGCCTCGGCGGAGTTGGATTCCCTTCAGGATCTGGAAGCTATCGACCAATGGCGTGTTACATATCTGGGGCGTCGTGGCACTTTGACCACCGTACTGCGCGGCCTTGCTTCCCTTGAAGTGGAAGAGCGTAAGACCGTCGGTGCGCTGGCCAACCAAGCGAAAAACACCCTAGAAGAACGCCTTGAAGAGCGCGTCCGGCAGGTCAATGAAGAGGCTCTGAACCTTTCGGCCAGTCGAGACCGTTTGGACGTCACCCTGCCTGGTCGCCCCGCCCTCGAAGGCCGATTGCACCCGACCACTCAGATCGTTAGAGAGATCTGCGACGCATTTGTGGCCATGGGCTTTGGAGTTGTAGAAGGCCCTGAGGTTGAGTGGGACCACTACAACTTTGAGATGCTGAACATCCCCAAGGGCCATCCGGCGCGGGATATGTGGAACACCCTCTGGGTCGACTATGACGACCCGGAAGAACAGAAGGCCATGCTGCTACGGACCCACACCTCCCCGATGCAGGCCCGGGTCATGGAGAACCGGGAGCCGCCCATCAGAGTGGTCGTTCCTGGCAAGTGCTACCGCTATGAGGCCACCGACGCCACCCACGAGTGGCATTTCTACCAGGTGGAAGGCTTGGCCGTTGGTGAGGGCATAACCTTTGCCGATCTCAAGGGCACTCTGTACGAATTCGCCCGCCGGATGTTCGGCGAAGAACGGAAGATCCGCTTCCGCTGTGACTATTTCCCCTTTGTGGAACCCGGTGTGGATATGTCCATCGACTGTTTTGCCTGTCAGGGTGACGGCGATGGCTGCCGGATCTGCCGCGACAGTGGCTGGATCGAGATCATGGGTGCTGGGATGATTCACCCCAAGGTGTTGGAAGGGGTTGGTTACGACATCGAGAAATACACCGGTTTCGCCTTTGGCATGGGCCCGGAGCGTATCGCCATGTTGAAATACGGGATCGACGACATCCGTCACTTCTATTCCAACGACCTTCGTTTCCTGCGCCAATTCTAGTAACAGAATCAACTGGCAGGCTGAAGACTGCCGTTTTGCGGCGCCCAACCGAACCTGGGCACCGCTCATGAATGAGATAACAGATGAAAATACCCCTTAGCTGGCTCAAACAATACGTGGACGTGGATCTGCCTGCGCCCGAATTGGCCCACCGGCTGACCATGGCTGGAATCGAGGTTGGTGAGGTCGAGGTCATCGGCGGTTGGACCGAGGTCTTCATCGGCCATGTGACCGATGTTCGACCACATCCCAACGCTGACCGGCTCCGACTCTGCGTGGTGAGGACCGGAACTGAAGAGATGGAGGTTGTCTGCGGCGCGCCCAACGTTGCCGCTGACCAGAACATCTGCTTCGCCAAGGTCGGCGCCAACGTCTACAACACCCATACGGAACGCTACGAGACTCTGGAGGCCGCCAAGATACGCGGTGTGGAGTCCCAGGGCATGATCTGTTCCGCGGTCGAGCTTGGTCTGGGTGATGACCACGATGGAATCATCGTGCTGCCCGACGATGCACCCGTGGGCCTGCCTCTGGACGATTATCTGGGCGACATCGTCCTGGACTTGGAATTGACCCCCAACCGACTGGACTGCCTGTCGGTCCTGGGTGTGGCCTATGAAGTCGGGGCCATAACCGGCAAGAAGGTGTCAGAACCCGAGGTCAGTTACCAGGAATCGGGAGCGCCGATAGCAGAACAGGTCAAGATTAGCGTGGCCGACCCTGACTTGTGCCGTAGGTATACCGCCAGCCTGTTACAGGGGGTCAAGATTGGACCCTCTCCCCAGTGGTTGCAGGACCGGTTGGTCAAGGCTGGTCTGAGGCCCATAAGCAACGTTGTGGACGTTACCAACTTTGTCATGCTGGAATACAACCAGCCGCTGCACTCGTTCGACTATGACCTGATCAAGGATGCCACTGTAATCGTTCGGCGCGCGCGGCCTGGCGAAAAATTGACCACGTTGGACGATGTTGAGCGTACATTGAGTGTCGAGAACCT
>PCAH01000072.1 GCA_002730485.1 Dehalococcoidia bacterium | reverse complement strand
GGGATCATTCGTGGGCAACATCTCCAAGTGGTAGTCGTTTCAGGTTGACATCGTTAGGCGGCATGCTACCATTGTCGAAAATCAGCCTCGCAAACCCAAATCACCATCCTTTCGCCGGAAGACCCCGGGGAGGATAGGAGGGACCATGGACCTCGACCGCAACGGTCTACTAAGCCTGTACAGGACAATGACGACGATTCGCCACTTTGAGGAGCGGGGAATCCCCGAGACTGGACAACGGGGCATGTCTGCCTCAGTCCATTCCTCGGCGGGCCAAGAAGCAGTTCCCACCGGAATGTGCGCCAACCTCAACGATGACGACTACATTGGCAGTACCCACCGTGGCCACGGACACTGCATTGCCAAAGGGGTTGACCCCAAGCTGATGATGGCCGAGTTGTTTGGCCGCTCCACCGGCCCCAACAAGGGCAAGGGCGGCTCCATGCACATCTCAGACATGAGCAAGGGCATGCTTGGGACAAACGGGATCGTGGGCGCCAGCATCCCATTGGCCGTCGGCGCCGCGTTAACGTCCAAGGTCAAGAAGAACGGCAAGGTGGCCGTCGCTTTCTTCGGTGACGGCGCGTCCAGCCAAGGAGTGCTCCACGAGTCCATGAACCTGGCCTCGGTCTGGAAACTGCCGGTGATCTTCCTCTGTGAGAACAATGGCTACGCCATGTCCACTCCCAGTGAGTATGGAGTTTCAACCACCCACGTTGCCGACCGCGCCCAGGGCTACGACATGCCTGGCATCAACGTCGACGGCATGGACGTCTTCGCTGTTTACGACGCTGCCGCCCAGGCCGTTGCCAGGGCCAGAGCAGGCGAAGGGCCATCCCTCATTGAAGCCCAGACGTACCGCTACTACGGGCATACGGTCTTCGATAACCCTCTGACCTACCGTTCCCAAGAGGAAGAGGACCATTGGCGCGCCCGTGACCCGCTGAAGCAGTTCCGCGACGTTGTGATCCCCCAGGGAGACATCACGGCTGAAGAGCTGGATCAGATGGACGCCGAAGCCGAGGCGCTCATGGAGGAGGCGGTCAAATTTGCAGACGAGAGTCCTCTGCCGGAACCGGTTGAGTTGTACGACGATGTGTACGTCGACTACCCAGTGGAAATGATGAAACGGGGCGTGAACATGTCGGTCTAGTCCGACTATCCACCCCTACCACCGCACCAAGACCCACTCAAGGAGAAACAGATGACGACCACATTGCAAACAACTGGCACCCGTGAGATCCAATTCAGGGAAGCCATCAACGAATGTCTCCGTCAGGAGATGGAACTAGACGAGAACGTAATCATCATGGGCGAGGAGATCGCCGGAGGGGCTGGCCGCCAGGACCAGGGCGTTGAAGACGCCTGGGGTGGACCGTTCCGAACCACCGTTGGCCTGATTCAGCAGTTCGGCAAAGACCGCGTTCTAGATACTCCCCTGTCAGAAGCCGCCTTCATCGGCGCGGCCATCGGCGCCTCATCCACCGGTCTCCGGGCCGTGGCCGAGTTGATGTTCATCGACTTCATCGGTGTCTGCATGGACCAGTTGGTCAACAACGCCGCCAAGATGCGCTACATGTTCGGCGGGCAGGTCAAGGTGCCATTCACCATGATGACCCGTATTGGCGCCGGTTTCGGAGCCGCCGCCCAGCACTCCGAGTCCTACTACTCCATCTTCAGCCATTTCCCGGGGTTGAAGGGTGTCTGTCCTTCAGATGCTTACACCGCCAAGGGCCTGCTGGCCGCGTCCATCCGTGACGACGACCCGATTGTGTTCTTTGAGCACAAGGGTCTCTATGGAATCTCAGGTCCCGTGCCTGAAGAGCCTTATGTGCTGCCTCTGGGGAAAGCCCGCACCGTGCGCGAGGGTACCGATATCACCCTGGTGGGAATCTCCAAGATGACCTGGACAGCCGTTGCTGCCGCCGAAGAACTGGCCAAAGAGGGGATCAGCTGCGAGGTGGTTGACCTGCTGAGTGTGTCACCCATCGATTACGACCACATCAATGAGTCGGTCCAGAAGACCCACCGTCTGATAGTTGTGGACGAAGACACTCCAGTCTGCAGCATGGCCTCTGAGATCTGCTCTCGCGTGGCCGAAGAGGTATTCGATTACCTGGACGCTCCGCCTTCCCGGGTCACCGCTCCCCACACTCCGGTTCCTTACAGCAGGGCCATGGAAAATGAGTACATGCCTAACGAGGCGCGGGTGATCGCCACAGTCAAGAAACTGTTGAACCGGTAGACTCAGCAGCTACTAATCAGCAACGAAAAAAGACCGGCCCCGAATTAACGGTGCCGGTCTTTTTGTTTGCGAGTTGATCTTGCGGTCAGACGTGATTGCTACTTGGTTGCGACCTGCACGATGAAGTCGGGGTCATAGTGGTCGTAGTCGGCCTCGAAGTCCCCGTATCGCTCCACCTGTTTGAATCCGGTATCCGTTAGCAGCTCGGTTACATACTCCTGCCTGATGGGGCAGAGAGTGAGGTGGTGGACTGAACCGTCTGAGTAGGAGTACCGGAAGCGGACGCCGTCTTCGCTGACTGATTCGGGCCTAATATCGACGGTATCACCCAGGTAGTAGGACTCATGTTTTGAGGTGAAACCGTTGTCGAGGATGGAGTCATAATTGCGGTGGTCGATGATTGCCACGCCGCCGGGGTTAAGTAGGCCGTAGATCTCTCCCATTGCCTGTCGTCGCTCATCGTCGTTGAACAGGTGGGTGAACGCGTTACCAAGGCAGACAATGGCGTCGAATTTCTCGTCGGTGAACGTTTCAGAGAGTGATGTCCATTGGGCTACTTCAAGACGGACATCGTCTTGTCCGAACCGCTCTGCATTTTCTTTGGCCTTGGAAATCATGTTGGCGGAACCGTCCGAACCTGTGCAATCAAAGCCGTTCATGTTGAGTGTCACGGTGTGGTAACCGGTGCCGCTGGCGATATCAAGGACGGTCTCGGCGCCATTCGCTTTTAGAATGCGCTCAAAGAATCCTCCTTCGGATTCGCCACGTTTTTTCCAGTCGATGAGTTCATCCCAGCGTCCCACGAATTCAGAGGTATATTCCTCTATGAAAAGATCACTGTTCTTATCTGTTGTTTTTCTATCTAATGACATATCTCTTTCCTCTGTCGGCTCAGTTGATTTGCGCCACTAACATGGCCCAGCCGATCTTCTTTGCCTGTGCAGCCTCGACCCAAAAGCCCAGCGCGTTGACCGTTCCGTCAATCGTGCCTTCGTCTACCAATTCGAGGAGGCCAGTCCGGTTCTCAAGTACTTGGTCTCTGATCCAGCCATATGATCTTGCAACGTGCTGGGACCAGTCTTCAACACGTCCAACCTTGAATCCAAGCTCATCCAGCGCCCAGCGATAATCCGGTAGGTCCCACATGTCGGGAGACTTCACGCGGTCGTAGATTCGCTCACGGTCAGATTCCGGGGTATCGGTTCTAACTAGGATATCCGTGAATACCAGCGTCCCACCGGGAACCAAGACTCTCTTGCATTCGGACAAGATCTTGGCTTTGTCCACGCCATGCAGGAAGGCTTCTTGGCTCCAGACGATATCGAACGACCCGTCGGGGTACTTCAGGTCGTGAAAGTCGCCGTATTCAAAGGTCAATAGGTTTTCCAGGCCGGCTTCTTTGCCTCGGTCAGTGGCCAGTTGCAACTCCTTTTCGCTGATGTTGGTAGCTGTAACGTGGCAGCCGTACTCAGAAGCCAGGTAGCGGGCCGTTGAGCCGTATCCGCACCCAAGGTCCAGCACTTTGGTATCCGGGGTCAGATTCACGGCCTCAGCCATAATCTGGTTGGTATGTTCCATGGCCTCTATGTGGGAACAATCATCCCCACAGGGCACGCCCAGATGGATATTGTCGCCCCAGATGGTGCGATATATCTGATCTGCGGGGCCGTCATAGTAGGCCTTGGTGCTGGACACCACTGATTCGGTGTTACGCTCGGTCATATGCCAATCATTCCCCTCCCTTCAGCCTAATGGAAGAGCTGCCCCCCGTTCACGTTATAGGCCTGGCCGGTTATGAATGAAGAGTCGTCCCCGGCCAAGAAGGATACCATATTTGCCACGTCCTGGGCTTCGGCGATGCGTCCCAGAGGCGTGTTCTGGGAGGAATTTTCCACGATTTGACTGCGGAATTCCTCTTGGGTTATTCCCCTTTCAGCGGCTTGATCCCGTTCCCAATAACTCATGCGGTCGGTGTTGATGGGACCGGGACAAACTGCGTTCACTGTTATGTTGTATGGCGCCAGATCCATGGCCGATGCCTGAGTCAGCCCGATCACCGCGAATTTCGATGTCGAGTATGCTGCCCCGTTGGCGCTGGCCTGCTTTCCGGCGTTGGATGCGATATTGATGATACGTCCGCCATTGCCCTCTGAGATCATATGCCGGGCCACAAACTTGGTGGCCAGGTACACGGCGGTGGTGTTGATGGACAGGAAATGATCCCAGACTTCTTTATCCAGGTCTGTCACCGGAACCTTATCCTTGCCGATGATCGCCCTGGCATTGTTGACCAGGATATCTATACGACCGAATTTGGCGATGGCATCTTCCACCATCTGCTCGATTTGATCTGGGTCTGACAGGTCGCAATAGATTGGAAGCGCGGTACGGCCCAAAGCCTGTACTTCTTCTGCCACAGTAGTGATACCGCCCCATTCCTCGCGAACTTCCGCCGGAGGCAAGTCTGACGCCTCACGACGAACGTCTGAAAGGGCGATATCCGATCCTTGGCCAGCCAGTTTCATTACTGTGGCTCGGCCCACGCCGCGCATACCGCCGGCGCCGGTGATCAATGCGATTTTTCCGTCTAACCCAGGCATGAAGCCTCTCCTCGCATACCCAAACCCCATAGGCCTGGGAGCCTCGACAGTCTACCCGACGATTCCAGAGATTTCAACGTTGACAAATCGTATACTAGGCTCCCCGCATCATTCCTGTGTTAGTATTGGTGCGACTCTGAGGATGGAGAATCCCACCCTCAGAGTTGTGAATACGGAAAAGAATTTCGTTGGCAGGAGGGAACTCATCATGGCCACGGTAGGAAGCGGCAAATACACTTACGAATACGTTCCCAACTGGGCAAAGATGCCCGCGGGCCAGCTCATGGGCACGGCCAGCGCGGTGGCAACCGACTCCCAGGACCGGGTCTACATCTTCCAGCGCACCAACCCGCCGGTGCTGGTCTTTGACCGCGAAGGAAATTTCCTGAATTCTTGGGGCGACGGCATGTTCGACGACCCTCACGGAATCTTCATCAAGGATGACATCTGCTATCTCACCGACCGGGAAGGCTCCATAGCCATGAAGACCACTCTGGACGGAACGCCTCTGCTTTCCATCGGCACCAGAGGCGAGTACTCAGACACCGGCTGTGAGAAGGCTGGCGACGTTGCTCCCCGCTCGGCTGGCCCGTTCAACTACGTGACTGAGATGGTCCCAGCCCCCAACGGCGACCTGTACATCTCCGACGGCTACCGGAACGCCCGGGTCCATCGGTTCTCCGCAGCAGGTGACCTGATCTCATCCTGGGGCGAGCCCGGCAAGGGCGGCCCCAACCAGTTCCACCTGCCCCACAGCTTGGTGGTCGGAGACAACGGCAACGTGTACCTCTGCGACCGCGAGAATAGCCGCGTTCAAGTGTTCTCCCCCGACGGTGAGTACATCACCATGTGGACCGACATGATGCGCCCGCTGGACATCTCAATCGACAGCGAGGGCATCTTCTACACTTCAGAGCGGCCCGACGACACCAACCCCGCCCAGATAAGCGTTTTGGACGGCGACGGCAAGGTTCTGGAGCGGTTCCCGTGTATCTCCGCCCATGGTTCCTGGGTGGACGCCCATGGAGACCTGTACCTGTCTCTAGGCGCAGAGAAGAGCGTGGACAAGTACGTCCGCATCTAGTTCGGCACAACTTCCGCTAAACTAAGGGCATCCCGATTGATACGGGATGCCCTTACTCATATAACTGAGTGACCTATGGCCAACAACTCTAACGAACAACCCAGACGCAGCCTCTCGGGCTTGGAAGTGAAACCGGTCTACACGCCGGACGATCTCGCCAACTCTGACTTCATACGTGACCTAGGGCATCCGGGCGAGTATCCCTTTACCCGTGGGCCGTATCCCAATATGTACTTGGGACGTCTGTGGACTCGGCGTCAGATAGCCGGTTTCGGCACCGCCCAGGCCACCAACGAGCGGTACCGCTTCCTATTGGAGCACGGCCAGAACGGCATCAGCACCGACTTCGACCACCCGACCCTGACCGGCTACGATTCTGACCACGAATTGGCCGAAGGGGAAGTCGGCCGTCTGGGCGTGGCCATAGACTCCGTCCGTGACATGGACGACCTGTTTCTGGACATACCCTTGGACGAAGTCAGCGTCTCTCTCACCATCAACCACCCGGCCATAGTGCTGATGGGGATGTTCCTATCAGTCTCAGAGAAGCGGGGAGTCGATTGGAAGGCCTTGCGTGGCACCGTCCAGAACGACTCATTGAAAGAGTTTCACGGCCAGAAGACCTTTGCCCTGGGGCCAAGTCCCTCACTCAAACTGACCACCGACATCGTGGAGTTCTGCACCAACCACGTGCCCAACTGGTACACCATCTCCATATCTGGCTACCACATCCGCGAAAGCGGTTCCGACGCCGTTCAAGAACTGGCCTTCACCATCGCCCAGGGGATGGCCTATGTGGAGTCGGCCTTGGAGCGGGGATTGCCCATAGACAGCTTTGCGCCTCGCCTGTCCTTCTTCTTTGGCTGCCACAATGATGTTTTCGAAGAGGTGGCCAAATTCAGAGCAGCGCGGCGTATGTGGGCCCGCATCATGAAAGAACGCTATAAAGCCCAGAAGCCAGAGTCCATGCGACTGCGGTTCCACACCCAGACCCTGGGTTCCACATTGATGAGGCAAGACCCGCAGAACAACATCGCCCGGGGCACGTTGCAGGCACTGGCCGCCGTACTGGGTGGGACACAATCCCTGCACGTCAGCGGGTTCGACGAAGCCTTCGACATACCCTCACAAGAGGCCATGCGTATGTCTCTGGCCACCCAATTGATCCTCTCCCATGAGTCGGGTGTCACCAACACCGTCGACCCGATGGCTGGCTCCTATTTCATGGAGAGCATGACCACCAACATCGAAGAAGCCGCCTGGGAATACATCTCAAAGATCGAGGCTTTTGGAGAAGGGCAGTACCCGATGAAGTCGGGCATGCTCCACGCCATCGATACCGGCTACATTGAGCTTGAGATTGCCCGGTCAGCCTACGAGTACCAACTCAAGATCGAGAGCGGAGACCAGGTGGTGGTCGGGCTGAACCAGTACCAGTCTGAGAGCAACCAGAAGCTGGAGTTGTTCGAGTCCGATCCCAAAGAAGAGGAATGGCAGAAGGGGCGGCTGGCTGAGACTCGCGGCGGCCGTAGTCCTGCGGATGTGAAATCGGCCCTGTCCTCCCTGAAACAAGCAGCCCAGGGCGACAAAAACCTGATGCCCACGGTTCTGGAAGCTGTGGGCGCGCTAGCAACGGAAGGCGAGATTCTAGACACCATGCGTGACGCCTACGGCGAGTACGTGGACCCAGGGGTGTTCTAGAGTTGACCCAGCCAGCGAACATCAAGGTCCTCCTGGCCAAGTTGGGCCTGGATGGACACGACCGTGGCATCAAGGTCATCGCCAGAGCCATGCGGGACGCAGGCATGGAAGTTGTCTACATGGGGATGCGCGTAACGCCGGATCAGGTGGCCCAGACTGCCCTGCAAGAGGATGTGGACGTTGTGGGCATCAGCATCCTATCGGGTGCTCACATGCGGCTGATTCCCCGCCTGACCAAGGCCCTACAAGACCGCCAAATCAGCGAGGACATTCTCTTAATGGTCGGAGGTACCATACCCGAAGACGACGTTGAACCACTGCATGAACTGGGAGTTCAGGGCGTCTTCCCGGTGGGCAGTTTCACCACCACCATGACCCAGTTCATCACCGAGAACATTAGCCGGGGCCGTTCGGCTCCCCAGGCTTAATCACCTTCATCAAGGTCTGTACCTATGGAATGGCCTCCCAAATACCGTCATGATTTTTACCCCGCTGCTGACCAGGAGTATTGGTCTCCAGAACTGGAGACCATGCCGCCAGCAGATCGTGATCGGCATACCTTGGCCAAGTTACAATCCCAGGTGCGCTACGCCTACCAGAACTCGGGCTTCTACCAGGAATTCTACAAAGACCTGCCCGTTGACCCGGCCGATCTGCAAAGTCTGGAAGAATTTGCCCAACTGCCCATCCTCACAAAAGAAGATATTCGCCACGAGCAGGAACAACATCCTCCCTACGGACGGTTCCTCTGTGTCCCGCCCGAAGAGATATTTCGAGTCCACGGCACTTCAGGCACCACCGGACGCCCCACTGTGTTTGGCATCGGCAAGGACGACTGGGACCGTATAGGCGAAGCCCACGCACGCATCCTCTGGGGCGCTGGGCTCAGAAAAGACGACACCGTCATGGTGGCGGCAGTGTTCAGCCTCTACGTTGGCAGTTGGGGAGCTTTGGTGGGAGCCGAGAGGTTGGGAGCAACCTGCTTTCCATTCGGCAGCGGCGCGCCGGGCCAGACGGAACGTGCGGTGGAGTGGTGCAGCATGGTTAAGCCGTCCGCCCTCTACGCCACACCCTCCTACGCCCTCTATCTGGCTGAGACCGCCCGGCAGATGGGCTTCGACCCCAAAGAGGACTTCGGGTTTAGGTTCATGTTCTTCTCGGGAGAGCCTGGAGCCAGCGTACCGGCCACCCGACGACTGATCGAAGAGACATTTGGCTGTTACATCGTCGACCAGGGAAGCATGGCCGAGATGACTCCCTGGATGAGCAATTCAGGCTGCAAGCACCTGGACGGCGGAATGCATCTCTGGCAGGACATCGTCTACACCGAGATGGTCGATCCTCAGACCAAGTTGAACCTACCCTTGGGGGAAGAAGGAGTCCCGGTCTACTCCCACACCGAGCGCACCTCCCAACCGATGATCCGCTACTGGTCTGGCGACATCGCCCGCTGGGACATGGTGGATTGCCCCTGCGGCCGTACCTACCCGACCCTGGTCACCGGCATCTACGGCCGGGTGGACGACATGATCATAGTCAGAGGCCAGAACGTGTTCCCCTCACGGATAGAGGACGTGCTCCGAGGTATGGACGAGTTCGGCGGCGAGTTCCGGCTGGTGCTGGAACGAGAGTCAGGCCAGATGGACCGTCTAACAGTGCAAGCTGAAGTCCTAGCCCAAGAATACGCCGCTCAGGAGTTCAATCCAGCAGAGTTGGAACAGATACGGGAGCGGTTCACCGCAGAACTGCGTCGGGCCATCGGTGTAAGCGTCGGTGTCCAGCTGAAGCTCGAAGGCGAATTCGAGCGCACCCAGTTCAAAGCCCGCCGTATAATCGATCTGCGCACTCCTTAGTACGTTCGCTAATCGGGTCGGGGGTATCTACCGTATGACATCCGGAAGGCCAGCCTACAGCACATTGGACCACTCCCTGGGAGAGACCATTGACCTCATCCGGGATACGGTGCGGCAGTTTTCTTCCCAGGAGATCGCACCAAGGGCTGATGAGATAGACCAGACCGACGAATTTCCTCGGGACCTCTGGCCCCGGCTGGGTGACCTGGGTCTGCTGGGCATGACGGTCTCCGAGGAATATGGTGGAGCCGGACTTGGTTACCTGGCCCACGCCATCACGATTGAAGAGATATCCAGGGGCTCGGCAAGCGTCGGGCTTAGCTACGG
>PCAH01000071.1 GCA_002730485.1 Dehalococcoidia bacterium | reverse complement strand
TGCAGGAGGACAAGGAGGGCTTCTTCGACGCCGCCGACACCCTCACCACGACCCTGGACGTATTCGAGGCCATGCTGCCTGGTATGCACTTGAACGAAGAACGGGTCTCAAGTCTGGCCGGCGAGAGCCAGATGCTGGCCACCGACCTGGCAGACTACCTGGTGGGCAAGCGCATGCCATTCCGTGAAGCCCACGGCATCATGCGCCAACTCTCGAGATACTGTGACGACAACAATGTCAGCCTCCAGGACTTGCCGATGGCCGAGTACAAGAAGATGTCTGACTTGTTTACGGAAGACGTCTATGACATCACCGCAGAATCATCTGCCGCCGCTCGCGACAACCCCGGAGGTACTGCGCCGGTCAGGGTGGCCGCCGCATTGGAAGAAGCAAAAAAGATATTGGAGACTGCCAACAATGGTTTCTGAGGCCAGGATTCTCATCGCCCCATCAGTGCTCTCAGCAGACTTTGCCGACCTGGGCCGCCAGGTCCGTGCGGTGACCGACGCCGGGGCTGACTTGATCCACGTGGACGTCATGGACGGTGTATTCGTGCCCGCCATCTCCTTTGGCGAGGTCGTGGTTGACGCCATCAGGGCCAACACCGACGTTCCTTTGAACATCCACCTGATGATCCAAGAACCCGAAAACCTGATGTCCACCTTTGCCAAGGTGGAGTCCGACCAGATACTGGTCCACGCGGAGGCCTGTGGTCACCTGCACCGGACCGTTTCCCGCATCAAAGACAAGGGGAACCAAGTTGGCGTGGCCATCAACCCAGGCACGGCACTAAGTGCAGTGGAAGATGTCCTCCCCCTATTGGACATGGTCATGATCATGTCGGTGAACCCGGGTGCTTCCGGCCAATCGTTCATCCCCCAGAGCCTGGACAAGATCCGACGCCTCAAGAACATGATCGACCAAGGGAACCACGACGCGCAGATCGAGGTGGACGGCGGCATCAAGGCCGACTGGACCGCCCAGGACTCGGTAAAGGCTGGCGCGACCATCCTGGTGGCCGGATCAGCCATATTCAATGACAACGAAAGTATCCTCGACGCCATGAAAGGGATGCGAGGCTGTTTCCTGGGTTAGTAGCTGACAGCTTTCTGAAAACAAAAAATGCCCCGTCACGAATCTAAGTGACGGGGCATTTTTTGTTTTCTCAGCGTTTGCCTGACTATAGGGAAGCGAAGACCTTTTGGACCTTCTTGGACTTGTGCAGTGACCGCAGGCAGCGGGTGCAAATCTTAACCTTGACGGGTTTGCCGTCGCGCATCAGGGTTTGTTTGTGGACGTTGGCCTCAAACCGGGTCTTGGTATGGCGGTTGGAGTGGCTGACATTGTTGCCGGTCATTCCAGCTTTTAGACAGATTTCACAGCGCATTTTTCGTCTCGTTCACTGCTGTTCTGACTCAGCACCAGACAGCACAATATGTCGTTTTTATACGATTGGTTGAATCCCAGATTAACACAATACCCACGCTCAAACAACTGCCACAGGCGGGCTTCCATATACCACGGTCTTAAATGAGATTGGCTGCTTACGTTTAGCAGGTCTCGGCTGCGTGAATGTTCCCTCAGCTTGGTTCGCGGTGTATTATCCTCACTGAAGTTTTAACTAGAAAATCAGGTTGACCACAGGAGGGTCTTATGAGAGTGATCAGGATTGCGGAAGTTGATGTAGAGCCCATCGCGATTGCCACACCGATTCCCGGCTGGACCGGCGGAGATGTGAAGCGCACCAGGCAGAACCTGCTTCCGGAAGGCGCGAGCAAGACGTTCAACAGCAGCATCGTCAATTTTGAAAAGGGCGCCACCACGGGCTGGCACACCCACAAGAGCGACCAGATGCTGGTTGTCACCGCCGGAGTCGGCATTGTCGCCGACGAGAGCCACGAACAGGAAATCACCGTGGGCGACGTGGTTCACGTCCTACAGGGAGAGAACCACTGGCACGGCGCCAAGGCTAACTCCTACATGTCCCACATCACCATCACCGCCGCCGAGTAACTTCAAGTTCGGCCAGATGCAAAAAGCCCCTGAGATAATCTCAGGGGCTTTTTGTTCTTACGACAGGAACCTGCCTCTACATTATGTTTGATACTCAGGATTGCTTTTCCACCCTGGTTGAGGCGTTTCCCGACCAACCTCTGGCACGTATTCAGATTCTTCAACCAACGTCTGTTTGTGGATGTAGCGCGGGCAGTTCGGGTATGACTCGGTAATCTGAATCCGCACGATGAACTGGGCCTCATGGTACTCAGACATCAACGGGTCATTTTCATCAATGGAAGCCACACCCTGAATCCTCAGTCGTTGCTGCCCATCAAAGTCGATGAACAGCATCCCAGCGTTGGGGTTCTGCAGCAAATTGCCCATGGACTGGTATTTGCCGTTGCCGTCGTAGTTGGGAAAGGCCAGGGTCCGCTCGTCCAACACCTTCACAAACCCACGGTCTCCACCTTTGTAGGAAACCGTAGGGAGACCTCGGTCGTCACAGGTCGCCAGGAAAAACATGTTGACGTTTTCGATGAAATTCCGTTCACCCTCACCAAGGGTCTCAGCCGCGCGCTCTGCCATGCGGTCAGCCAGCTTCAATGTCCCAAATTTCGCCTGCAGGTCTCGGTTGCCTTGGTGATAGTCGTGAACTTTCATTTTTGAACTCCGACCGCCTAGCTATCTCGGCGACGTGTTATCTCTACTGTGGCGTTTTCAATCACCGAGCCGCGTATCGGCGGGTGCGGCTTTTTTACCCTGACGGAAACGGAATTCACTGGGAAATCCGCAAGTATCTTTTCTGTGATGGATTGCGCGGCAGCTTCCAGCAAATTTCGTGGTTCGCCTTCCATCACATCTCTGACGGCGCGGTACATATGCGCATAACTGACAGTGTCTTCAAGCCGATCCGACCCACCTGGCACGCTCAGATCCATCTCAACTGCCAGGTCGACCAGATATTCTTGCCCTTGCACTCGCTCCTCCGGGTTCACACCGTGGAACCCGTAGAACCTCATACCGTCGAGCACGATCCGGTCGGCCTGTGGAAAATCTTCTTTCAAAACTGGACTGCGCCTACCTAGCTTCGACTCTTGGCTTCAATGGCGTCGGCAAAGTCCAGCAGGTTTTGGGCTCGCTTCACCACCGGAACATCAACCATCCGGCCATCCAAAGCCAGTGAGCCACGTCCATTTGCTTGGGCCTCATCCCACGCTTCCATTATCCGGCGAGCGTAGGCTACTTCTTCCGCCGATGGACTGAACACTTCGTTGATTATGTCAAGTTGGGCGGGGTGGATGGCATGTTTTCCGGTGTAACCCATCTGCCGGGCGCGCATGGCATCGGCACGCAGCGCGTCTGGGTCCTGGAACAAGACGAAAGGCGAGTCCAGAGAAGCTACGCCCGCCGCCTTTGCAGCGATGGGCACCAACGACCGTGGCACCTGGACCTCTTCTCCGGTTTCGGACCGTTCGATACCCATGTCGTTGGTGAAATCCTCTGCTCCAAAGGCCAGCGCAATGACCCTGGACGAGGACTTGGCGATATCCCGGGCATCGACCATCGCACTGGCGGTCTCAGCCCAGGCAACGACCTTCGTTGAGCCCACTTCCACGCCCGCCGACGGCTCGATCACCTTCAGCATCCGGTCCAAATCACGCATGTTCCAGGTGGATTCAACCTTGCCCAGGCTGATGCCGTATAGCTGCGGTGATACCAGGGCTTCCAATTCTGTACGCGTCAGTCCGGTATCTAAGGAATTCACCCGTACAATGACCCGCTGGCCTTCCCGGTGGAGTGCCGGAACCCATTTCTTGGCCAACTCTCGGGCATCTTCCTTGCCGCCTGGATGGACTGAATCTTCCAGGTCCACAACGATGACATCGGCTTTGAACGACTTGGCCCGTTCCAGCATGTTCTCCCGGTTGCCGGGCACAAAGATAAAGCTGCGGTAGAGTTCCATATCTGGCATGTATTCCTGTTCCTTGTGGTACAAACCACAACTGCGTTATTTCAAATCAGGCTGGTATCGGGCCAACTACTCCATATCGCCCCAGGTCGGTCCCCACTTGGTGTCCACCTTCAGCGTGACGTCCAGATCCATGGCCGCTGGCATCTCGTCAAAAACCAGGTCCTTAAGGGTGTCCATCTCTTCCATTGGTGTCTCAAACACCAGTTCGTCATGCACCTGCAGCAGCATCTTGGTCTGGAGACCCTCGTCGTCCAGACGCTTCTGTACGCGGATCATCGCCAGCTTCATGATGTCGGCGGCCGTGCCTTGAATGGGCATGTTGATTGCCATCCGTTCGGCGCCGCCACGGACGTTGAAGTTGGGGCTGTTGATGTCTGGCAGATATCTCCGCCGCCCGAGCAGCGTTTCCACGTACTGTTCTGCCCTGGCTTGCACCTTCACCCGCTCCAGGTATTCGCTGATCCCGGGATACTTAGCGAAGTAGGCCTCGATGAACGATGCCCCTTCTTCTCGGCTGAAACCCGTTTGCTGGGAGATTCCGTGGGCGGACAGGCCGTAGATCACCCCGAAGTTAAGCACCTTGGCGATACGACGCTGGTCAGCTACCACGTCGTTCAGCGGCACCTCAAACATCAATGACGCGGTGGACGAGTGGATATCCTCACCCCGCTGGAAGGCCTCCAGCAAACCCGGGTCCTGCGATATGTGGGCCAGCACCCGCAATTCAATCTGGGAGTAGTCGGCGGAGAATAGCAGCCAGTCTGGAGCGCCGTCGGCCACGAACGCCTTACGCACCTGCCGTCCCATCTCAGTGCGGATAGGGATGTTCTGCAAGTTGGGATCACTGCTGGACATGCGCCCCGTTGCCGAGCCGGTCTGGTTGTAGCTTGTGTGCACCCGTCCGGTGGCCGGGTTGACCATGTCTGGCAGCGCATCCACATAGGTGGACTTGAGCTTGGACACCTGCCGGTACTCCAGTATCTGGTCCACCACCGGATGCAGACCCTTCAGATTCTCCAGGGAGTTGGCGTCAGTGGAGTAACCGGTCTTGGTGCGTTTGGTCTTGGGCAGGCCTATCTCATTGAACAGCAAATCGCTCAACTGCTGGGGCGAGTTGATGTTCACGGAGTGACCAATGGATTTGTAAAGTTCCTCTTCCGTCTGATACATCTGCTCACGCAGGTCCTCAGACATTTCCCGCAATCCGGCGGTATCCAGCTTGATGCCGTTCCGCTGCATGGTCACCAAGATCGGGACCAACGGCATCTCCATGTCAGTCATCAGGGAACTCATGCCCTCTCGGACCACCGGCTCTTCAAAGGCCTGTCGCAGGCGACCCGTCATGTCGGCGTCGGCCGCGGCGTAAGGAGCGGCGTCCACGATATCCACTTGATCAAAGGTGATCTGCTTCTTGCCGGTGCCTATCAACGTGTTGATGGCTGTCATTTCGTGGCCCAGAACATCCAGCGCCAGGTTCTTGAGTCCCAACTGCCCACGACTGAGCAGATGCGCGGCCACCATGGTGTCGAAGTCGACCCCTTGGCACTCAATCCCGTGGCTGGCCAAGATCGTCATGTCGTAGTTGGCGTTGTGGGCGCACTTACTGATAGCAGCATCCTCAAATATGGGACGAACTGCGGCCAGCACTTCCTCCATGGGCATCTGTTCGCCCTCTTGGTGCCCGACCGGCACGTACCAGGCGACCGAGGGCGCAGTGGAGAAACTCAGACCGACCAGACCAGCCTGAACGGCGTCTAGGCCGGTGGTCTCAGTATCAAAGGAGAACTTTCCGGCCTCATATAATGTGGCCAGCATCTGCTCCAGTTGGTCTTTGTTCTGCACGATGGTGTAATCGACGTCTTCTGCCGGAGCCTGTTCTCCCGTCTCCTTTATTTCCGCTGCAGTATCCGAGCTGTCAGACTCGGGGATGCGCGGAATGACGGTGAAGAACTCCAGCTCAGTCATGAACTGGACCACGGAGTTACGGTCAAAGTCCCCAAACTTTGCAGCGTCCAGGTCCAATTCCACCGGACTATCACAGTCGATGGTCATGATCTCCCGGTTGAAGAACGCCCGGTCCTTGAACTCAGCTAAAGAGGCCTTCACGCTGGGGCGTTTGACCTCTTCCAAATGCTCATAGATACCTTCCAGGTTCTGGTAATCATTGAGCAGTGTGATAGCCGTCTTCTCCCCAACCTTGGGAATGCCCGGTATGTTGTCTGAAGTGTCCCCAAGAAGGGCTTTGAAGTCGGTCTGCTGGGCTGCGGTGAGGCCGGAGTAACGTTCCATCAGGGCCGCTTCATCGTAGACTTTTCGGTCCTGGATGCTGGAAGCCAGATCCACCTTGATCTTGGGGGAGATCAACTGGAAGGTGTCCCGGTCTCCGGTGAGGATGACCGAGTCCATACCCAATTTCTCTGCCTGGGCCGCCAGGGTTCCGATAACGTCGTCAGCCTCCCAGCCTTCCAGTTCGAACACCGGCACGCCAAAGGATTCCATCAGCTGCTTCACCCGGCCAAACTGAGGCCTAAGCTCCTCCGGTGTGGACTCCCGTTGTCCTTTGTACTCAGGGAACTGCTTGTGGCGGAACGTCGGCGCTGACAGGTCAAAGGCGATGGCGCAGTACGCGGGGTTCCATTCGTTGAGGGCGCGGAGGAACACGTTGGCGAAACCGTAGACACCGGTCACATCCTCGCCGGTGGCATTCACAGTCAGGTGTCGCTGGGTAGAGATGGCCCGAAACGACCGGTGGACCATGGCGTGGCCGTCCATGATCATCAACAGCGGCTCGCGCTTCTTTGCAGCTACAGGTGCCTCTGCAGCCGATTCCTCTGGAGTAGGCGCCAATTCCGGCTGGTCATCGCCGAACATGGGAAGTGTGTGGGCTTGTTCATCTGCCATGGCGGCACCTCAGCAGGTCCGGATTCATGTCCCAAGCAAGTCTGGTCACCCTCTGATTCAAGTTCACTTTTGGAGCCTTGTGGGACTGCGACTTGGGTGGCCGCATTATACATTAGCCACGAGTGATTCGCGCGCGTGGTCCGCGTCAGTATCGTTCTTGTCTTCTTACTTGCAGGCCACCGGAGCCGCACCAATAGGCTCATGCTAAAATGTATGCTCACGCCACGAAAGAAACCCTTAAGAAACGAACTTGGTCAAGCTGGACTAAAAAGTGCCTCTCTACGAATACCGCTGCGGAGACTGCCAGAAGATATCCTCGATCCTCGTTCGCACCACGTCTGAAGACAGCCAGGAAAAGCAGCCCAATTGCGAACATTGCCAAAGCGCGGATATGAAACGATTGATCTCGAAGTTCTCTTTCAGAGGCTCCTGGGGCGACAGCCTCAACTGGGCCC
>PCAH01000203.1 GCA_002730485.1 Dehalococcoidia bacterium | reverse complement strand
AGTTACCTCACTACCTGAGACGTTGGTTAACACGTATACATCGAGCAACCAATTTGAGTCATCGGTATCTGCCCTGAGCGGTGGCCGTTATGTGGTGACTTGGACGTCTGTCGGTCAGGACAGTGATAACTGGAGTGAGAGTGTCTTTGGGCAGGTATATGGCTCCATGAACCAGCCTGTTGGCGAGGAATTCCAGATTAACACCTATGAGTATCACTGGCAGCGGTATCCTGAAGTGACGTCTCTGAAGGGTGAGGATGGCGGCTTTGTTGTGACGTGGTCGAGCTACACCAATCCTGGTGAATCGAATTATGGTGTTTATGGCCAGCGTTATGATGACTTTGGTGCTCCTGTTGGCGACGAGTTCCATGTCAATACCTACATCTCTAGCGAGCAGTCCTATTCTCATATTGCAGCCCTTGAGGACGGTGGTTTCGTTGTGACATGGCGTGACAACTCGGGCCATGACGGCGGTAGCAGCTACGACGTCCGCGGTCAGCGTTATGATGTGGATGGGAATGCTGTTGGCGATGAGTTCCGGGTTAACACGCATACGGGCAGTGAGCAGCGTGAAGGCCAACTGACAGGTCTTTCTGATGGCGGCTTCGTTGTGACGTGGATGGACAGTTCTGGCCATGATGGCGGTTCAAGTTGGGATATCCGTGGTCAGCGTTATGATGCCTCTGGCGAACTAATTGGCGACGAGTTCCTAGTGAATAGCCATACTGGTAGCTCTCAGCAATATCCATCTGTGGCCGCACTTGGGGACGGTGGTTTTGTAGTGATGTGGCAGGATCAATCTGGTCATGACGGCGGTTCAAGTTGGGATATCCGCGGCCAGCGTTACGAGACACTAGTGGATGGTGACGGCAATGTGACGACACAGGCTGCCGGCAGCGAGTTCCTGGTTAACACATGGACTAACAGCACGCAGGATTACCCGGATGTGTCATCGCTCATGGACGGTGGCTTTGTGGTGACATGGGAAGACAGCTCTGGTCATGACGGTGGTTCTTCCAGTGATATTCGTGGTCAGCGTTATGATGCCGATGGTGGTGCAGTCGGCGATGAATTCTTGATCAATACGTATGTTGATAGTGATCAATATCAGCCTTCCGTTACTGAATTAGATGATGGTGGCTTCGTTGTGACGTGGTCGTCGAATAACCAAGATGGTTCAAACTACGGTGTTTACAGCCAGCGCTTTGATGCGGATGGCAGCAAGGCCGATATGATATTGGTTACGGGCAGTGACGCAGTGGACGCGGTCTCACTTGGCGAGGTGAGCGGCAACCTGACGGTTGATCTTGGCGACGGTATCGACACGCTGACCCTGAGCGACGCTGCGGATAACATTATTGCCCGGAATATAGAGGTTATAGATACGGCGGGTGGTGACGACCTTGTTGTAGTTGATGGTGCCAGCCCGGTCCGCCAGGTAGACACGATCACGCTGAGTGGCGATGTGAGCAGCGTTTACACGGTGAATGTCGATGATCTGAGCGTCAGCTACACGGCGCAGGCGGGTGACACGCTCACGGACGTTCGTGCGGGTCTTGTGGGTGCGATCAATGCGGATAGTGATCTCAGCCAGACGGTAACGGCGAGCGGCGGCGACAGTGGTGACGAGATTGTCCTGATGGCCATTGAGGGTGGTGTTGACGGTGAGTTCCTGATCAACGAATACACCAGTAACGACCAGAGTCACCCGTCTTCGGTGATGCTCTCTGACGGTCGGATCCTGGTGACGTGGCAGGACTCCTCCGGTCATGACGGAGGCTCTAGCTGGGATATTTGGGGCCGGATGACAGACACCAGAGGTAATCCTGTGGGTGACGAGTTCCGGATTAACACCTACACCGGCAATAATCAGGAATATCCGAGTGTGGCGGCGCTTAGTGATGGCGGCTTCCTGGTGGCATGGGAGGACGACTCCGGTTACATGGGTGGTTCAAGCGATGATATCCGTGCGCAGCGTTATGATGCGAACGGCGACATGGTTGGTCCTGAGTTCCGTGTCAACAGCTACACTTCTGACAACCAAAGGGAAGTAGAGGTTCTGGGTCTCTCGGATGGCGGCTTCGTGGTGACGTGGTCGGATTATTCCGGCTATTCGGGTGGCAATAACTACGATGTTCGCATGCAGCGGTATGACAGCGATGGTGAGGCTGTTGGTGATACCGAGATGGTCAATCAGTATGTCAACAGTAATCAGCATGAACCCTCCATGGATGAACTTGCCGACGGCAGCGTGATCGTGACGTGGTACGACAGCAATCGTTCGGATATTTACGCCCGGTTGTATGACGAGGACGGCGCGATCGGTGACGAGTTCCGGATTAATAGCTATACCAGCAGCACGCAGGATTACCCGGATGTGACGGCTCTTAGCGATGGTGGTTATGTGGTGACGTGGCAGGACTCCTCCGGACATGACGGAGGCTCTAGCTGGGATATTTGGGGTCAGCGTTACGATTCAGACAGCACGATGGTTGGTGACGAGTTCCGGGTGAACACCTATACATCGAGCGAGCAGTATGATCCTTCTGTGACGGCGCTTGATGGTGGCGGCTTTGTGGTTGCCTGGGAGAGCAACCAGCAGGATGAGAGCGGCTATGGCGTCTACGCACAAGTTTATGGTGCGGATGGTGAATCTGTCGGAACGGAATTCCTGGTTAATGTCCACACGGCGTCGGATCAAACGAACCCGTCGGTTGTGGCGACACCGGGCGGTGGCTTCTTGGTGACCTGGCAGTCGTATAATCAGGATGGTTCTAGCCAAGGTATTTATTCCCGCCGCTTTGGCTCTGACGGCCAACCGCTGTCGTTTGCTTCATCGGTGGATGTTGAGGAAGCCACTGGCTCGACGCAGGAACTGATACGCCTGTTCGGCACGATTGAGGCGGGTGACATTTATGAAGTGACGGTCAATGAAGAGGTTGTGCCTTATACGGCGCAGTCGGGTCAGACGTTATCCGACGTGCGTCAGGGTCTGGTCGACGCGATCAACTTCCAGGCGGGATCATTGGTTGTTGCCTCGGCGGGCACAAGCGTCAACGAGATTATGCTGACGGCTCCGGCTGGTGGAGCGGCGTTTACGGTAACGGTAAGCGCTCTCAACGGCGAGACGGGTTTGGTTGTGGACAATCTGGCGACGACGCTGACACTGGGTAGTGAAGCGTCCTTGGTTGCCAGCATTGAGGGCACGACGACGGTATCCGGCGAAGGTATGACGGGTCAGGAGGTTGATGGCGGTGCCGGTGATGATCAAATCTTCGGCGGCGAGGGCGGTGATACGCTGCTTGGTGGTGATGGTGCCGATGAGCTCTTTGGTGGTGCCGGTGACGATATCCTTGGCGGCGGTGCCGGCAATGATCTCCTGTACGGTGGCGAGGGCGAGGACACGGCATTCTTCGGTGGTAGTGCCAGCGACTACGCCATTGATTTAATTGGTAGAAGTTTGACAGACATCAACCTCGGCGATGGGTTTGATGGTGGCACAGACCTTCTCAACGGTATCGAGAAGCTGGGCTTCGGTGACGGCAGTGAACTCACGTTTGCCTCCGGCGACATGGTTGACGTTCAGGTTAATACTTACACCAGCTCTACCCAGTATCACTCCTCGGTCGCAGGGCTTAATGACGGCAGCCACGTGATAGCTTGGGCATCCAATAGCCAGGATGGCTCGAGCTACGGTATTTATGCACAGCACTATGACGTGACGGGCCGTGCGTTAGGCGATGAGTTCCTGGTGAACAGCTACACATCTTCCGATCAGAGTAGTCCTGAAGTGACAGCGCTTGCGGATGGTGGTTATGTGGTCACCTGGCGTGATAGCTCCGGTCATTCGGGCGGCAGTTCCTGGGATGTGCGTGGCCAGCGCTATGATGCGAGCGGTAATACGCTTGGCGATGAGTTCCGGGTTAATACCTACACGTCATCTGAGCAGCGTGAACCTGCAGTCAGTGCGACGCTGGATGGCGGCTTTGTGGTGACGTGGATGGATAGTTCCGCTCATTCGGGCGGCTCTGGCTGGGATGTACGCGGCCAACGCTTTGGTGACAGTGGTTTGCCGGTTGGCGACGAGTTCCGTATCAGTACGCGGACTGGGAACGATCAGTATGATCCTGACGTGGCGACGTTGGCAGATGGTGGCTTTATCGTAACGTGGCAGGATAGTTCCGGTCATTCCGGTGGCTCGGGCTGGGATGTACGTGGTCAGCGCTATGACGTTGATGGTGCGACGGTAGGTGCTGAGTTCCGGGTTAACACCTATACCTCGAGCTCTCAATATCAGCCTTCGGTTACGGCCCTTGACGACGGCGGTTACATTGTCGTGTGGCGTGATGATTCCGGTCACTCTGATGGCTCGAGCTATGACATCCGGATGCAGCGCTACTCCGGTGATATCGATGCCAACGAAGCACCGGTGCCGGTGGGTGAAGAGCTTTTGGTGAACAGCTACACCAGTAACGGTCAGTATAATCCGGAGATTGTCACGCTTGCCGATGGTAATGCGGTCATGGTGTGGGAGGATGATTCTGGTCGGGACGGTTCGAGTGACGGTGTATATGCCCGTATTTATGACGTGGCGACGGATACCTTTGGTCCTGAGTTCCAAGTCAATGATTACACGTCTTCAAACCAGGAATATCCGTACATTGCCGCATTGGCCGAGGGTGGCTTTGTGGTGACGTGGACGTCCAACGGACAGGATGGTTCAAGCCAAGGTATTTACAGCCGCCGCTTCGATGCGGACGGTAACGTGGAGCAGGAAGGTACGCTGACGGGTGGTATCGTCGATGACCATGTGGTGATGACTGACGGTCAGCGGAATGTCCTCTTTGATCTCGGCGATGGTGATGACAGTATAAGCTTCGGCGATACGCGGGATACGGTGAGTGTTACCAATGTTGAGACGGTGATCCTTGGTGCCGGTGATGATGTCCTCATTATTGACGGTCTCATTGGGACTTCGGTGGATGCAGGTGCTGGCGGTGATGTTGTTTACGGTGGTGAGGGTGCGGACACACTCCTTGGCGGTGAAGGCAATGACTGGCTGGATGGTAGGGCTGGCGACGACCAGCTTGAAGGTGGTGCCGGTGATGATACCTATATTATTGCCGATGCGGGTGACGTGGTTGTCGAGACGCTCTCGAGCGGTGATGATGTGGTTTATTCATCTCTTGCCGAGACGACACTGACGGATAACGTTGAGACGCTCTACATCAATGGTATTGCGTCGGTGACGGCGGTTGGTAACGACATTGACAACGAGATCTTCGCCAATGCCCTCGACAACGTGATTGCCGGTGGCGGCGGTGATGACATCCTTCATGGTGGTGCTGGTAGTGACGTTTTGGAGCTCTCCGGTAGTGCTGCGGATTATGTGATTGATTACCGGAACCGCTCACTCTCGGATGGCGTGATTACGGACGCCAACCTTGCTGATGGTGACGATGGTGTGGATACCTTCTACAGCTTTGAGACGGTCCGCTTTGGCGACGGGGTTGAACTGACGGTCACCTCTGAAGATTCTGAGATCTTCCGGGTTAATGAATACACCAGTTCATACCAGTACTATCCATCGGTAACGACCCTCACGGACGGCAGCTTTGTTGTGACGTGGCAGGATAGTTCCGGTCATTCCGGTGGTTCTGGTACGGACATTCGCGGTCAGTTGTACAACCCGATTGGTGAGGCGGTTGGAGGTGAGTTCCTGGTGAACTCTGTTGTCAGCAGCACTCAGGAATATTCTGACGTTCAAGCCCTTGCCGATGGCGGGTTTGTTGTTGCGTGGCGCGATAACTCTGGCACTGATGGTGGTAGTAGTTGGGACGTTCGTGCTCAGCGTTTTGATGCGAAAGCAACGGCCATTGGCGACGAGTTCCGGGTCAATACGCATACGGGTAATGAGCAGCGTGAGCCCAGCATTGCCAGCCTTGATGACGGTGGCTTTGTGGTGACGTGGATGGACAGTTCCGGTCATGATGGTGGCTCGAGCTGGGATATCCGGATGCAGCGTTACGATGTTAACGGCGATGCCGTTGGCGAGGAAATACTGGTTAACAGCTATATACAGAATTCCCAGTATGAACCACATGTCACGACCCTCACCGGCGGTGACTTCGTGGTGACGTGGCATGACGGCTCCGGTCATGATGGTGGCTCGAGCTGGGATATCCGGATGCAGCGTTATACCTCCGGTGTTGATGAGAACGGTGAGGTTACGACGGTTGCCGTTGGTGACGAGATGATGGTGAACACGTACACATCCGGTACGCAGGAAGTGCCTTCCATTGGTTCGCTTGCGGATGGTGGCTTTGTGGTCACATGGCGTGACAACTCCAGTCACAGTAACAACTGGGATGTCTGGGCGCAGCAGTTTGATGCAAATAGTGACGCCGTTGGCGGTGAGTTCCGGGTGAACAGCTACGAAAGCAGCGAGCAGCGTGAAGCAAGAGTGACGGGTCTTGAGGGTGGTGGTTACGTGATCACCTGGCATGACAACTCCAGTCACAGCGGCGGTTCCGGCTGGGATGTGCGGGCGCAAATCTATGACAATAACGGCATTGCGGTTGGTTCCGAGTTCCGGGTTAATGAATATACATCCAGTTCCCAGTATTATCCGGATGTTGCGCCTCTCGAGGGTGGCGGCTTTATCATTACCTGGTGGGATGATAGTTCTCACGATGGTGGTTCGAGTTATGATGTTTATGCCCAGCGCTATGATGCTGATGGCACGGCGGGCAAGCTTTACACGCTGGAGGGCAGTGATGGGGCTGACACCGTCACGCTGTTGGGTATCAGCGATTATGCCACGGTCGATCTTGGTGCGGGTTCGGATGTACTGACGCTGGATAATTCCACGGCTGACGTTTTCTTCGTTGCCGATGCGGAGAGTGTCTATGCGGGCGGCGGCGGCGATACGGTGATGGTCATCGGCGATGACGGCATCTCGGTGTTTGGTGAGGGTGGTGAAGATCGCCTGATGGGCAATAGCTCTGACAACAGCCTCTACGGTGGTGAAGATAACGACACCCTGGTCGGTGAAGGCGGCAGTGATATTCTGTTTGGTGGCGCTGGCGCTGATACCATTGACGGCGGCCGGGGTGACGATCAGATCAGCGGTGGTACGGGCGACGATGTTATCGAAGGCGGCGCTGGTGATGATGCCCTGTTGGCGTCAGGATCCATGGCTGATTACCGCATCAATACGGACGGCGAGACGACGACGCTCACGGATCTGAAGGCGACGGACGGTGATGACGGCACGGATACGCTGAGCGGTGTTGAGAAGATTGACTTCGCTGACGGCACCCTGACGATCTCCAAGGATGACGACGGCGAAGCCCTGGTTAATACCTATACCAACTATTCACAGGAATATCCGTCGGTGACGACGCTTGCTGACGGCACCTACGTGGTGACGTGGCATTCCTACAACCAGGACGGCTCAAGCTATGGTATCTATGCCCAGCAGTATGATGCCATGGGCTCTGTCATTGGTGACGAGTT
>PCAH01000197.1 GCA_002730485.1 Dehalococcoidia bacterium | reverse complement strand
TGTTTTATTGCGTTACACCACCTAACTTACCTACTTTATTAGGCTGTTAAGTTGTGGATTCGGGGCTATTAGTATGAAACATCAGGATAAGGTTAGAACCCCACAAATCCACCACAGACTGGTATACACTGCCCGGTTACATAATTAGAAAGGTCTGTTACTAGAAACTCAACCACTTTGGCGCAATCTTCAGGTATTCCCAACCGGCGCAACGGAATCTGCGCTTCCAGGCTCTGTCGACTCTCTGTGCGACCTCTACCGCCCGCGATTGCGCGCGATGAGAGAATCCAGCCCGGAGCCGTGCAGTTGACGTTGATTCCGTACGGCCCTAACTCTGCAGCCAAGATACGCGTATATTGCACCACTCCTGCTTTTGCCACTTTATAGGGCATACCACCGCCAGTACCACCACTCCACAATCCGGCTTGAGAACTTATATTCACAATACGGCCGTAGCCGGACTTTTTCATTGGCGAGCTGACGGCCTGACAACAAAAAATTGTGCTGCTGAGGTTGATATCCATGAGGTACTGGTAATACTCCTCCTCTGAATCCGACGCCATTGTGGACTTGGGTTTGCCCAATGCACCACCGGCGTTGTTTACCAGAATATCTATTCGCCCGAATGTATCTACGATTTCGTCGGTCATTTCAAAAGCTTCATTGCGCCGGGCAACATCAGCCTGAATGCCGAGTGAACGTCGCCCTAAATTCTCAATCTCTTCCATCACTGTTTCTGCAGTCAGTTCTTCGTCGTATTCCTCGGCCGCGTCTAAATCGATGTCGTTAACGACAACGTCGGCACCGAGTTGAGCCAGGTGCAGTGCATAAGCACGCCCAAGACCACGCGCTGCACCTGTGACGAGCGCAATTTGTCCATCTAATTTACCCATCGAATATCTCCTACGCGATTTGTTCTATCGCTGACGGTTCGAATCTCGAATCCTTTCAACTATCCTCGCAGATGTTCTATACAACTGATCAGCAGGAATCTCTGAGAAACTTCCAACGATTGGGTACTGTCATCCACCTAGAAAGTTAACAGTACAAATTCTGGCTTTTGATAATACTGCATAATTACTTCGTTTACTTTGCCAACAGCAGTAATGGTGGTGGTTGAACCTGCTCTAATTCGGTTTAGAATTGGCAAAGACACTACATTTTAGAGGATTATCGGTGGAAAAGCAAAGGTTTTCTGGTAGTGCTACTAACGCATATAATGTCTGCGGAATACAATTCACACCCAATAGCTAAACTATAACCTGGAATGTCATTTGGGATATCTGCCATCCCAAGCTTTTTAACCGCTTATGCCCGTGCTCAGACAAAGTGAGCAAAAACTGCCCTACAGCGCATTACTTTCACCTTTCAACCTGATCTAATTTTATTCGTCATCATAGCTGATGAATACCGATGATAGAACCGGGTAGATTTAAGGCGGCTCTGCTGATATAATGTTTAGCTGATCTGCTGGTGATTACCACTACCGGTCTAGTACGGGTCCAGAGAGAAAAATTGACAGATAAATGTATTATGGAGTAATAAAGATGAGCCAACCCAATTTCATTATTTTTTTAACTGACGATCAAGGATATGGAGATCTGTCTTGCATGGGAGCCACCGACTTTCGGACTCCGAATCTGGACCGAATGGCCGCTGGTGGGGTTCGTTTTACTAATTGGTATTCCAACTCGCCGGTCTGTTCCCCTTCGAGAGCGGCACTACTGACCGGTCGGTATCCCGGTAACGCAGGTGTCCGTTCGATCCTGGCCGGTCACCGCACCGCCACCGGATTGCCAACCGAAGTACCGACTATCGCTAACGCTCTACAAGACCTAGGTTACTACACAGCCATGTCGGGCAAGTGGCATCTCGGCTTAGCTGAAGGTTCTCGACCAGAAAATCATGGCTTTGACGATTGGTTTGGTTTTATGGCCGGTTGTATCGATTTCTATTCTCACATTTTCTATTGGCAGATGAATAGAGACGGACGCGCCCAACTCCATGACCTGTGGGAAAACGGAATAGAGATTTATCGTGATGGCGAATATTTCACTGAGCTGATTACCGAATATACCATCAAATATATTCGGCGGGCTATCGAACAAAATAAACCCTTTTTTCTGTATGTGCCTTATAATGCTCCCCACTATCCGATGCACGCACCTGCTAAGTATATAGAGCGATTCCCCAACCTAAGCTGGGATCGGCAAATTATGGCCGCCATGTTGTCAGCCGTCGACGACAGTGTGGGCGAAATTTTGAACGAATTGGAACGTCAAGGCATCCTGGATAATACCTTCACCTATTTTCAGAGCGATAATGGACCGTCTCGTGAGATTCGCAATTGGCTAGATGGAACACCAGATCCCTATTACGGAGGATCGGCAGGTAAACTGAAAGGCCATAAATTTAGCCTTTACGAAGGTGGTATTCGTTCTCCTGGCATTATGAGTTGGCCGGATAAAGTTACGGCAGGACAGGTGGTCGATCAACCGGGAGCGGCCATGGATGTATTTCCCACCTTCCTATCAGCAGCAGGTGGAGCCCCGAATGGCTACCAACTCGACGGCAAAAATGTGATGCCGATGCTAACTGAAGGTCGACCTTCGCCACACGACGCCATCTTCTGGGAGATGAGCCAACAGACGGCGGTCCGTCGAGGCAAGTGGAAACTGGTGTTGAACGGGCAACTGGTCGAAGGCGCACCGACGGAAGACGATGTGCACTTGGCGGATCTGGAAACGGATATGGGGGAAACCGACAACCGGAAAGATCAGCATCCAGAACTAACGGCTGAATTGACCCAGTTGGCTCAGACGTGGCGACAGGGTATCGAAGATCGCTGGCGGAACGAATGGCAGCCCAAAGCCAACGGCACCACCGGAAAAACGAACTAAGGGGAACTTACATCATGAATAACAACTGTTTATGGTATCGGCAACCGGCTAAAGAGTGGGTAGAGGCGCTTCCTGTCGGCAACGGTCGATTGGGAGCTATGGTCTTTGGGGGAATTAATCAGGAACGGATTCAGCTCAATGAAGATAGCGTCTGGAGTGGTCAACCCATCGAGCGGGAAAACCCGGAGGCATTGGAAAATCTGCCCTTGGCGCGAGAATTGTTGTTCGCCGGCCAGTACGTGGAGGCCGAAAAGCTGGTAGCCGAGAAGATCATGGGCTTGCGGATCGAAGGGGGCATCCATACCTACCAAACATTGGGAGATCTAACCCTCGATTTCAGCCATCCAAAGGAGGTTACCGAATACCGCCGGTCACTAGACCTCGACACTGCTATCGCCACGGTTGAGTATCATATGGGGGATGGCAATTATCGGCGAGAGGTGTTTGTCAGTGCAGTAGATCAAGCGATTGTAATCAGGCTGACTGGGAATCGGCCCATCACCACCGATCTGGTGCTATCTCGCCCCAGAGATGCCCGGATCCAGGTCGGCAATCAGCAAATAACCATGTCCGGACAAGCTATCGGCGATGGTGGTGAAGATCACGCTGCCGGTGTCGATTTTGTGGCTAAGTTGGCGGTTCAACTCGTGGAAGGCCGGATCCATACCAAGTCGAAGGGGCTAAAAGTCGAAGGGGCGTCGTCGGTCACTCTCTTGATTACGGCTGCCACCAGTTACAGGGGGCAGGATCCAGACCAGGTTGCCAGTCAGCAGATGACACAGGTCGTTGAGCAAAGTTACACAGATCTACGAACCCACCATATCGAGGAGCACCAACGGTTATTCCGGCGTGTTCAGATCGATCTAGGGACAACCGAACTTCCAGATTTATCCACCGATGAACGGTTAGAGGCTGTTAAACAGGGGGGGGAAGACCCGCTTCTGTTGGCCCAGTATTTCCAGTTTGGTCGCTACCTATTGATGTCCAGTTCGCGCCCCGGCTCGCTACCCGCCAATCTGCAAGGATTATGGGAAGCCACTATGAATCCACCCTGGAATGCCGACTACCACATCAACATCAATATTCAGATGAACTACTGGCCGACCGAAGTCTGTAACCTGGCCGAGTGTCATCAACCCTTCTTCGACTTTATCGACCGCTTGAGAGTCCGAGGCCGAATTACAGCCGAGAAGACGTATGGTTGCCGGGGCTTTGTAGCCCATCACACTACCGATGCACTTCTTTTCACCAGTGCCATCGGCCATCCGGTTTACGGTATGTGGTCGATGGGAGCGGGTTGGTCCTGTCAGCATCTGTGGGAGCATTTTTTGTATGGTGGAGACCAGACCTTCCTGGCCGAAACCGCCTATCCGATCATGAAGGAGGCAGCCCTATTTTTCGTTGACTACCTGTCTGAAGATCCGGCCACAGGGCAGTTGCTCTCCGGGCCTTCCAGTTCACCGGAAAATAGTTTCCGTACGTCAACCGGCGAGGTATCACACCTGGTGATGGGCTGTACCATGGATCACCAAATCGTCCGCGACTCCTTTAACAGTTGCGTTGAGGCCAGTCGACTTCTCGACATCGACCACGAGTTTCGCCAACAGTTGGAACAGATGCTGGAGCGACTAGCCCCCAACCAAATCGGTAGCGATGGGCGGTTGATGGAGTGGACCGAAGAGTTTGAGGAGCCGGAACCCGGCCATCGACATATCTCGCACCTGTTTGGCTTGCATCCGGGCAACCAGATTTCGCCTACCCAAACCCCCGACTTGGCCGAGGCCTGTCGGCAAACACTAGACTATCGGTTACGTCACGGTGGTGGCCATACAGGTTGGAGTCGTGCCTGGATGATTAACTTTTATGCCCGACTACTGGATGGTAATACCGCTTATCATCACCTGTTAGCCCTGTTACGTCAATCGACCCATCCCAACCTCTTCGACGATCATCCCCCTTTCCAGATCGATGGCAACTTTGGTGGTTGTGCGGGGTTAGCAGAGATGCTACTCCAGAGCCAGGCCAATGAAATCCATCTCTTACCGGCTCTACCCGACGTCTGGCCACAGGGGGCGATCTCCGGCCTACGCGCCAGGGGAGGATTTGAGGTCGATATCGCCTGGCAGGATGGAAAAATGGCGCAGGCGATGGTAAAATCTGGGTTGGGCCGGTCCTGCCAGGTTCGATCTACGACTCAGGTACAGGTGTCTGCTGGCGGTCAGCCAATAGAGGTCGAGACCGTCGATGACAACACGGTTCGATTCCAGACACAACCCGGCGGCCAATACCGACTGGATGCCTAAGCTGAGCCTCGGTTGGAAATCTTAGGCAAATGGATCGATGAAGTTCAGCGAACTGTTTTACTCCATTCAGGGCGAGGGGCAACTAATTGGTGTCCCTTCCGTCTTTTTTCGTACCGGTTTCTGCAACTTGCGCTGTATTTGGTGTGATACTCCCTATACCAGTTGGCAGCCGGAAAGTAAGGAGATCTCCGTTGAAGAATCTGTAACCACTATTATGGGTTTTAATTGCCGACATACGGTGATTACAGGGGGAGAACCGTTCATCCAAACCGAAGATCTCATCTCGCTTTGTCATCTGTTGACTGAGCGGGGGCAGCACGTTACCGTCGAGACCAACGCTACCGTTTTTGCTGAGGTTGAAGCCGACCTGATCTCGATGAGTCCCAAACTTGAAAACTCCAATCCACCGGCTAATAACCGACATTTCAGCCGGCATCAGCGGGAGCGTATCAACAGATCGGTAATCCAGCGATTTCTGGCCCGATATTCTTGTCAGGTTAAGTTTGTGGTCGATGATCCTGAAGATCTGACCGAGATCCAGGACTTGCAGGCTGAGATTGAGATTCCGCCTGAGACGATTGTGCTGATGCCGCAGGGCGTTCGACCTGATCAAATCCAGGACAAACAGGCTTGGCTGATCGAGCTCTGTAAAACTCACGGCTATCGCTACTCCCCTCGGCTTCATATCGATATCTGGGGCGATCAACGGGGCGTTTAAGGATAGATACAGGTCGATAAACAACCGGATATGCGTCAATCGGATTGGTTTCTGAGCTACTACCGCCGACTGTTTACCTTTCTTGCAATCGGTCTCTTGGTCTTGGCACTTGGCCTGATGATCGCTTACCGTCAATTAGGCGGAATCGAAGGGGCCAGATATTGGATAGCCGGGAAGGCACTGGATGCGATCGAAGCCCATGCCCTTGACAATCGGCCTGACGACATCTCGGAGGATCAGGTCAAGGCCCACTTCCAGGTTGTTCGCCAGGCCAATAAGGAGAGGGAGTCCGATCTGGCGAAGTTATATTTAATTCTGCGCTACTATCAAGCTAACTATTGGCAGACCAAACCATCCAACACTCAAGCCCGTCAATTTTTGGCCGAGCTGATGACTACGATCAACCCGCGCCTCGATCCAGACGAAATCGACTGAGAGGTGTCTGGCGTTCTGGACATAAGGCTGGGTTGCCAAATTATTACCCAATCAAGGCCGTTTACCACCTAAGGTTGGGAATAGTATTTAGGAGGTCGATGGGCTGCGTCGTTTCAGGCCCCTAGCCAGCATGGTACCGATCACAACTACTAAACCGACAATTGCCAACCCAGCGATTTTGGGAAGAAGTTGCCACAGAAACGCTTGCCGTTGTTGCCGACGGGCCTGCCGTAGATAGGTATGAGATTCGGAGTGATTCGGTTCTAAGATCAAGGCTTGGGTAAAAGCCTGGATAGATGGTTGAATTTGCCCCTGGGTAAAATAGGTAATACCGAGATTACAGTAGGCGGTGGCATTTTCTGGGTCTCGATCCGTAACCTCAGTAAAAGCCGCGATAGCCTGTGGGTATTCCTGTTGCACGCTATGTCGCCAACCGACAAAGAGAAGGGTTTCGATCAGGTTGCGTTGCGCCTGCCAGCAATTCGGGTCGTGGTCCAACGCCTGTTGGTAATAGTCGATGGCCTGAGTCCACTGTTGATCTCGCGCTGACTGTGCGCCCAGGTTATTGAGGGTGGTGCCCATACCGATTCGGGTTCCGGTATGGGTCGGATCAGCCTGCAGGATCTTGGCATAGACCTGGAGGGCTTCCGGATACAACTGCATCATCTCGTAGGTAGAACCGAGGTCGTACAACAAAATGCGTGAGTCTGGAAACGCCTCCAGTCCTTGCGACAGGCTGGATAACACAGCTTCGATCTGACCCGATTTTCGCAGGGCCAAGGTGCGCTGATGGTAAGCGGCAACCATGTTCTTTTGTAGTGGTTCCGATTCCGGCGATAATCGCAGCGCCCGTTCCAGGTAGTCGAAAGCCAGCTCAAAGTTACCCTGTAACAGATGGACAGTACCGGTTGCGCCCAGCACATCGGCGGTCGGTTGCAGGCTCATCGAGCGCAGGTAATCTTTCAGTGCCAGTTCGTAGTCGGCATCCTTTTGTCGAATCTGCGCCATCTGCAACGCCGCTTTGCGGGCCAGGGGGTTGATGGTAATCGCTTTCTGGAAGGCCGACATCGCCGACGAGTAATCGCCCTGATCAACATAGACCGTGCCCAGGGCGTAAAGATGCTCAGCCAGATTTGGGTGCCTGACCATCTCCTCCTTCAAGGAACGAATCGACTGTTGGTGGAGTTGCGTGCCAACCGGATACTGACGCAGTTGCTGAGCGGTGGCAATGTCGCGCTCGGATAGATCAGCAACGGTGGGTTCGAAGTACATGATGTCGTTGGGGGCGGTGCTATGCCCCCAAATCCCGATAGCGTGGCCGATTTCGTGTAGCAAGACGGTTCGCAGCCGGGCAGGATCCAGAAATCCGAGCGTCTTGGGTTGACGCACGAAAATCTCGATTTCGACCTGCGTCTCCTTTTCAGCCGAATCCGCATCTGTAGACGGAATCATCACCGCTTCCCCACCGTGCGGATCCAGTCCGCCCACCTGACGATAGTGGGTCCAAAAAATGCGGATCTCGGCCCGATCTGCTTCGCCGACGAACTCGAAATCGAACTCAAAATCAAGGCCTACCTCCCAAGTTTTAAAGC
>PCAH01000070.1 GCA_002730485.1 Dehalococcoidia bacterium | reverse complement strand
TCTTTCACTTGCAGGCCCAGCAGGTCCACCGTCTCGGTGTTCCGGCTGCGGAACTCACCGCCAAAGGTGACCTCCACCGGAACTGCGTTCCGGACGGTTCCACCAGTAATCAAGCCCACGTTGAATGTCGATTCCTCGTCCAGGCGACCGTTGGGCATGTCATTGATGATCTCAGAGGCGATGCGGATGGCCGAGATACCCTTCTCCGGTTCCACGCCCGCGTGGGCGCCCCGGCCGGTCACCGTAACGTCGAACTTCATGTAGGTGGGGCTGGCTCCGGTGATGGTGTTCACCGGGCCGTTACCGTCGAAGACGACCGCCTCTTTGCAGTGGATCATGGAGTAATCAAGGTTGGCTGCGCCCACCAGGCCAATCTCCTCACCTCTGGTCAGCACCACCTGTACGGGCCGCCTTGGTGTACCGTCTTCCTTAGCCGACTCCAACGCCTCAAAGATCGCGGCAACTCCGGCTTTGCAATCGCCGCCAAGGATCGTTGAGCCATCGGAACGGATGATGTCGCCGTCAACCTGGGGTTTGATGCTCCGGCCGGGATCAACCGTGTCCATGTGGGCGGAGAGCATCAGTGGGTTGTCGCCGTACTCGGACGCTATGACGTTTCCGTGGGCATCTCTGGCAACGCTGAAGCCTAGCCCGATCAGGCGGTCGGTCAGATGCCTGGCCACGTCCTCTTCTTCATCCGACGGGCTATCAATCTTCACGAGATCACAGAATGCGTTGACCAAGCGTTCCTGGTTAATCATCAATTCCCTCTATCGAACTAATTTCCATCGCCTGATTTAGGCGGACGGTATTATACATTATGTCTGGCCGCGACAGACCTGATTTGCCGCCTATCCCAGCTATTTCGAGAGGGCGATCAGGGCCAAACCAATGACAATCGAGGTGGACCCGAACAAACGCCCTCGGCCAAACGGTTCCTTTAGCAGGATGATGCCCATCAGCACTCCGATCACGATGCCTACTTCCCGCGCTGGTGCCACGTAACTCACCCGCGACAATGAGAATGCGGTTAGCACCAACCCGTAGGCGGCAAATGTCAGCAGTCCGGCCGCTGTTATCGGCAGAGCATTGGCCCGCCACTCCGATTTAACGGCATCGAGACCTTTGCTGGCCAGGATGTAGGGTGCCAACATGACGGCGGTACCGATACTCAAAAAATACATGTAGAGTAGCGGCTGGATATGGCTGACTCCCTCTTTGTCGACGATCGAATAGACGGCTATTGTCAGACCGGTGAGGACTGCGTAACGCATTCCGGCTGATCTGAGAAATAGCAGAGGGCTTCTTAGCACTTGATGGAAATTGCCCCACCATGAGATTGTGTATATCCCGCAGATGATGGCGGCGATGCCACCGATGGCCAAGGGCTCGACGATCTCGTCCAGAAGGATCACTGCGAGAATCGGAACCAACATGGGGCCCATACCGCGGGCCACTGGGTAGACCAGAGAAAGGTCTCCCTGGGCGTAGGCCCGGGCCAGCAGGTTGAAATAGAATACGTGGAGACCTATTGTGGCTAATACGAACCACAGCCCGGGAAATCCCACAGAGTTAAACCACAATAGCACCGCTCCCAACGGTGCCAGCAGAACACTGGCGACCACCAAGAGCCACCAGGCGAATATCTGAGGGTCTCCGGCCCGTTTCAGCATCAGGTTCCAGGATGCGTGAGCCAGGGCGGAAAGTAGGACGAGTACCAAGGATACGGCTGTCATGGGCCGGAGTATAGCACCGGGCCAGCCGTACTTAGTGACAAACACAACACGGAGTTATCAGTGGCAGAAAGTCATATAAAACAGTTGTCAGCCCTCACCGACGAGATCGTGGCCTGCCGGATGTGCACCCGATTGGTGAGTTGGCGGGAAAAGATCGGCAAGGAGAAAAGGGCGTCGTACAAAGACTGGGATTACTGGGCCAAACCGGTACCCAGCTTTGGAGACCCGGACGCTCCCCTGGCATTATTAGGCCTGGCCCCGGCTGCCCACGGCGGCAACAGGACGGGTAGGGTCTTTACCGGAGACCCTTCAGCAACCTTCTTGACTGCCGCGATGCATGAGGCAGGGCTGGCCAACCAACCCACCTCCGAGCACCGTGAGGACGGCCTGGAACTGAACGGTGTCTACATCGGAGCCGCCGTACGCTGTGTTCCCCCTGGCGACAAACCCACACCAGAAGAACAGCGCACCTGCCTGCCCTACCTGGTGCAGGAACTCCGCATGCTGCCCAACCTCAAGGTGATCATGGCCCTGGGCCACATCGCATTTCGGGCCGCCCTCCAAACCCTGAGCGACATGGCTCAGGAAAGAGTACGGGGCAAATTCCTGCACGGTGAGGTCTACCGGTTCGGACCAGAGCTGCCCATGATGATTGCTTCGTACCACCCCAGTCCCCGCAACACCAACACCGGTGTGTTGACCATGGATGCGCTAGTAAAGGTACTGAAGCAAGCCAAAGAATTGAGCCAACGCTGAGGGGCCAGGCAATGCCTTCCACAACCGTCACCGTTTGGTTTGATTACTCCTGCCCGCATTCTTTTATCGGGTTGAACCGGCTTGTGGAATTGGCTTCATCCATGGACATCGAGATAGACCGCAGGCCGTTCCTGGTCCGGTTCAATTCACCTGGTTTTGTGGAAGAGAGCGTGGTACCAAACAACCTGACCAGCACCCCGGTAACTGGCCGAAGGCAACCTCTTTACAGCTCGGTCTTGGGAGTCGTTGGGATGGATACTGAACCGGCGTCCAACAGGTCAGTCAGCACTCTAGCCATCCACGCCGCAACCTCTTACGCCAAGGAACAAGGTTTGGACGGCGATTTTTTTGCGCTGGCGTCCAAAGAGTACTGGGAGTTGGGCACCGACCTTGGCAATCTCTACTCCATCAGAAGACTCTCAGTGGCCGCCGGTCTTGACTGGGAGCAGATGTGGCCGCAGATGGAGTCGGGCGATTACCACAAGATGGTGCTGGCCCAACATGAAGCGGCGGTGGCTTCAGGGATAACCCAAACTCCGACGTTTCAGATAGGTGGCCGACTGCACTCGGGGAACATGGGGTTTGAAGAACTCAGGTCGGCAGTCCAAGCGGCGGCCTAACTCTGCTCAGGCCCGATCCAAAAGAAGGGGTTATGGGCCACTTCCCATAGGTGTCCGTCCAGGTCTTTGAAGTAACCCGAGTAGCCGCCCCAAAAGACTTTCTCAGGGTCCTTAACCAGGGTGGCACCCGCCGCAATTCCTGTTCCATCACCTGGTGCACTTCCTCCTCAGAGGCCACGTTATGCGCCAAGGCAAAGTTATTGAACCCACTCCCCTCTGCCGATACGGTGGCATCTTCCGCAAGTGAATCCCGACTGTAGAGGCCTAGCCAGCTTCCATTGAGGGTGAAGAAGGCCACGGTTGGCGGGGATTCCATCCTTGGAAAGCCAAGACCTTCCTCATAAAACTTGATCGCCGCTGCCAAGTCGCCAACACCCAGGGTAATCATGCTGATTCTTGGGTCCATCATCCCCTCCCGTGGATCAAACGAGGCTAACGCGCGCCGTTTATGCGACGCATGATATGTTCAGCCACCGACGAACCGGCGACCAAAGCCCACCGCCAGTGAGGGATTGCCGTCAAAGTACAACTGTCCGTCGGCCAGGGCATCGGCAATCTTGAGTCGACCGTACATGATGAGCACGTAGGTCTCGCCGTCACACTCGAATGTGACGTCAGACTCCTCACTTCCCGCGTCCTCTATCCGCCCGCCATCAAACCCGATGATTATGTCCTTCCTCGTCTCTGCAGGGCCTGAAACCACAAACCGGTGGGTGATCGGTGTATTCAAAGACGGGTCGGGACGGAAAGCCCGACGCACCGCGCGGTCGACGCCGTCGATCAGCACCGCAACAGCATCGTCGGAAAGGTGGAACTGGTCATCCAAGACCGACCTTATATCCCAGGTATGCATGGTCAGTTCGGCGATGCGCTGGCTGAGCAAGGTTTGAACCATCTCCGGCCCAGGGGGCCAGTAACAGAGCTTCTCCCAGTCTTCCGGGCCAACGCTGTTGAATACGGTGACAACTTCATCCAGCCGTTGGATCAGGTAATCACTTAGGCCTTCACCGTGCTGCTCTCTGGTTGCCAATGCCCGGTCAAAGATACTCTTGGCAAACTTGTCTTCGTCGTGGTCTGCCACCTCCGGAGCGCCCTCGGGCGGGGAGTAGTCGCCCTTCAGGCCTCTCCTGACCCGCAGCGCATGGTCTTGCCCGGCCAGATGCGCCATAACATCGGCAACCGACCAATCTTCGCAGGCGCTGGGCTTCTGCAGATCGGATTCCGTGAGTGACGCAAAGTATCCCTTAACGGAGTTAACTTCAGACTCAAGTATTTTCGCTGTTGCCTCTGGTGTGGTCATCTTGATTAGCGGTTCCTGCTCGGTTGATTGGTGAGTAATGATACAGGAACAATGATCGGTCATGGTTCAGGAAACGTGCGCCGCTAAAAAGAAAAGGCCGAGGGTTGTCCTCGACCTTTTCTGCGCCCTCTGAATATCAACTTGTGACTACCTGCGCCTTCTAATAATCTGCCCATTGACCAATCGGCCAAGAACTAATCAGTCTCTCCCAAATCTGAAATCGTGACCCGGTAACTGGAGTCTTCAAAGGTGCTGTCTGGTGGAGCGATGACATTCGCTTTATGGAGCATGTCCTGGCAGTTCTCACTCAGGTTCAGCAGGTGCAACCTGGTACCAGCGCGATCATACCGCTGGGCTAGGTCAACGATCGCCTCCAGCCCTGAGTGGTCCCAGACCCGGGAGTTGCCGAAATCGATGACCACTTCCGGAGAGTCCGCCGCAGGATCGAACAGGTCGCGGAAGGTGCTAACCGAGGCGAAGCAAAGCTGACCGTGGAGGTTGTAGACCTGCCGGTGCAGAGTGGTTCCAAAACCAGGGCTGACATAGATATGACGTGCCGTCTTCCAGGCCAACACCAGGGCCGACACGATCACTCCAACGATTACGGCGATGGCCAGGTCCGTTGCCACTGTAACCGCTGAAACGATGACCATAACCAGAGCGTCGGAGATCGGTACTTTGCGGATGATCCGCAGACTGGACCAGGAGAACGTCCCAACGACCACCACGAACATCACACCGACCAGGGCAGCGATGGGAATCTGCTCGATCAGCGACGATGCGAACAGTATGAATAGCAGCAAGAATAGCGTCGCCAGGATTCCGGAAAGCCGCATCCGCGCGCCCGATTTGATGTTGATCATGCTCTGACCAATCATGGCGCAGCCGCCCATACCACCAAAGAAGCCGGTGACCACGTTGGCCAGACCTTGAGACATGCATTCCCGGTTCTTCTGGCCCCTGGTCTCGATGATGCCGTCGATTAGCGAAAGGGTGAGCAACGATTCGATCAGACCGATTCCGGCCAGGATGAAGGCGAAGGGCAGGACGATCCTGACGGTCTCCAGGTTCCAGGGGACGTCTGGGACCGAGAACTCGGGCAGGCCGCCTGAGATGCTGGCCAGATCGCCAACTGTGGGCGTATTGATACCACCTAGGATCACTATGGTTGAAACCACGACTATTCCGACCAGAGCGGCCGGTACTCGTTTGGACAGCCTTGGCACTAGGTAGATCACGGACATCGTCACGGCGATCAGGCCGATCATCAGTCCCAGTTCGTCCAATGGCAGCCAAGAGTGGGTACCGTCATGGTTCTCTACTTTGAAGCTCTCCAGCTGGGCCAACCCGATGACGATGGCAAGTCCGTTCACAAACCCGAGCATCACTGGGAAGGGCACCATGCGGATCAGGTTACCCAGTCGTAAGGCACCTACGGCCACCTGGATCACACCCATGGCCACCACGGTGATGAACAGGTATTCGATGCCGTTTTCGCTGACCAGTGACACCATGACCACGGCAAGGGACCCGGTGGCGCCGGAGATCATGCCCGGGCGGCCGCCGGTCATGGCAGTTATCAGCCCAACGATGAATGCAGCGTAAAGGCCCACCAGCGGATGGACACCCACGACGAAGGCAAAGGCCACAGCCTCTGGAACCAGAGCCAGGGCGACGGTGAGTCCGGCCAGGGATTCGATGCGGATCTGTGTCAGACGCGCGAGGTTGATCATTGATATTCCGTAAATAGATTTACCAATGGAAGAGGAAGCCGCGCAGACGCGTCACAGCAGAAGCCGCAGCGAACCTGTGGAAACGACGCTTAAAACCTTGGGGGTTTGTACCAATTGGGCGGTAAAAGCCACGGCAGAATGGGGCAAGCCCATTCCGGCCTAGGTTGGGGTCCTTAGTTGAGGGAAATCAAATCACCGGACGTCTCTGGAGCCTCACAGAGGTCTCATGCGCCTGGATGTCGGTCGTTCAATAAAGGCCAGTCAAGATTAAAGGCGTGACTGGATAATCTACCAAGGGTCTCTTCGTTAAGTTTTATGGTGAATCAGGGTTTAAATATTGCTCGTTGGTATTGGGAACTCTTCTTATTATTTTAGTGCCTGTTATGTCATTAAAGAAAGCTGTATTTTCGGTGCCGCGATTCAAATGCGATCTTTGTACCAGCAAACAGGGTTAAATCGCGTCGACAAATGCAGTTTGGTTATGTCCAATAGTAGCATATGCTGGGTGGGCTCCAGTTGATATTGGTTGTCGATGCAGATGGACCGATCCCAGATTCCGAACGAGAGACAGCAGAATGATCTACGAAGAACGGCGAACCCTCGCCCACTCCAAATCCACCAACGATTACTTGCAGTTCTGTCAGATGGAACGCTTGCCGGAACTCAGAACGCTTGGCGCAGACCCCCTGGCCCTGCTCAGCGGTCTGATTGGTGACCCGGCCAACCAGTACCTGCAGGTCACTGGGTTTGAGGATATTTCAGCGTGGCAGTCGGCCCAGGAGAAAGTTTCTCCTTCGGCCCACGGCATGGTAGTTGAGGAGTCGGTCCGTCTCTTGAGACCCATCGCCTCCAGGCCAAAACCGCAGGTGCCCCAGGAAGACCAGAGGGCCGTGTACGGGTACCGCCGGTTCGTGATCAACCCAGCAGACCTGCCGGACTTCGTCAACAGTTCGCAGAACGGAATCTGGCCCAGGATCGAGTCCCAGGGAGCATGCATCCTGGGATTGTGGAGTACCGTCGCCACCACCCAGCCCATGGAGATACTTTTGCTCACCGGGTACCACAGTCCCACCCACTGGGAGCAGACGCGGGTCACCAGCAGCGAGCAGACCGACGTCGACCAAGAACTGAGACAGCAGGAGTCGCCTCTACGGAACCGGCGCATGGACATCTCAGAGAAGACGTGGGTGCGGCTGATGCAGGCCCATTGGGATTAGGCAGAGCGTTGTTTAACGACTTCAGCGATGTTCAAGATCTCATCAAACCCGACGATAGGAAACCCGTTCTGCTCGGCTTCTGACCGGAGTTTATCCCTGGCATCGCCTCTGACGTATAGCTCCGAGTCCACCAGCAGGAACGGCATCCCGATGCTGACCGAGGCCTCCATATCGTGGCTGGAATCGCCGACGTACAGGGAGTTGTTGACCGCTCCGCCCAACCGGTCAACGGTCTTGACCAGGATCTCCGGGTCGGGCTTGCCCTGGGTCACGTCACCGATGGTCAAAACAGCGTCGAAGTTGTCCCGAATCCCGTGATGGCTCAAGACGCTGTCCACCACCGCCCCGCTGCTCATGGTGGCAACCGCAAGTCTGTATTTTTTGTCCTGCAACAAAGCGAGCAGTTCTTTCACCTTGGGCAGCAGCTCCACCTTGCCGGTGAGATCCAACTGCAAGGCGGCCCGGGACTTGATCGCATCCTCCAGCACCTCTGCGGCCCGTTCTGAACCCAGATCCCGCTCCAAGAAGTGATTCAGAAGCTTACGAGCCCCACCGCCAAAAACCACCCTCAACTCGGCTTCGGTGGCCACATTCCCAAACTGGGACAAAGCCTGGATGGTCGCCCCCAGCGCCGCCGGCTGGCTATCAACCAAAGTCCCATCAAGGTCAAAGATCACTGTGTCTATCGCATGAGTCATTGCTTTGTTGGTTTGCTCCTGGGTGTTGGTGGTGTTGTTTGGGTATTATAGGGGTGTTGGTGACGCCTAGGCGTTAGTAAACCTTTGGAATTTCCGGAAGCCTTTTTATGCGGTGAGGCTGGTAGGCGTTGGGGATTTGAGCCCTTGATCTCCGCCTTAAGAGAGGGCCGGGTTTGTAAACCAACTAAATCTGGTGTCTGTAGGCGTGTGCTTTAGTGCGTTTCATCCCTGTTTTTAGACAAGGCAGTTATCAAGAGCCTCCTAAAAATCCCTAAATCACTCTTTGCTGTTTAGATAAACCGCCAGTAACGCAAGACCAACGGCAATCGCTAACAGCGCCCACCCTTCGTTCTTATTCTTAGCTTCTTCCTGACGTTCAAGCATCGCTTCATTGAGTAAAACGGCATCTTGCTCAGAAATCGTGTTGGCCCGTAATTGCCCTAATAGCTCCTCCCATCTCTCTTGCGACATGGGATTACCCGGAGCCCCGACTAAAACTAATAGATCTGATATCCGTTCCTTGAGCCCGTTTACCGCTTCTTCTACCTTCGTCTCGATTCGACTCAACCGATCCATGGCTTCTGGAAGAGGATTAAGTGCGCTCTCGACGGTCGTTAGGCGATGCCCTGTTTTGAAGGCGTGCTTTAGTACGAAATAGGCAAAAGTCAAAGAGGGAACACCAGCAGAAATTGCGGCAATAACGATATCCGACTCCTCCATTAATTCACTCTCCTGTTGTTACGATTTCCATCTGGTTCAGAAACTAGAACATGACTCTCTGATTCAGGAAGCGAAGCTAAGCGGGGAGATGATTGCCTTCATGTAGAAGGCAACCATGACCCTTCTAGACGCTCACCCCGAAATCAAAAGACGTGAGGATTTAGCTTCAGAATTACAGGAGCTTCGAGATAGGGCGTCCATCATCCTTACGGCCAACGCCCATATCCCAAATTAGCCTCACTCTCCGGATTTATCTCCCGCACCCGACTGGTGGTCAAGACGTTCGATAATTTGCTCTAATGCCTGGGCATGTCGTGAACTCGCCGAAGAATTTCTTTCCATGCTGCTCGCTTCCAATACATCGTTTGTGGCTGAGTTATAGGTCAACAGGGCAGCATGGGAATTCAACTTCGCAGTAAGAAGAAGCGCCTCGTTTTGTTGCTCTTGCGCTTCTGCTGATCGGGCGAGCTCCTGACGCTGAAGCACGAGTTCATGACGCTGAAGTTTCAGTTCCTCTCGCTGTAGGCCAAGGTCCTCACGTTGCAACATTATGGCGTAAATAATCCCAGCGAATGCGAATTCTGAGACAAGGGCTGTGAAGGCCCCAAACATATTTCCGAACTGGCCTCTTGCTCCCCAAGACTCTATGGCACTGCCAACCACAAAAAAATAAATCAACCACGCCAGAATAATCGCTGGGAAAACGACCCAGATGTACTTCATCCCCTTCTGAAGCGGTTTTCCCGTCGACTGGTCTTGCTGGTTCAGCTGGGGGTTCTCGCCTGTCACGTTTTCTAGGTCCCTTCAGTCGACTCGGCGGTTTTTCTACCCCGCCTCACTCTTTCCGGCAGGACGAACAAGAACTGGGCTAATGCCTGAGCGAAGTCGATACACCTTTGGGCGTCTCTACTATTCGGAAGTTCGGAATCTTCATCGGCGTGCCTTTAGTCGTTTGCGTCTAGCCTAATGTCATGAGCCCACTCCGCCATATCTTCGGTGATCAAGTGGGCTTCTTTCGCCTCATTAATGCGAACGTAAAGACTACCTTCGAGGTAACCTTTGTGCTTCAACATCGCATCGACGGCGCTTGCTGCCAGCATGACTGCTCCGGCTGGAGCGTGAAGAGACTGGATTGCCTGCGTTAGGTATTCCCTGGCGGTTGGCGAAATATCTGCGTCTACTTCCTGCATGCTTGGGGATACATATTCCACTTCCCCGCTATCTTGCCAGGAATAGGCGGAAACCATCCCACCGCACCGCGCGCATTTGTACCACGCCCAAAATCGTTTGGTGTTACCGTCGGACGAATTGGTTGTAACCCTGGCCAACTCGTTGAGTGAAGGAGTGTCAATCTGACAATGAGGACATCTTGCGATTTCAAGTATGTTCTTTAAAACAGACATGCCCTCTCTTATTCCTTCACTTCAACCAAATCCGCTAACCCAGCCACCAACCCCAACAATTGACCCGCTGCATCATTGGCATACGGTTATGTTAAACAACGGTAAGAGTATGCCAACACAAAACTTATTGAATAAGTAGAGTTCTGACAAAAAGATAAGCCCCCTGAAGTTTCAGGGGGCTTTTTGTTGCGGTGTGGTTTGGTAGGGCGTAGGGGATTTGAACCCCTGATCTCCGCCTTGAGAGGGCGGTGTCCTGGGCCGCTAGACGAACGCCCCACACATGAAGCGCTGGACCCTCGGCCCACTAGCGAATCCAGCCTAGCTATGCTATCAAACACGGCTGGGGTTGTAAATCTAATTCGACATCGAGTATCCGATTCCCAATCTGTGGGTGCTCCCGGTGTAGTCTCATATAGACCGTGAAGAGGGCGCTCATCGCTTGCCTGATAGATCCGTGGCAAAGAAAAACCGGCCCATTAGAGTGGGCCGGTCTTTCGCTTGGTCAATCGATCCGAAGGCAGGTTACCTGGCCAGGTAGGCCCAACGCCTGCCGTAGAGAGTCTAGTTGACGATGAAGTCACCAAACATGGTGAAGTTGTGTCCAGGGAAGGTGCAGACGAACTGGTAGGTACCAGCCGCCGGAGCGGTGAAGGTCACCGATCCGCTCTCACCAGGTCCCAAGACGGCGGTGTTGGCAATCACCCGAGAGTCGCCCACTGGAAGCCAGTCGTTGGCCGGACCGGCGGCTGTGCCATCTACAGACACGGCGTCCTTGGTGCCGTTCTCGACTATCGCCCAGTTATGGGAGTTGACGCCTGAGGAGTTGTTGAAGTTCACCACGACCTCGGCGCCGGAGTCGGCAGACATATCAGAAAGGTCGAACTGTAGTGCATCGCCGTTCACGTCAATGTCTATGGTGGTTGCTCCACCACCGCCGGAAGCTGCCGGGGCCTTGGTGGCCGGGACTGCGGTGGGAGCCGCGGTAGGCTCAGCAGCACGCTGTTCCGCCGGGACCGTGTTCGGCGGTGCCGGGGTAGCGGTGGCGTTGGGATCAGCTTCGTCGCTGCCGCAAGCAATGGCCATGAGCATGACGGCGCTCAACATTGCAAAAAGAATCACTAGTGGTTTTCTCATTGATCTAGACTCCATATCATCCGGTTTAAAAGGGTAATTTTAGGCAGGAAATTACTTTGTTATTTTTATCACAAGCACTGTTTGAGTGTCAACGAGCAGGCGGGTCATCCTGCGTATCGTCTTTCCGATTATCCTACCCGCTCTGCGCTGTATTCCTCAGCATCGGGAAACCCCTTGTATAAGATACGTGCGCGTTGCTCATCCGGTTCTAGATTGCGCTATGGTAACTTCAGTTGCACCTGGACTATCATGTCCACGGATGTGGGAGTTGGAAGCCGCCGCCCACGCAATCAGTAGCCCAGTTGCCTCATTTGAATACCCCCACGGGCTATACCCGATGAATCCCGACCAGCCCGACCAGGAGTTCCAGTGGACATTGGCAAGTTCCCCCACTCATTACTCGAGAAGTTGCTGCAGAAGCCCAGGGTTGCCGACCCAAGGGTGCTCCTGGGGCCGGGCCTCGGCGAGGACGCAGCGGTCATAGACCTGGGCGAAACACTGCTGATTGCCAAGAGCGATCCCATTACCTTTGCCACGGACAGGATCGGTTGGTATGCCGTACAGGTCAACGCCAACGACATCGCTTGCATGGGTGGCACCCCGCGGTGGTTTCTCGCCACGCTGCTGGTCCCTGAGAGTTTCACCGAGGACCAGGCGGAAGAGGTCTTCAATCAGGTATTGGACGCCTGTAACGCCATCGACGTCACACTGATCGGCGGCCACAGCGAGGTCACCTACGGTATCGACCGACCCATAGTGTCGGGAAGCATGTTGGGCGAGGTCACGCGCGACCGACTGGTCAAAACCGGGGGCGCACTGGAGGGTGACAGCATCGTGGTCACTAAAGGCCTCGCAATCGAAGGCACAGCGCTTCTAGCCTTGGAACGGGCCGATGACCTGCGCAAAGCAGGGGTGAGTGACGACACTATTACACAATGCACCGATTTACTTGATGCAGTTGGGATAAGTGTACTCGCTGACTCTCAAATTGCTTGCACTATTGCGCAAATACACTCAATGCACGATGTCACTGAGGGCGGATTGGTCACCGGGTTGAGAGAGATCGCCGCGGCTTCAGGATTGGGAGTAGCCATTGAAGAAGGTAGTATTCCGATACTGCCGGAGACATCAAAGGTGTGCCAAGCCCTTAAAATAGACCCGTTGGGACTACTGGCATCGGGCGCTTTACTGATTACACTTTCACCCGAAGATGTTCCTTCTTTACTTTCTGAATTAGAGAAAAAGGGAATAGACGGCTGGGAGATCGGAAGGATGATGCCCTTGGAAGAGGGGTTGGTTTCCATTGGACGGACCGGCGAGGTTGAGCTTCCTCAGTTCAGCCGCGATGAGCTGGCCCGTTACTTCAGCCGTCCCCAGGCTTAGCTTCACTGCAAGATTAAAGTCGCTTACCTGTCGGTTGATTTAAGGGGTCTGCAAAGACTGGGGTGGCGATTTTTGGGTCAGGTGGTCAGTTCTTTTATCGCCTCTGCGGCTCTTTGCTGAGCCGGCACCGTCAGGGACCACTCATTCCCCTGGGAAATGAACATGTCCCTTTGCTTCTTCATATGTGATGCAAAGTTCGGAGCGTCGTAGGCGCCGTATTCCCTACAGGCCTCGATTAATCTCTCTTTGGAGAATATGGGCTGGCCGCTGGAGAGCAGCCCCCCGACCCCAAGCAACAAAGCCAGTTTTACCTGCTTCTTGGAGTTGGTCTTTTCCTTTAGGTCTTTGACGATAATACGATATGACTGACCGTCCAAATGATAGACCCGTGAGATGGACGCCTCAGGTATTTGGTGCTGGTCCATAAATAGGGATCCGCGTTCGCTGCTATCCAGGGAGCGGCCGACAGCGGAGCCGGAAGTCGTATTTGAACTGGTCCTGTTGCCGTAGGAACCATTGGACGGTGAGGACTGGGTATCGCCGTTGGATCTATTATCATTGAAGAGATGGGGATCTCCGTTACCGTTCTGCGGCAGGGGTGCATCAGGCTGGGCCAGCACTCGGATCAACGCTTGGAAGCAGGCGATCTGATATTTCTCAGGACACCGCTCTGCCAGCCTCACGGCCTCATCCAGGTGCTCATCCACGTTCTCGAACACTTCCGACCCTCCAATAGTTCCAACGAGCGCTTGGCTTCTAGTGATCTATGCATCCAACCAGAAAGCCAGTGCGACGCTAGACCAAATACCTTGCGCTAAGTATATCGCCGTGAATAAGCCACATCAATTAATTATGACTCTGGCTATGAGCATAAATAAGAGTCGTTCGGTCGATGGGCGCTATATATGCGGAGCCTGAGCGGCGTTACATTTATTCCGCATTAATGCCGGAAGACTCAGCTACGGTAGATTTCTAATGACTGGCTGAGTTGCTCGGCGGTGATGTTGCCACCGCTTACGGTAATCGCTACCTTTTTGCCTCTTACCTTTTCCGGGTACTTCATGGCCCCCGCTAGTGCGGTGGCGCCAGCGCCCTCGGCCAGAGTGTGGGCTTTGTCTACCAGCGTGCCTATCGCGCGGTGGATATCCTCGTCACTCACCAATAGGAAGTCGTCCAGCAGGTCGCGGATGATCGACTGCGCAAGCTCATAACCTGACCTGGTGGCCACGCCCTCGGCGAAGGTATTCATCTCGGCTTCAACTATCTCTCCCTTTCTCCAGGACAGATAGCCGGCGGGGGCCTGCTCCGACTGCACAGCGAACACTTCTATAGAAGGGTCGATTCCCTTGGCGACGATACAGGCTCCGGAAACGCCGGATCCGCCGCCTAAGGGAACCATCAGAACCTGGACGTCGGGCAGGTCTTCCAGTGTCTCTAAAGCCTGGGTGCCGACACCTGCAATCAGCAGGGGGTCGTTGACCGGATGGACGAACCGGTACCCTTCTTCCCTCGCCAAGGTTTCACAATGCAGTCGCGCGGCATCGAAATCAGCCCCATGGAAAACCAGCTCAGCCCCGAGGGCCCGCATGGCCGCCACTTTATTGGGGTTGGCATCCTCCGGCAGTCCGATGACGGCCTTGACCCCAAACAACCTGCAGGCGCTGGCCATCGACTGACCGTGGTTGCCAGAGGATGCGGTGATCAACCCGCGTTCCTTTTCCTCATCACTGAGGTTGACCAAAAGATTGATCCCGCCCCTTCCCTTGAATGCCCCAAGGGGCAGATACTCTTCGTGCTTCAAGTACACTTCTGCTTCTAACAGGTCACTAAGCCCTGCAGAAAAGTGTAACGGTGTACGCGGTATATGAGGGGCGATGGTCTTCTTCGCCCGGTAAACGTCCCTGAGAGTCGGGGCCTGCATATCTTGCCACCTTTTAAATCGTATTAATGGGATGACCAAGAATCTCAATCAGCTTATTGGGCGCCTATGGGCGTGTCAACGACGGCTTACAGCTGGATACGTGTGCCGGGACACCAGGGACGCCCGCAAGCTGTAAGTCCGCTATCCGCGTTCTTCAGCACGAATGGTCTTGATTCGGTGATAGATGAACCAGAAGACGACCACTAGGATGATGCCCGCGATCGGGTAATCAAAGGGACGCATGACCTCGCGCAGGTCCTCCCAGTTCTCACCCAACTTGAACCCACCGTAGGCCAAACCCAGGCTCCATGGATAGGAACCGACGAAGGTGTAGAAGCTGAATTTCCAAAAGTTCATGCGGGCTATACCGGCC
>PCAH01000069.1 GCA_002730485.1 Dehalococcoidia bacterium | reverse complement strand
TTGACCCGGAAAACTCGTCCGCTGGCACCCGACAGCGGGTTGCTGAAGTGATCGCCCACGAGATGGCCCATATGTGGTTCGGCGACCTGGTAACCATGGAATGGTGGGACGACCTCTGGCTTAATGAGAGCTTTGCTTCCTGGATGGGCAACAAGGCGGTCGACTGGCTATTCCCGGAATGGGAGATGTGGACCCAGTTCGTGAACATGGACACCAACCGGGCGCTTAGCCTGGACGGCCTAAAAAACTCCCACCCCATCGAACAGGCAGTGATGAACCCGGCCGAGGTTAGCCAGCTTTTTGACGCCATCAGCTACAGCAAGGGGGCGTCGGTCATCCGCATGCTGGAGAATTTCCTGGGCGAGGAGACCTTCCGCAAAGGCTTGAACCGGTATCTCTCCGGTCACATGTACGACAACGCCCGCACCCAAGACCTGTGGTCAGCCCTGGAAACGGAGTCCGGTCAGCCGGTAACCGCCATCATGGATTCCTGGGTCAAGCAGATGGGCTACCCGGTGCTACAGGTGGAGACGGACCGCAGTGGCAGCAAGACCCAGATATCAGTGTCCCAAGAGCGGTTCGTCTACGACAGCCTGCTAGGTGACAGCGAACCCGACCCAGAGGTTTGGCGGGTGCCGATCCGCGCTAGTCAGGGCGGTGAAGAATCCTCCATCACGGTGATGGAGGGCAACCAGACCCAACTGGAGGTTCCTGGCGATTCCGGAAGTTGGGTCAAGGTAAACCCTCTCCAGACCGGTTTCTTCCGGGTCAATTACAGCGCGGAAGACTGGCAACGTCTGGTTCCGGCCATCGAGTCGCTGGAACTACACGCCACCGACCGTCTGGGTATCCAGAACGACGCCTACGCGCTGTCCCGGGCCGGAATCCTGCCCGTGACCCAGTTCATATCAATGGCCAATGCTTACAAGAACGAGAACGACGCATCGGTCTGGAGCGACCTTGCCAGCAACCTGAGGGACATCGAGCAGCTCATCTCCGATGAACCGGTCCACGCGGCCTACCAGAAGTTCGCCCGTGAACTGTTTGCCCCCGCCGCAGGAAAGATCGGCTGGGAACCCAGGGCCGATGAGGGTCACCTCGACGCCCTGCTCCGTTCCACGGTGCTGAGTCAGGCTGGCAGCTACAATCACGCCGATGTGACCGCCCAAGCGACGGAGCGGTTCAATAGATACATGGAGAACCGAGAGACTCTGGCCCCGGATCTTCGTGGCGTGGTCTTTGCCCTGGCAGCCCAATCCGGCGGCAAGGATATCTATGACCAGATCTGGCAATTGGACGGCGAGACCGACCTGGCAGAAGAGAAGATCAGGCTTCTACTGTCCTTGAGCCGGTTCCAGGATTCAGACCTGCTCACTGCCGCGCTGGAAGACTCTCTGTCCTCCAAGGTGCGTTCGCAGGACACCATCACCCTGGTAGCCAGCATAGCCGCCAACCCCAAGGGCCGCGACCTGGCCTGGGACTTCGTTAAGTCCAACTGGACCGAGTTCGACCAGCGCTACGGCGGTGGCGGGTTCGGTCTCATGCGCCTGGTCTCCATCTGCAGCCATTTCAGCTCCCAGGAAAAGGCCGACGAGGTTGATAGCTTCTTTGCCGAGCATCCGGCTCCGGCGGCAGAACGCACCATCCGTCAGGCTTTGGAGCGGGTACGACTCAACATCAAATGGCTGGAGATCAACCGTCCGCTGCTGACCGACTGGTTCGCCGCTTAACCCGCCTAGCAACTCCATGTTGCACGCCTGGCCAACAGAGAGCACCGGTTCACACATCAGTGGGCCGGTGCTACAATGCCTAGCCGTGCAATAATCGAATCCTGAATGACCACTGAACAATTATGTCAACAACTTCCCGTATAGATGAACTGAAATCGGCGCTGGCCCAACGCTTGCTCGTCATGGACGGGGCGATGGGCACGGCCATCCAGAACAAGAACCTGGGATCCGATGACTTTGGCGGTGAGGAATATGAAGGGTGCAACGAGTACCTGCTCATCACCAAGCCCGACGTCATCGAGGATATCCATCGAGCCTACCTGCAGGCTGGCGCCGACATCATCGAGACCAACACCTTCGGCGGGACGCCAGTGGTGCTGGCTGAGTACAACCTGGCCCACGAAGCCCGTCGGATCAACAAAGACGGCGCTGCCCTGGCCTTGAAGGCAGCTGTGGCAGAGTCCACCCCGGAGAAACCACGGTTCGTCGCCGGTTCCATGGGCCCCACTACCAAGACCATCTCCGTCACCGGAGGTATCACCTTTGAAGAACTGGCCAACGACTATCACATCCAGGCAGCGGGACTCATCGAAGGCGGGGTAGACCTGCTTTTGTTGGAGACCAGCCAGGATACCCTGAACGTGAAAGCCGGTCTGGAAGGTATTGACCGGGCCTTTGCCGAACTGGGCACGGAAGTGCCGGTTGCGGTGCAGGGGACCGTGGAACCCATGGGAACACTGTTGGCCGGCCAAGACGCTGAGGCCTTCTATACGTCTCTGGCTCACAGAGATTTGCTCTGGATTGGGATCAACTGCGCTACCGGCGCCAGCTTCATGACCGACCACATCAGGACACTGGCGTCCCTCTCCAAGTTCCCGGTGGCTTGTCTGCCCAACGCGGGTATGCCCGATGAAGACGGCAACTACAACGAGACACCGGAGGGCATGGCCGAGACCGTTGGCCGGTTCGCCGAGTCCGGTTGGGTGAACATCGTCGGCGGCTGCTGCGGCACCGTCTCCGAGCACATCAAACTGCTGGCAGAGATGGCTGAGGGCAAGCCGGTCCGTCCGGTGAATGACGTCCCCGACAGCCGTGTCTCAGGAATCGAAGCGCTCTTGATCGATGACGAGATTCGCCCGGCCATAGTTGGTGAGCGCACCAACGTCCTTGGCAGTAGGCGGTTCCGCCGTCTTATCAAAGAGGGTTCTTTCGAAGAAGCCGCCGAGATCGGACGTCGTCAGGTGAGAAACGGCGCCCACATCCTGGACGTCTGCCTCCAAGACCCGGACCGGGACGAGGCCGCTGACGTGGCCGAGTTCCTTGACCTGGTGACCAAGAAGGTCAAAGCGCCCATCATGATCGACTCCACCGATGCGTCGGTGATCGAACTGGCTCTGACCAAACTTCAGGGTAAATCCATCATCAACTCCATCAACCTGGAGGACGGCGAAGAACGTTTCCAGACGGTGGTGCCGCTGGCCAAACGGTACGGAGCTTCCTTGGTGGTTGGCTGTATCGACGACGATAAAGAACAAGCCCAGGCCATCACCAAAGAGCGAAAGCTCGAGGTGGCCATCAGGTCAGCCAAACTTCTGACCGAGAAATACGGGATTCCCATAGAAGACATCATCTTCGACCCATTGGTCTTCCCAGTGGGCACCGGAGACGAGAACTACGTCGGCTCGGGCGCAGAGACCGTCGAGGGTGTGCGCCTGATCAAAGAAGCTCTGCCCGGCGTCAAGACCGTGCTCGGCATCTCCAACGTGTCATTTGGCCTACCAGCGGCAGGAAGAGAAGTACTGAATTCAGTCTTCCTTTACCACTGCGTTCAAGCCGGACTGGACATGGCCATCGTCAACTCTGAAGGCATGGAGCGATACGCCACCATACCCGAGGAAGAACGGAAGCTGGCCGAGGACCTGATCTGGTTCTCCGGCGACGACCCGGTGGCCGCCTTTGCCGACCACTTCCGTGACAAAGCGCCCAAAGCAACTTCTGAAGAACGACTGAACCTGCCCCTGGATGAGCGGCTGGCGCTGGCAATCATCGAAGGCTCCAAAGAGGGACTGGCTGAAGACCTGGATGAAGCCCTCACCGGAAGGACGCCCCTGGAGATCATCAACGGCCCCCTGATGGACGGCATGGCCGAGGTTGGCCGCCAGTTCAATGCCAATCAGTTGATAGTCGCCGAGGTTTTGCAGTCAGCGGAATCCATGAAGTTCTCGGTATCGCATCTAGAACCGCACATGGAGCAGGCGGATGCTGCGGTCAAGGGCAAGGTTGTTCTGGCCACCGTGAAGGGCGATGTCCATGACATTGGCAAGAACCTGGTGGAGATCATCCTGGGCAACAATGGCTATGAGGTGATCAACCTTGGCATCAAAGTGCCGCCAGAAGAACTGATCGCTGCTGTTAGGGAACACAACCCGGACATGGTCGGCCTTTCTGGCCTACTGGTTAAGTCGGCCAAGATGATGGTCGAAACCGCCCAGGACTTCAGCCAGGCGGGCATCACCACACCGGTGCTGGTTGGCGGAGCGGCTTTGTCCAACAGGTTCACCAGGCTTCGCATCGCCCCCGAGTATGACGGCATGGTGGCCTATGCCCCGGACGCCATGTCGGGCTTGGCCCTGGCCAACACCATCCAAGACGCTGACGAACGGGCCCAGTTGATGACGACCTTCGATGAAGAGGTCGAAGAGATGCTGGCCGCAGACGAAGCTGCCCGGGACGGCGGCGCAGATGCTGGCGAAGATGTGCCACCGGCCCAGGTGCGAAACGATTTCGACATCCCCAACCCGCCCGACCTGCGGTTGCACGTCATCAACGACCATCCTTTGGAAGAGATATTCCCCCTCATCAACCCGCAGATGCTCTACGTGCGGCATCTGGGTTATAAAGGGCGGTTCGCCGACGACCTGGAATCCGGAGAGCATGCAGCGATAGAACTCCGGGATTCGGTCAGAAAGGTGGAAGACTTGATGCTGGCCCAAGGCAACATCAAGGCCAACGCGGTATTCAAGTTCTTCCCGACCAACTCCGACGGCCAGCGAATGTTGGTCAACGGCACTGAAGGAAACCAGGCTGCCGAGGAATTTTACTTTGGCCGCCAGTCTCAGCGAGACGGCCTATGCTTGGCCGACTACGTGTCGCCCCAGACCAGCGGACAGGTCGATTACGTCGGTATGTTCCTTGTTTCCATTGGAACGGGGGTGCGGGAACTAGCCGAGACACTGATGGCCGAGGGTCAGTTCTTGAACTCTCATATCCTGTCGGCCTTGGCTCTGGAAAGCGCTGAGGCCTTTGCCGAACTGCTCCACCAGCAGATGCGGCAGATGTGGGGCTTTGGCGACAAACCCGGAACAACTCCCCAGGATCTGTTCCGGACCCAATACCGGGGCAAGCGGTTCTCCTTCGGCTATCCTGCCTGTCCCAGGTTGGAAGACCAGGGGCAGCTCTTCAGATTGTTGGATGTACCGAACAACCTGGAGGTCGAGCTGACCGAAGGCTTCATGATGGACCCCGAGTCCTCGGTATCGGCGGTGGTATTCCATCACCCCGACGCCAAATATTTCAACCTGAGCGAGGCGGACATCGACCGTCTGGAACAGGAAGTTTCAAAATAATCACTGGCCCAATCTGGCGCCTGGAGACGATGTGGAGCCAATAACAAAGATCGCCGATGAACTTGGCCTAAACGCAGACCATCTGGTCCCCTACGGTAGGTACAAGGCCAAGATATCCCTGGACGCACTGAAACCGCCCTCCGACTACCGGGGCAAGCTGGTGGTGGTCACCGGGATCACCCCCACTCCCGCCGGAGAAGGCAAGACCACAACCGCCATCGGCCTGACTCAAGGGATGGGCCGTTTGGGACACAAGGTCTCAGTCAACCTACGGGAGCCCACCCTGGGGCCGATCTTTGGCATCAAGGGTGGCGGCACCGGCGGCGGTATGGCCCGGGTAGTGCCGGAAGACGAGATCAACATCCACTTCACCGGCGATGCCCACGCCGTCGGCTCTGCCCACAACCTGCTGGCCGCGCTGGTGGAGAACGAAGTGTTCCGAAACTCCATACCGGGGCTGGACGCCGGTGGACTGATGTGGAACCGGGTCACCGACGCCTCTGACCGAGGCTTGCGTCAGGTCGTCTCCGGCATCGGCGGCGCAAACTTTGGCCCCCTGCGTGAAGCCCGCTTTGACATCGTGTCGGCATCCGAGATCATGGCGATCTTGGCATTGGCCGACGGCCCCGATGACCTGAGACAACGACTAAACCGCATCGTCATCGGCGAGACCTCTGACGGGGAGCCGGTTAACGTAGAACAACTTGGTTTCGCCGGGTCTTTGATGGCCCTGCTCCACCAGACCGTGATGCCGAACCTGGTACAGACCATGGAGGGCCAGCCATCCATCATCCACGCCGGCCCCTTCGGAAACATCGCCCACGGTTGCAGTTCCATAATCGCCGACAAGATGGCCCTGAGCTACGCCGATTATGTGATCACCGAGGCTGGTTTCGCCTCTGACCTGGGCTTTGAGAAATTCATGCACATCAAGACCCGCCAGAGTGGGCTTATGCCCAGCGCTGCCGTGCTGGTGGCATCTGCTCGCGCCCTGAAATGGCACGGTGGTACCAGAAGGCGAGACCTCGGCAACCCCGACCCGGCCGCGGTGATAGCCGGCGGCGACAACCTGATCCACCACATTGGCATCGTCAAAAGTTTTGGCCTGCCTTGTGTGGTCGCCATCAACCGGTTCGGGACCGATAGCCCCGAGGAATTGGCGGCGGTGAAGAAGATCGCCATGGACGCGGGAGCAACATACGCAGTGGAATGCGACGGCTTTGCCCAGGGTGGCACGGGTGGCGAAGACCTGGCCCAGGCTGTGGTTGACGCCTCCCAGGGAACACCCACCATCACCTACGCCTACCCCGCCGACGCCTCTGCCGAGGACAAGGTCCTGGCGCTGGCTCAGACCATCTATAACGCAGCCGATGTCAGCTGGTCTCCAGAGGCCCGAAGACGGTTGCGGTACTTTGAGTCAAAAGGCTGGGGAGGTCTGCCCATCTGTATGGCCAAGACCCACCTTTCCATATCCCATGACCAGAGTCTAAAGGGACGGCCCGGCGGCTATACCTTCCCCATCACCGACATCAGGGCTTCCGTTGGTGCGGGTTTCCTTTACGCCCTAGCTGGCCCCATCCAAACGCTGCCTGGACTGCCGACCAGACCCAGGGCGCTGGACATGGATGTCACGCCGGAGGGTGAGGTGCTGGGGCTGAGTTAAGGAAACGGCTTAGCCTCTCGCCTGTTTACCCCGTATGATGTAAGCACGATGCAAAATGATACGCGGACCAGAGTAATCATCATGGGAGCCGCCGGACGCGACTTCCATAATTTCAACGTCGTCTTCCGGGACGATCCTTTGACCAGGGTTGTGGCCTTCACCGCTGCTCAGATCCCAGACATTGCAGACCGAAACTACCCTCCGGCTTTGAGCGGATCCCTATACCCATATGGGATACCCATCGTCGAAGAATCCGAGCTTATTCCAATGATCAAACGGGACCATGTGGGCTGGGTCTATTTCTCCTACAGTGACGTATCCCATCAAGATGTGATGCACAAAGCCTCGGCGGTGCTTGCCGCTGGTGCCAGCTTTGGTTTCCTGGGTCCAGAACGCACCTCCATCCCAGCCCGCAGGCCGGTGATCAGTGTCTGCGCTGTCAGGACCGGAGTAGGCAAGAGCTCGGCCACCAGACGCATCGCCAGATTCTTTTTGGACAAGAAGCGACAGGTCAGCGTCATACGCCACCCCATGCCCTACGGCAACCTGGAGGCTCAACGGGTGCAGCGGTTCGGGAAGATGGAAGACCTGGATCAGTTTGAAGCCACCGTTGAAGAACGCGAGGAATACGAGCCGTTGATCCGATTGGACATGGCCGTTTTCGCGGGCGTTGACTACGCACCGATACTCCACCGGGCTGAAGAAGAAGCAGACCTGGTCATATGGGACGGAGGCAACAACGATCTTCCGTTCGTGAAGTCCAACCTGCACATAGTCCTGGTGGACCCACATCGCCCTGGCGATGAGACCAGCTACCACCCTGGCGAAGCCAACCTGCGGATGGCAGACATTGTCATCATCAACAAAGCAGACAGCGCCACGCCGGAGCAAATCGCCCAGGTACAAGCCACTGTGTCTCTTGTGGCACGGGCCGAGGTGCCAGTGATCATGGCCGATTCCATCGTCACCATCAGCAATCCGGAACTGATCAAAGGCAAACGGGTGTTGGTGGTTGGAGACGGGCCAACCCTGACCCACGGTGGCATGTCCTACGGCGCCGGTACCGTCGCGGCCCAGGACGCGGAAGCCGCCGAGATCGTCTCCGGAAGACAGTTCGCGGTGGGCAGCATAAAGTCGGCCTACGAACAGTATCCCCACATGGAAACCGAGGTCCCAGCCCTGGGCTACAGCCCCGAACAACTGTCAGACCTGGAAGCGACTCTGATCGCCGCCGATGCCGACATCATCCTCTACGCCACCCCGATTAACCTGGACCAGTTGATCACGGTGAACAAACCCATGGTGGGCGTGGAGTATGAGATGCACGAACGGGGCGAAGAGCTGCAAACGATTCTGACCGATTTTGATTACGAGCGGATTACCGGCGGATAATCAACACCCACTGGCAGACCCACTCTTTCATCTTTCCAGGAATATTTCCGGTATTAACGCAGAGGAACCAGTATGCGAGTAACCATGATTCACGCCCTTGCCGAGTCCATCCCGCCGGTGCGGTTGGCCTTTGGTGAGGTCTTTCCCGAGGCTGAGGTGGTTAACCTCTTAGACGAAGGTCTGCTCATCGATTTCGACGGACAGCTCACCCCTCACCTTCGTCGTCGTATGAGCAATGTCATCGGTTATTGTCAGGACAACAAAGCCGACGCCATTGGATTGGCCTGCTCGGTATACGCCCCGGTGGTCGATTCGGCCAAACACCTGGTCGATGTGCCCCTGGTGTCTTCGTACGGTCCGGTGATGGCAGAAGCAGTGTCTGCCGGTACGCGCATCGGACTGATCGCCTCTGTCCAAGCTACTATGGCCGACTCTGAGTTTTACCTGAAGCTGGCAGCAGAGGAAGCAGGTGTTGAGATCGAGCCTGTGCTCTGCCTCGCGGAGGACTTGATAACGGTTTTACGTGCCGAGGGGCAAGTCGGTCTGGAGCGCCGCCTGGAACAGGAAGTTTTGGGTATGGCGAAGGATGTGGACATGGTGGTACTGACCCAGTTCTCCTTTGCCGCCGCTTTGGCCCACCTAGAGAAGGTGTCCCCGGTACCCGTTCTCTCCGCCCCCCACAGCAGCGCCCGGGCCCTAAAACAACTGCTGGCCTAAGCCTCACGGTCCAGCACTAACCCGCCCATGGTGTCCTTCCGCGGAAGGATGCCGAACCACGGTTACGCTGCGGATGGTGACCACCAGACGATTGACTGAAGCGCATCCTTCGACGGGCTCAGGACGAACGGAGGTTGTGAAGGTCTCATTAGTGCAGCCACATCTCCAACACCACCCGTCATTCCGGCTTTCGCTCGGATTCCAGATTGCGTGCAATAGTCAACTCCATCGAAAGGAAACCATGCTGGATTGCTGCCTACGCAGGAACGACCGTGCTTGCCGGAAACGAAGCAGCAACAAAAACTCCCTCGCCGTAACCGCTCGTCCTGAGCTCCGTCGAAGGATGCGCATGAGTCATCTTTCTGAAACACGGATTGTTGAAGCACCGTGGCTGATGAGTGGATTCCTGCTTATGCAGGAATGACGGTTGGGGTAGGTGCTGAAGCCCTTTTCTCCCCTTGCGAGTTGTACCTGGGACAACTATCATGGCCGCACCCGTAAACACACTTGAAGTGTGATCCCCCGAGGTGACGCGTATGGCTCCCAGCCAGGAACTAGACACAGTACTTGAGATGATACGAGTTCGTGCCGCTGAGGTCAGGAAGACCGTCGACGATGACCGCCTTTCCTACGAGCGGATAATGTCCACCTTACCCCTCGATGACGACATCGAGACCAAGCGGGTGGGCGCCAACGGGGTAGCCGCCGAATGGATCTGGGCACCGGAGTCGGAAGAAGGCCGGGTGATCCTATATCTCCACGGCGGCGGGTACGTGTTTGGCTCGGTTAGAACCCACCGGGTGTTCCTCGCACACTTGGCCAGGGCAACCAAGGCCCGGGTGCTGGCACTTGATTACCGTCTAGCACCAGAGATGCCCTTCCCAGCGCCAGTGGAAGACACTGTATCGGCGTACCGATGGTTGCTGTCCCAGGGCATCTCCCCGAAGAACATCGCCATCGGCGGCGACTCGGCGGGCGGCGGCCTGGTGGTTGCTGCCTTAGTCGCTCTGAGGTCAGTTGGAGAACCCATACCCGCTGCAGGGGTCTGCATCTCACCCTGGACCGATATGGAATCAACCGGCAAGTCCATGACCACCAACGCCGAGTCCGACCCTTCAGTATCCAAGGAGCGGCTGCTCAAAATCGCGGCTACCTATCTGGACGGCAAGAACCCCAAGGCTCCTCTTGCCTCTCCAATTCACGCCGACCTCACGGGACTTCCACCTCTGCTGCTGCAAGTGGGCAGTATAGAAGTTCTGGTGGATGACTCCACCATGCTGAAAGAACGGGCCCAGAAAGCGGGTGTGTCGGTGGAGATGGAAGTGTGGGATGATATGCCCCACGTTTGGCATCACTACGCTCCAATCCTGCCTGAAGCACGAAAAGCCATCGGCAAGATCGGAGAATTCGTTCTTGAACAAACCGGTTAACAGGATTCCTCAACTAGATTGACGACTATTTGGAGAGAAGATGATTTACGACTATCGGGTTTACACACTTGCGCCAGGGGCCACCGCCGATTACCGGGCCGGGGTGAAGGAACTTAGCCTGCCCATCCGACAGCGCTATGGCATCAGGTTGGCCGGCTGGTATTGGAGCGAGATCGGCTCCTTGAACCAGGTGGTTCACATCTGGGGTTACGAAGACACCAAGCACATGGAAGAAGCGAAACACGCCTTCCACACCGATCCCGACTGGACGGGCAAATACCTGCCAAGGACCAGAGGCCTGGTGGAATCCCAGAAGACCTCCCAGATGAACGCATCGAGTTTTGCGCCAATCTATCCGGTCAATGGAGATGTACCCGACGAAGGAACGCCCGAGTTCGTCAAGAAGAACAACATGGCGTTTGATTACCGGACTTACACCTTCAAGCCCGGCGGCATCCCCGCCTACATGGCTGCGGCTGAGGAAGTAGCGCTTCCCATCAGGGCGCGTCAGGGAATCAAGCTCGCGGGTTGGTATTACAGTGATGTGGGAGACCTGAACCAGGTGACTCATATCTGGGCGTACCGCGACCTCAAGCATCTCAAAGAGGGCAAAGAAGCCGTCAACGCCGACCCCGAATGGACCGGAACCTACGTCCCCCGTGTCCGTGGTCTGCTGGTGGCCCAAAATACCCACCTGATGAACACGTCAGAGTTTGGGCCGGTACCGGAGTAGAAGCACCCTCACCGTAGGGGCAGTTTTTGAACCTGCCCCGGTTGGAGAAGGTCATTTATTGTGGATACCAATCAGGTCCCAGAAAGGTATGGGGTCCTTCGATCACGGCTGGTTGAGGGGCGCCAGGCGGGTTACAAACCCGCACCTACGCGAGGGCAACGTCGGAATTAGTATCCAAAAAGCCCAGACGAGCCACATGAATAAAAAAACCGAAGGTATATAGCCGACTGCTAAGTCCTTAGTTATGACAACCTCGGGCTTGGATGTCCCACACCACTTCCACCTTGTCTTTGCGTAGGCCGATAAAGCGGTCCCAGCGGCTGACCATGGCGTCCTGTTGGCCGGGAATCAGAAGTACCTGGTCGCCGACTTTCAGGTTGGCTCCGGACTCGACCTTGAATACTGAATGGTCACTGTCTAAGGCCTCCACCGTAACTCCCGGTCGGTCAAACACCGTGGGTAGACCGGAGAGAGTGCTGACAGCACGGACACCGGCATCCCCGATGGCCACGCCAGGTCTGGGGGTGCTGATGATTGTGGTCAGTATCTTGGCGGCGTAATGGAACTCGGTCATGTAACCGTAGTGAGTCTCCATCATCAAGTAACTGCCGCCCTGGATTTCCGTCACGCCGGGGATCTCCGCCGCGACGTCGTAGCTCCAGGTCTCGCCGGTGGAGACGATATCTATAGGAATCCCTTCACCTTCGATGGCTTCCTTCAAGTCGATCACACCCTTGATGGTTCGGGCTGCTTCCACTGCGCGGTCTTCCCTGTCCGGCATGTCCGGAATCGTCTGGTGACTCATCACCCCGCGGAACCGCAATCCGGGCAGGGACGCGATCTCTTTGGCGAGGGCCACACCGGCATCAGTCTCACGGACTCCGCAGCGCCGCAAGCCGGTCTCAAGCTCGATAACAACGTTGATCTCGACTCCCCTGGCCTGGGCGGCTTTGGAGAGGTCTCTGGCGTTGGATCCTTGATCGCAGGCCACTAGCATCTCGGCTTGGTCAGCCAGTGCGGCGAGCCGTTCGATCTTCATGGGTTCTACGATCTCTGATGTTATGAACACACTAGGGATTCCACCGTGGACCATCACCTCGGCTTCAGAGACCTTGGCGGCGCACACCCCGCCCACAGTCCCGCCACGGCGTATCTGCCGATGGGCGATGGCCGGTGTCTTGTGGTTCTTAGAGTGCCCTCTCAGCTTGGCCCCGCGGCCTTCATAGGTGTTGGCAATGACATCCATATTGTTATCAAGGCCGTCCATGTCGATGACCAGACAGGGTGTGTCCAGGTCTGCCATGGGCGTTCCAGGTGTCGGTCGATAATGTTCGTTCATTTTAAAAACTCCGTTTTTGGTGGTGGGGGAAATCCCCCTTAGTCCCCCTTTATAAAAGGGGGAAATTAAGCCCCCCTTTCGTAAGGGGGTTGGGGGGATTTACGCCAGTCTTCCTCGGGCCGATATGGGCCAGAAGCCCTCCAGTCTGCCGTTCTTGGCGACGCGGAAGTAGTCGTACTGGTTCACTGTGGCTCCCAATTCGTAGGGCACCAGCCAGGCTTTGTCGCCGGGGTTAAATCTGTTCTGAGCATCACCCTCAAGCTCGACTATGCCGTGCTCGGCGCTGAAGCGGGTGGCGTTTCCACCATCTACCCCTTCCAGCACCGGGCGACCCTGGTCTGGGGCGGTGGATTTGTGTCCGGCGTCTAAGACAGCCATCGCGTCAACGGGATGGGAGATCACCGAGGCCAGTATCTTGGCCGCTGGTGCAAGTTCGGGCAGGAACGCTTTGAGTCGGTGGTCCATCAACGGGTAACGACCCGCGCGGACCTCAGTCACGCCAGGCATCCCTATCGCCTGGGCATAGCAGTGGGTACCGCCGACGCTGACCACGGCGACTGACAGGCCAGCCTGCTCCATGGCTGCTTTGTTATCAAGAACCACCTGCAGGTTGGCCTGGGATTTGGCTTCGTGGGCGGTTGGGTCATCATCACCCTTGGGGCCTGGCACCGAGCCCATGATGCCTTCAAATCTCAAACCAGGCAGGCCGTCAACGGTCTGCGCTAGGGCAACAGCATCAGGGCCAGGGGCGATGCCACAGCGACCCATACCGGCTTCGATCTCGACCAATACTCTTAGTTCTACCCCAGAGGCAACAGCACCTTCGGAAAGTTGATTTGCATTGTCCGGGTTATCCACCGCTATACCGATGCTGGTCTGTCCGGCCAAAGCGCAGAGCCGCCTGATCTTGGAGGCGGTAACCACCTGGTTGGCCAGCAGTATGTCAGCAAACCCTGAATTGGCGAAGACCTCGGCCTCGCCCAGGGTGGTCACGGCGATGCCGCCCATGGTTCCCCCAGCCTCAAGTTGGCGGTGGGCGATCTGGGGGCAGAGGTGGCTGGTTACCACCGGTCTGGCTTTCACAGATGAATCAGCGAAATAGTTCTGGAAGATCTGGATATTCCGGTCCATGACATCCACGTCGATCACCAATGCCGGGGTGTCTAATTGTTCCACCGGTGTGCCCACCGGATGGAAGATGGGGCGTTCCATATGGGTTGTCTCCAACGGCTCTCAAAATCCCAAAATACGGAAGGCCGTCAATCACGGGATAAAGCACGCGGGCTAGGTGGGCAAAAGAATACCATAAACCAGTCATACAGGCAGTCGTTATGGTCCATCGTAAACACAGGTAGATACTGGGAATGGTTGCAATTCCCAACTCCGGGTGCAACAATCGCAACGGCTCCTGGGCGCGGTTTCCTGCCTGGGAACGCTTTGATCTATTGGAGAAATCGTATGCCAGGACTTCTGGAAGGGGTCAGGGTTTTGGACCTGACCCACTATATCGCCGGACCCTATTGCACCAAGCTGTTGTCCGGCCTCGGCGCTGATGTCGTCAAGATCGAGCACCCCACCCGGGGAGACGGGGTCAGGTGGCTGGGGCCTTTCGCCTCGGGCAACGGTGAAATCCCCCATAGCCCTCCTTTGCGAAAGGGGGGCGCTCCGCCTGAGGATGGGGCTTGGTTTCTATATTTGAATACAGCCAAGCAGAGTGTGGCTTTGGATTTGCAGTCGCCTGAAGGGCGGCGAGTGTTATTGGAAATGGCAACCAAGGCCGACATCCTAGTTGAGAATTTCGCTCCTGGCGGTATGGACAGCCTGGGGCTCTCCTACAGCGAGTTAAAAAAGGCCAATCCGGCCCTGGTCATGACATCTATATCAAACTTCGGCCAGACAGGACCCTACCGGGACTGGAAGGCTTCAGAGCTGAACCTCTACGCTCTCGGCGGGTTGATGAATATCACCGGAGAGCCCGAGCAAGAACCCCTGAAAGAGGGTATGCCGCTGGCACAACTTGGCGCTGGGCAGAACGCCTTTGCCGCGACGATGGCCGCCCTGATGTATGCCGAAGAAACGGGCGAGGGACAGCAGATCGACCTGGCCATCGCCGAGTACGCCACCAACATCCTGGAAAATGCGCTGATGCAATTCAGCTACTCCGGCCAGGAATACAGCCGAGTGGGCAATCGCGGTTACGGCCGCGCCGCCTGGGGTATCTACCCCTGCCTGGACGGCCACGTGGGCATCATCGCCGGCCCTGACCACCGCTGGCCCGAGGTTGCCAGGATCATGGAGAGAGAGGAACTCTCCGACCCCAGGTTTGTCTCCCGTTCCGGCAGACTGGAGAATGCCGACGAAGTGGACGCCTATATGCTGCCGTTCCTGGTTGAGAACAATAAGCTGGACATCTTCAAGGCGGGGCAGGAAAGCGGGCTGGGCTTCAGCTTTGTCGCCACCATGAAAGATATCCTGGAGATGGAACAGCTTCTGGACCGGGATTACTTCGTTGAATTGGACCATCCGGTGGCCGGGAAGCTGACCTACCCGGGTGCACCGATTATGCCGGAAGAGGATGTGGATGCCTGGGTCTTCCAACGCGCGCCGCTGCTGGGTGAGCACACGAAATCAGCATTGTCTTCCTGGCTGGGTTACTCGGACACCCAGGTTTCAGACCTGATCAACCAGGGTGTGCTCACCCAGGGACAGGGGATCTGATCGCATGGAAAAGCCTCCTCAGAATATGCCCCTAAAAAACTACCGGGTGCTTGACCTCTCCCGCATCTGGGCCGGGCCTTACTGCACCAAGTTGTTTGCCGACATGGGTGCAGAGATCATCAAGATGGAGTCGCTCAGTGTCTACGACTCCCACCGAGGGCCGGTCAGCCCAGCCCGGGGCATCGCCGCCTACCCAGACGGCGAACCGGGCGAGGAACCCTGGAACCGGAACGGCTGGTTCAACTGCCTGCACATGTCCAAGTACGGAGTCACATTGGAATTGACCAAGGATGAGGGCCGTAGGGTCTTCGAACGCCTGGTATCCATCAGTGACGTGGTGATCGAGAACTTCCGGCAGGGAAGCCTGGAACGGCTGGGCTACACCTACGAGGAACTGCGCAAGCACCGTCCGGACCTGATCTACGTATCGATGCCAGCCTTTGGCAACACCGGCCCCTGGAAGGGCTATCTGGGCTACGGCATCGGCCAGGAACAGTTATCTGGCATGGCCCACATGACGGGCTATCGTGGCGAAGGGCCCATGAAATCGGGCATCAACCACGGCGACCCCATCACCGGCTCCCACGCCGCCGGGGTGCTGATGGCGGCCCTTAGGTACCGCCGCAAGACCGGCAAGGGTATGTTCATCGATGTATCACAACAGGAATCGTCCGTTGCTCTGATGGGGCCCGAGGTACTGGGCTACCAGATGACCGGACAGGAGCCAGAACGACAGGGCAATCGCTCTGGATGGTACGCACCGGCCAACAGTTATCCCTGCGCCGACGAGGACCGCTGGGTGACCATCGTTGCCACTAATGAACACCAGTGGCAGAGCCTGGCCAAGGTCATGGACGCCCCTAATCTGGCCGACGACGCCAGGTTCTCAACCCTGGAACAACGCCGCGAGAACCATGACGAGTTGGACAAGATCATATCTGAATGGACCGCTACCCAAGAAATCTATGTGGCAACCAAGAAACTTCAAGACGCCGGAGTGCCGTCCGGGCCGGTGCTGCGGGGGCCGGACCTGTTGAAAGACCCCCATTACGCAGACCGGGGTACCTTTGTCACCGTGGACCATTCCCAGGTTGGCCCGAAGCAATATCCGGGGATTCCATGGAGAATGTCGGCTACCCCGGGCAAGGTGCGCTGGCCATCACCCACTTTGGGACAACACAACCGGGAGGTCTACAGCGAACTGCTGGGGCTGACCGGAATTGAGATAGACAAGTTAGATGAGACAGGGATCATTGGCACCAAGCCAACCGGATCCCGAATAATATAGTTTGCATTCCACTGGCGAAGACCAGCCTCTAAACCGCGGATCGGTACGACCCAACGGCATCTTCTATGGTTGGGTGATCGTCGCAGTCATGTGGCTGGTCAATTTCTCCACCATGGCCACCGGCAACCTCAGCTTTGGCCTGTTTGTCATCCCCATGGGCGGCGACCTCGGCATGAACCGGAGCCAATTTGGCTGGGCGGTCACCACACGCAGAATGGCGGCGGGCCTATCCAGCTACTTCGTCGGGCGGCTGCTCGACCGTTACGGACCCAGAGTACTGATCCCGGTCTCCGGTTTGATCATCGGTGTCGGCCTCATCGTCCTCAGCAAGGCAAATTCTCCGTGGCAGGTCATCGCCATATTTGGCGTATTGGGTATGACCGGCTTGGCCGCCCCCCAAAACATCATGACCTCGGTGCCAGTGGCCAAGTGGTTCCAGCACAAAAGGGGAGTTGCCCTGGCATTGGCGGTCAGTGGCGTGGGCATCGGCGGGGTGTTCTTTTTACCGTTCACCCAAATGCTTTTGGGCAACGTGGGTTGGCGCACCACCTGGGTGGTAATGGCTGTGATATTCATGGCCATGTCGGTGCCCCTCTCCGCCATATTCCTGCGCAGACAACCCGAAGATATGGGCCTTGAGGTAGACGGCAGACCGCCGAACCGGCTGGAGAACAACCCAGTAGGGTCCCCAGCCCCACTGGCAACTGAAGAAAGATCTTGGACCGTGCGGGAAGCATTCCGAACGGCCACAATGTGGAAGCTGCTGTTGGCTTTCGCCCTTGCCGGGATAGCCCAGGGCGGCACCAGCGTGCACCGGATACCCTACTGGATCGAGAACGGGTTCGACCCGCAGATCGTATCTTATTCATTCGCTGGCGACGCTGGTGGCGCAGCCACCATGGCCCTTTTCGCAGGCTGGATGGCCGACAGGGTTCCCATCAGAGTGATTGCCGTCGGTTCATTCTCCGGGTTGGCTTTGGCCATGGGGTTCGCATTGATCGGTCGAAACGAGTTCTTCCTCTTTGCCTCTGGCATCACCTTTGGTCTTTCCGTAGGCGCCGGCATGATCGTCCACTCCTATATCTTCGCCGCTTACTTCGGCCGGGCATTTCTGGGCAGCATCCGCGGCATAGTCCTGCCGGTTATGCTTATCAGCGCCGGTCTGGGCGCTCCGTTGGTGGGTTACATCCACGACGGCACAGGGAACTACGTATCCTCGTGGTGGATGATCGTGTCCCTGAATCTGTTGGCGGCTCTGATCATCAGCAGCGCAACCAAACCCTCGCCTCCGGTGGTCAAAGAAGATCCAATACACGAATCTGCCGTCTGAAATTCCGGCAAATTCGCCCTTTAATACCCCTGCGCTGCGCTATACAATAGCGGCGGCCAGACCGACCGTACATTAAGACTTACCGCTGAGAGCTGATGGCTGACAGCTATTTTTGGAGGAACCGATATGGCAGATGAAGTAATCTACGAGATCAAACAGGGCATCGCCTACATCACGATGAACCGGCCCGAGAAGATGAACGCCATCGACCCGCCCATGCGCCAGCAACTCTGGGACGCGTTCCAGGACGTGGACACGAATCCCGAAGTACGCTGCGCCATCGTCACCGGGGCCGGTCGGGCATTCTCCACGGGGCATGACCTGCTGGCCATGGCCGCTGGTAACGCCAATGAAGGCCCCAGCACCGGCGACCTTTATGTGGTCCAGTCAAACATCTGGAAGCCCATCATCGCCGCCATCAACGGCATCTGCCTGGCCCAGGGCTGCGGCATCGCCCTGGGCAGCGACATCCGCGTCGCGTCCTCCAAGGCCGAGTTCGGCTGGCCCCAGGCCAAACGGGGTATCGCGTCAGTCAGCGGTCCGGCGCTGCTCTCCCAGGTCGTGCCAAGAAACATCGCCTTCGAGTTCCTGTTCACCGGCGACTTCGTCGACGCCAACAAAGCCCTGGAACTGATGCTGGTCAACTACGTGGTTGAACCTGAAGATGTGATCACCAAGGCAGAGGAGATCGCCGCCAAGATCGTGGCCAATGCTCCGTTGTCGCTGGCCGCCATCAAGGAAGCCTCCATCAAGGGCGCAGAGATGGGCCTGGAAGAACGAGTCAACTTTGCCCAGAACAAGCGTAACGAGATCCTCGAAAGCGAGGACGCTAAGGAAGGCGTGTTGGCCTTTGCCGAGAAGCGCGCGCCGGTCTGGAAGGGCCGCTAGAGAATTGGCGTTCGGCCAAGTCACACCCGTTCGTGGTGAGGCCATCGAACCATGAACGCGCCCAAGTCGAGGTCCTTCGACGGAGCTCAGGACGAACGGTATGTTATGTGTCACCTGCAGCCCAACGCGGAATGTATGACCCGTTCGTGGTGAGGCCCTCGAACCATGAGCGCGCATGGGCCAGGGTCCTTCGACGGGGCTCAGGACGAACGGGTGGTTTACTGTCCCGTCTGAACTCTGGCAACAGCCCAACAATCAGTAAAAATACTGACAATTTAGCCTTGAAGCGTGGGACGCTCCTGGCTAGGATGGGGCCGTGCTCGAACAACTGAAGGCATATTTCGGATTCGACCAGTTCCTGCCCCTCCAAGAAGAGATCATCGCCAAGGTGCTCGCAAAACGCGACTCTTTGGTGCTGATGCCCACTGGCGGTGGCAAGTCGCTGTGCTATCAACTGCCAGCCCTGAAATTCAAGGGCCTCACGCTGGTGGTCTCCCCTCTCATCGCCCTGATGAAAGACCAGGTGGACGGCCTGCGGGGCAATGGCGTCCCCGCTGGTCTGCTGAACAGCACCCTCTCAGCGGAAGAATCCGCCCAAGTTCAGGACCAGGCCAGGCAGGGCGAACTCAAGATACTTTACGTGGCCCCAGAAAGATTGGCCTTGCCGGGCTTCCAACGGTTCCTGCAGTCCCTTGAAGTCAGCCTGATCGCCATCGACGAGGCCCACTGCATTTCAGAATGGGGTCACGACTTCAGGCCTGATTACCGCAATCTGAAAGCTCTGCGACAGGGGTTCCCCGGAGTGCCGGTCATCGCCTTGACTGCCACCGCCACCACCCAGGTGCGGGATGACATCATCACCCAACTGGGTCTGAACAAGCCTGAGATATTCATCTCCAGTTTCAACCGGCCCAACCTGACCTACACCATCCAGCCCAAGACCGAACCTCTGGGCTCATTGCTTAACCTTTTGGAGAAACACCAGGGCGGTTCGACGATCATCTACCGGTTCTCCAGGAAGGCCACAGAAGAGACGGCCATGGAGCTTATGGAGCGGGGCTTCAGCGCTCTGCCTTATCACGCGGGTTTGGACCGTGACCTGCGGCGGGAGACCCAGGAAAAGTTCATCCGCGACCAGGTGCAGATCGTGGTGGCGACCATCGCCTTTGGCATGGGCATCGACAAGCCAGATGTGCGGCTGGTGGTGCATTACGACCTGCCCAAGACCGTGGAGGGCTACTACCAGGAGACCGGCCGCGCTGGTCGGGACGGGTTCCCCAGCGACTGTGTGCTGTTTTATTCCTATGGCGACCGGTCGAAGCAGGAATACTTCATCAGCCAGATCGAAGACGACGACGAGCGGGACAAGGCCCATACCAAGCTTGACCAGATACTGGCTCTGTGCGACCTACAGACCTGCCGCCGGGCATACCTGATGGAATACCTGGGCGAGTCCTGGCCGAAGACAGATTGTGGCGGCTGTGATATCTGCTTGCTGCCCCGGGAAGAATTCGACGCCACTGAGATCGCGCAGAAAGTGCTGTCGACAGCCATCCGCACTGGAGAGCGGTTCGGGGTGAATTACCTGGTTGATGTCCTCCGTGGAGCCAACAACAAGGCCGTACGAGACCGGGGCCACCACGAGCTACCAGTGTTTGGTATCTCCCGGGACATGGACTCGGATGATCTGAAAGAGATGGTGCGTTCTCTGGTCACCAATGGTCTCCTGGCCCAACAGGGCAGTGGCTATCCGACTTTGGCGGTCTCAGCCCGCGGACGTAAGTTCTTGAACGAACGGGAGAAGCTGACTCTGACCAGGCCCAAACAAGCCGCGCCGACCATGCCGAAAAGTTTTGATGCCTCAGGCAGGGAGACGGATTACGACACCAGGCTCTTTGACGAACTGGCGGCGCTGCGGTTGGAGATCGCCACGGAGCGTGAGGTGCCTGCCTACCAGATATTCGGCAACAAGGCCCTGCAGCAGATGGCCTTCCACATGCCTCGGGACGAGGAGCAGTTCTCCAATATCTCTGGAGTGGGTGATGCCAAACTCAGGGATTTCAGCCGTCCGTTCTTGAAGGTCATCAACGAATATATCGAGGCCAACGGCCAGCCTGCTGGCATCGAACGGGTTCCGGTAACCGCTCCCAAAAAGCGGTCCAATCGGGGCATCAGCATGAGCATCCGTGAGACCAGGGACCTGATCTCCCAGGGAATGTCTCTGAGTGAAGCGGCTGAAGAGAGGAGCATCAGTGAAACGACCATCCGCAGCCACTTGGAACGGTTAGTTCAGGAGGGCGGCCAAGTCGACCTGGACCATTTGATGCCGACCGAAGAACGCCGCATCAGGATTGAAGCAGCCTTCAAAGAGATGGGAGAGGCCCGCCTCACGCCAGTTCGGGACATGCTAGGGGAAGACTACAGCTGGGATGAACTGGCCGTGGTGCGATTGGCTATGCGGCAAGGGCAGGTGGTGGGCTAGACCCATCTGGGCGACATTTTCCTCACCTTGTCATTCTAAACCAGTCGCAGCGGCGGAGAATCTGCCAGATTCCATGGGGACTGTGCGCTACTGTCCAGTGGCATGGCTCGTCGGCTGGACTTCGGAAGATCCTTCACTTCACTCAGGATGACATTGCGGTGGCGCCAATCACTCCTCCCGTTAGTTGGCAATAAGTCATTACCAGTGGATTCCGGCTTTCGCCGGAATGACGGGAAAATCCCCTCTCCCACGCATGGGAGAGGGTTAGGGTGAGGGCTGTCGTTGTAAGCAAGTCCCGTCGCAAATTGCCACCATGGCATCCCTAAGTCCGGGCTTTCGCAGGAATTACGTTGGGAGAACGCCTCTGTAGGGGCAGGTTTCCAACCTGCTCTTGGCTCGCGGAAACACGGCGCGCAATAACCCACCCGTTCCCACCTAGAAGGCCCTATTCCGAAACGCGGTCCGTTCCGATGTTCTTGGCAGGCGAAGAAAAGGGGCGGGTTTTTAACCCGCCCCTACAATTTGCGTCATCCTCAGTGGCTGATGTTTGCAGCCTAGAGCCCCAGAGCGTCTGCCAGGCGGCGGCGGTGGAGCTTGGGGTCGCCCAGGTAGTTGTAGAGGGTACGGGACGCGGTAGTGTGTAGCGTTAGACCGTACTCGGTCATGCTGCCCACACCAGCGTGCACCTCATGGGCGAAGTTACAGGCCTCGTAGTAGCCTTCACTAGCCACTGTCTTGGCCAGATGAACACTGTCAGCGGAATCACGGCCAATATCCAGCTTCCACAGCGCCTCGTAGGCCGTCCATCTGGCGGCGTCCAGGGCATTTAGAAGGTTGATGACCTGGTCCTGCACCCGTTGGAACCGGCCAATGGGCGTGCCGAACTGATGGCGGGTGCGGCTGTAATCAACCGACAGTTCATAGACCGCCTGGCTACCGCCCACCTGGTAGGCGCAGATCACTGGGATGGCCTTTAGTTGGGCCCGTTCCAGGGCCGCCCAACCACCGGCCAATTCCTCGCCCAGGACATTGGTGGAATCTGCAGCGACGTCTTCCATCTCGATTGCCGACTGGTTCCATGCGAACCCTGGCAGGTGCCTGATGGTGATACCCGCGCTATCGGCCGGCACGATCACCAGGCCAACGTCGTTGGTGTTCTTAGAGCGGACGGCACACAGCAGATGGGTGGCTGTTTCGCCGTCGAAGACGTAGGCTTTGTTGCCGTTTAGGGTCAACCTGCCTCCGGTCTGCTCTGCGGTTACTTGGACGTCGCTCTCCAGCCAACCAAAGTCTTCCTCGGTGATGGCTGCCACCATGCGGACCTCTCCGGTGGCCATGCGGGGGAGCCATTCTTGCTTCTGTTCTTCGGTTGCGCCCTCCAACATTGTCAACGCAGCCAGCACGGCAGAGCTGATGTGCGGACCGGGAACCGGGCCGCGGCCCAGCTCCTCAAAGAGCACTCCGGCGTCGGTGAAGGAACCGCCCTCGCCACCATACTCAGTGGGGATTAAGATGCCCAGCCAGCCGGTCTTGATCAACTGCTCCCACGGCTCTTCGGGAGAGGTCTCGGTGGGCGACGCGATCTGCAGCAGGGTCTCTTTTGGGTACTCTTGTTGAACAAAACTGCGAACCGCAGTTTTTAGCATCTCTTGTTCCGGGGTTAGGGACAGGTCCATGTGTTCGTCCTTTAAATATTGGCTAATGTATTCGATTTAGAGGGTGGCGGCGGGTTGTTTGCCCCCATCCCAACCTTCCCCCAAAGGGAGAAGGTGTTTTCTCTCGAGAGTTAGAGCGTGGGCGGTTCCGCCTAGCCCAGCGCGCCTGCTTTCTCTCTGACCTCTCGGCCGATACCGATGCGGCGCGACATGATTACCTTTTGAATGTCTGTGGTGCCGCCTGGGTGGATGGCAATGATGCCAGCCCGGGAGTGGGCTTCCATATGGCCTTCCGATGCCCCGAGTTCCGGGTCGAAGGTCAGTGATGCTGGACCAAGGATGTCCAGGATATGACGAGACATCTTCAGACCAAGGGTCTTCCGCATGTAGGAGGCCTGGGGACCTTCGTAGGTGGTGGATATGCCGCTGTGGCGCATCCAGTAGTTGCGAAGCTGGAATAGCCGGACTATCTCCTGCTCTATGTGAACGTCAATCAGCTTTTCGCGGGCGTCTTCGTCTTTGGTGATGGGTTGTCCCCGCCGGTTGGTGGTGCGGCAGTAATCGAACAGCCGGTCAACGACCGGGTTTCGGGAGATCTTGCCACCAGTGCCATGCTCAAGTTCCAGGTGGGTGGTCGCGACCTTCCAGCCCTGGTTATGTCCACCGATCAAGTTGAACGCGGGAACCCGTACGTTGTCAAAGAACACGGTGTTCTTCACGCCAGAACCTGCGCCCGACTCACCGCCGGAGATCAGCAGGTCCATGGGCTGGACCGTGATACCGGGCAGGGTGGAGGGGATCATGAACCAACCCAGGTTCTCGTGGCGCTTAGCCTCGGTGTCGGTCACGGTCAGAGTCCACATGTAGTCGCAGCCAAGGGAGCTGCCCACATAGACCTTCTGGCCGTTGATGATGTAATCGTCGCCGTCTTTGACCGCCGTACTCTTGACGTTGGCCAGGTCGGAACCCGCCTCTGGCTCGGAGAGCAGCTGCCAGGTTCGTACTGCGCCGGTAAAGATGGGAGGCAGGAAGAACTTCTTCTGTTCGTCTGTGCCCCAAACAACAATAGATGCGCCGCCCAGTCTTCCGCCCGAATCATAGAACGGGGGGATGGTCAGACCAGCGGCCTCAGCTTCTTCTTCCAGAACAACCGCGTGGTCGACATCCAATCCGCCGCCGCCGTACTCGCGGGATGCGGTGGACCAGAGCCAGCCCTTGGCGCCCAACCGGCGGCCAAACTCGCGCCGCAGTTGGTATTGTTCTTCGGTCAGGTCAATGGGGTCGGCCGGGTGAACGATGCCGGGGGGCATGTTCTCCTTCATCCAGGCCTTGACCTCCCGGCGGAACTCTTCTTGTTCTGGGGTGTATTGGGGTTCGAAATCCATTGTTGTGTCCTTTTTAGCTGCCAGTCCCGATTCCGTCGGGGCAATCAGCCTTCAGGGAAATCTTCGATTGAATCGAGTATGAATTATGCCTTATGCAGCATGGCCCAACAAGTCTGTCGGGTTGCAACCGTCCGCTCTACTGCGATTTCAAGGCCCGGCCAGGAAGCGCTCCGGTGTGGTTACCGTTGTCGATGACGACCTTTCCGTTGACTATTACGTGGCTGATGCCCTCCGGATATTGCTTCGGATCTTCGAATGTGGCTTTCGCTTCCACTGTATCCGGGTTGAAGACTACGATGTCGGCCTTCATGCCGTCCCTTAGGATGCCCCGGTCCTGGAGTCCTAGTCTCTGCGCCGGCAGCGCCGTCATCTTGCGAACTGCCTCCTCCATGCGGAAGAGGCCCTCTTCGCGGGAGAACTGGCCCAATATATAAGGGAAAGTGCCAAAGGTCCGGGGGTTCGGCATCTCTCCGGTCAAAACGCCGTCGGAGCCCACCATGTGGGCAGGGTGGCGCACGATCCGACGGATGTTCTCAGGGTTACCCGTCCGGGCTACGAACCCGACTTCAAGGTTCTCCTCAATAAGAAGGTCACAGATGCTGTCGACCATCCTCTTGCTTTCAAAGTCGGCCAGGTCAGTCAGGGACCGTCCTTCCCATTCCTTATTCTTATCAGAGCCGATATGACTGAAGATGTAGTTGTCCAGGGTGGAACCCCACATCGGGTTCACCGAATCGCCAATCTCATCTCTGACCGCCGGGGATTTGATCCGATTCAGCATGGTTTCCGGTCCTCCGGCATGCACCCAGTAGGGAAGCAGGGAGTGAAGGATCGTGCTTGCGGCGGCATAGGGGTATTGGTCGAAGGTCACGTCCACACCAGCGTTACGGCCCTCATCGACCAGACCGACCATGCGCTCCCCCATGCCCTCCACCGGACTGTGGTAGTGGGATATGTGGGCTGGCACTCCGCCTCGCTGGCCGATCTCAATGGCCTCCCGGAAAGGGTCTAGTAATTGATCACCCTTGGTGTAGCGGGCGTGGGTCATATAGAAGCCGCCCAGGTCTGAGATTGACTGGCAGATGGCCACCAATTCGTCTGTGTCACTGTAAGCGCCCGGGGGATAGGTGAGACCCGTGGAGAACCCAAAAGCGCCGTCTTCCATGCCCTGACGGGCTAGTTGCTGCATCCGGGTCAATTCCTGGGGTGTGGGTGCCCGGTCTTCCCAGCCCATAGCCTCGATGCGGATGGCGGCGTGGGGCACCATGAACGCCACGTTGCAGGCGGCACGACCGTCTAGGATGTCTAGAAATTCCTTGACACTGCTCCAGCGGGTCTCCGGCGGTGGCATGCCATTGATTGCGGCTAGGAAAGTGAGCAACTGCTCCAATTTGACCGGAGAGATGGGGGCGTATGAGAGCCCGTCCATGCCGATGGCTTCGGTGGTGACACCCTGTCTGACCTTAGCGTGATGCTCCGGGTCGGTCATGAGCTTTAGCTCAGAGTGAGAATGCATATCGATGAAGCCAGGGCAGATCACCGAGTCGCCCACGTCGATGACTCGTCCGGCCTCCACCTGGGAGGTGTCTCCCTTGATGATGGTGATTAGGTCTTCGGTGATTCCCAGACTGGCTCGGTACCAGGTCTGGCCGGTACCGTCCACGATGCGGCCATTTCTAAGCAGCAGGTCGAACATGGTCTCTCCAATAGAACTCTTTTACTTGCCCGTTTCATCTCATATAGAACATGCGATGGCAGCAGGCATCCCCAAGCGCCCCTAAAGTATCACATCGGTGGCTGCTCTGTGGGCGCAGGGGGGCGATTGAACTTTAGTCCATGGCCAGTTTCCTTGCCAGTGGCTGATGTTAAATATAATATTGGTGCAAATCACGAACAGCCCGATTTCCGATTCAATGATTAGGGATCGGGCCGAATAAATGGGAGGCTCCACATGGGAACAGCCGGTATCGACCACCTGGCAATGCCCACCGCCAACGCAGAAGCGCTCATCGCTTTCTATAAGAAATTGGGTTTTGAGATTAATGATGAAGCTGAATGGAGGGCCGGAGAGGCCAACATCTTCTCAATTCAAGCTGGCGATTCCAAGATCAACGTTCATCCGGAAGGTTTCACCGCCAGCCTGCGTGGAGATACAGCTCTGCCGGGCTCTGCAGACATCTGTTTCGTCTGGGACGGCACGGCTGAAGAGTGCCAGAAGATGCTGAACGACGCCGGAGTCGAGATCATCCGCGGCCCTGGCCCCCGAAAAGGCGCCCGCGCGCGGGGAGTGCTGCCCGCAGTCAGCATGTACGCCCGGGACCCGGACCACAACCTGCTGGAGTGGATGGTCTATCTCTAAGTCCCACTAGTTGATAGTCTGGGAGAATTTGGCAGGCGATATGAGTAAAGTACGACCTGATTAATAAATTTTCCTTGGGGTGAAATCGGGGAGAATTCGGCGGTTCAGGGTCTATCTAGATCTGATATCAAGAAAGGGCGCGGTACTGATTCGTACCGGGCCCTTTCTTTGTTGGTGGCCAATTTTCATCAGCGCTGGAAATCGATCGATGCCTTTGATTAGAAACGGCATCTCCATTCCTACATCACAACGTTATGTTTTCCAAAAATAATGGGTGTCTTAAGCGTTTGATACAAGGACGATGCACTGTATCCTTAGTTGCATAGGTATCTAAATGACCTCAGCGCAAGGCCTTGGATGGATACCCATATGCGCCTGGTGTGAAGCGAGATTAACCGCTGGCTTCAAGGCAGATTGAGACGGAATAACCTCACATTGCGCAACGAATTGTCGATTCAATGTCAATTCTTTTGCTATAGGTTGCGAATACCGCAGGGTACCCTACCGAAATTTGACATCAAGACCGTTCACAATATAAATTATGATACTGTACGACCATGCTCTTAATATGGGTACCCCTGTACCTGACGCACGTAAATCACACGCAAATTAGGGCATGCAGGGAGCAGGAGGCTCAATGGTTTCACAATCGTTCAATGAGGCGGAAGCACAGCGGGCAAATATCAATAAGAACGCGAACCGCATCGCGTCACCTTCAGTGGTCATCGGCCTGGGGTCCACAAGCTGCCAGATAACAAGAAGATTGGACGAAGTTTCCGCTGGATGGACTTTCTCCGACAGAAAAAGCATTGGCTTCCTATACATGGACACCCGCGAAGCGACCAGGGGGGAGATATCCCGGTCCTCTCGCTTCATACCCCTGACACTACCCCACTTTTCCAACTTGCGTGACATGCGTCCGTGGATCACGGAGTGTGTGCCAGAGTTGAAAAACCTCAGCCTCTCCCGTGAGGGTGCGTTGGGGACTTTGGCCAACGCCGGTGTCGCTGGTAGGTTCAACTACGGAAACCTACGTGGGCACATCGATGCCACCATCGAGCAGGTCTGCCCCTACTATGAGGGCGTCACTTACTTAAGGATCCACGTGATCGCCTTCTTGGGAGGCGGAACCGTCGGCGCACTGCCCGTGCTGTTAGCAGCATTGGCCGAAGCCCGCGGAACCTCCTATAACTTCAGCGTCGTGCTCCACTTGGTACTGCCCCAGAGGGGTATGTCCCGTGACCCGGAGACCACCTATCCGCTGCAACTCAGAAATGCTTACTCCACTCTGCAGTTCCTCCGCGCCGCCAGTGGTATCGAGGTTGGAAAGTCGGAGTATACCGGCAAAGATAGTTATCAGATTACGGTCTATCCGGACAAGATAATCGACGCGCCAGGGCCACACTTCGATGTGGCTTTATTACATAGATCACCGAAGGACTCGTTGCCAGTGCAGCGGGTCCATGTAGCAAGGATACTTGAAGGCCTAGTGGCTGATGCCTGGGGCACCGGCCAAGACTGGTGGGCCCGCTACCACGAGACCATGCGGGAAGCCAATAACAACGCAGACGCGCGGTTTGGCTCCATCAGTTCCCGAGAGGTTGGTTTGCTTGATGGCTTCTTTGTGCAAACGGCCAAACAATACCTGCAAAACCAATGGCAGACCCGGCTGTAGGGAGGATAGGAATGGCCAAGTTTAGTTTTAAAAGAAAGCGCCTTTCATTTAACGAAATGACCAACAGGGTCCCCAATTCTGTGGACCCATTGGACTTCATCAGCACCGGCCGGACCGGCTCCAGGGACGCCTTCATGCAGATACATGGAGCTGTCCACGGGTCACTGGTTGAGGTTGAACGGGCAATCAACTCCCTGTTCGAGCGCCTGCGACCGGATGGCAACCTGAGTGACCGGATGGTCCTAGAAGCCAACGCTGAACTACGCACCGAATTGGCCCGCGCCAACACGTTCGCCGACGTAAAGCGCGACGAGCTGATGATTGAGATCAGTAACAGGTTCGAGAACCTGTTCATCCAGCAGTTGGTGACTGCCCCCGACCAGGAACCGCCGGTGAGACGGTGGACCGCCCTGGCTGACCGGGCGATCAAACGAGACCTGCCAAATGTCTCTGAACCGACTCACAGCCAATTGGACGTGTCTCCCAACGAACGCCGAAAGCGCTTGGCAAAATGGCAGGAAGAGACCGATGAGCGCCTGGAGACCGTCTGCCTCAACCACGTGGGTGAGGTCATCAATGGGCTACTTGAGGAACTGAACGAATACTCTGCCACTTGGATGGAGATGATCGGTGAACTCCGGCGATTGTCCACATCCGGTGGGCGTCTCTACCAAGAGGTGATCGACGCCGAACACTGGTCCTTCGACAGCGACGACCCGACAGTAAAGAACTTGCTGACCGGCGAGCAGGCTCAGGATATCGCCATGCGCATCCTGGGACGTTTCCAGCTTGGTAACCAGGATTTGATCGACATTGCCACCGATGTCCAAAACGCCCTGGCCGGTAAACCGGTCTACGGCGCCAACCGAGTGGAATCTATGGAGCTCCAGGAGCTTCTGGCAGTGGCGACCTCAAAGAAGATTCAGAGCACGGTGGCCATAGACACCGGATTCCTCTCGCTCATGTCCTACGGCGCCCGGTTCGGAGAAGAACTGGGAGAACTGCTGGTGGACATGCACATGGGGGCATCTGCCATGGAAGAGAAGATGTGGCGCGTGGGCGATGTCCGCGTTGGTCACGTTGACTCAGCCTCAGGCGTCGGCATCACCGCCTCTAACCTCCACGACTCGGTCCTCCGGGGCTTGGGCGGAGGCCGGAAGTTCGCCGCAGTGGAAGGCCACCCCGGCGACAACCACCGGTTCGAGGTTCAGATGTCCACCGTCGGAGCACCAATCTCCGACCTGGCCATCTTCCGCGACATGGTCAACGCCTGGTACGCCTGGCACTTTGAAGATGTCCGCGGCGGCAACAACGGAGACACGTCCGGCTGGCTGAACACAGTCAGCAAGGAGTCTTGGAAGCTGTATCCGGACATTGGAGAAGACACCGGAGTGAGGCGGGCCATCATTGAATTAATCGATGATGACCTGAAGAAGCTCTGGGACGGCCGTGAAGATATTGCCACCCGGTTGACCAACGGTCAATTCACCGACGGTGACCTTCTGAACGGTGTGGTCAAACCCCAAGATAAGATCATGAACACCGTGGATACCGAGTCCTAG
>PCAH01000068.1 GCA_002730485.1 Dehalococcoidia bacterium | reverse complement strand
GATCCCGCTGTTGAAACAGAAAATAGCGGCGAGCCAGTAAATCGCTTTGAGAAGGCTATTCAGCCTTTCCTGACGCCTTTTGGATCGTCAGGGGTATGACCAAGCCTGTGCTGCATTGCGGACACTCTATCTGCAGTGCGCCTGCGACGCCGTCCGGTATCGCCATCAGGAATCTGGTGAAGCATTTTGCGCAGCGGACGGTCGCCGAGCTGCCCTTGCGTTCGATCACCCGCGACAGTTGATAGACGTCGACTGCCGCCAAGCCAAGCAACAACGCTCCGCGTAAGAAGGCACCCCAGTCCCCGCCTTCGGTACCGGTTATCTCCTCATAGGCCTGTTTATATTGTTCCAGCGTCTCCCGGTCGGAGCTGGTAACTGGAATCGGCCGCTGTCTTTTCTGGTTCAGCATGGCTCACATCTTGATTAATCAAGATGCCAGGCTCAAGATGGGCAGATGGAACCTAGGAGACTTCCGGTCTCTCTCCGATCCACGGGTATGCCTGCTCAAAGGCAGCGCTGGCTTGAAGCACTTTCCCCTCCGAGCCGCGAGGCCCGACTATGTGGAGGCCGATGGGCATTCCGTCTGAGGAAAATCCGCAGGGAACGCTGGCGGCAGTCTGGCCGCTGATGTTGATGGGGTAGGTGAAGGGCAGGAACCCCCAGAAAGGCTCTACCGTCTTGCCGCCGATGACGCTGGGTCGCTGTTCGATCGGGAATGCTGGCACAGCCATGGTCGGGGTCAGCAGCAGGTCAAAGTTGTCGAAGAACTCTTCCAGTCTTCGGCCCAGCCGGTCCACCTCGTAGATGGCCCGAGACATGTCGGCTCCAGTGGTCTGCTGCCCATGCTCGATGGACATAAGTCCAATGTCGGAGAGGTCGTCCCGGTGGTCGGCCAGCAGGAGTCCATAAGACGTATAAGCCGCCGTGGAGAAAACGTTCCAGAAGGTTTCAAAGGGGTCTTCCAACTGAAGTTTGGCATCATCGACGCTGGCGCCCATGCCTGTAAAGGCCATAGCGGCCTTTTTTGTGACCTCGACGACTTCCGGGTCGACTGCCGCGTAACCAAGGTTGCTGCTCCAGGCCAGGCGCATACCATTAACACCAGCGTCCAGACTGACGCTGAAATCAGGGGCAGGTTGGCGGATGGATGTGACATCTCTGGTATCAGGCCCGGCAATCACCTGCAACAGCAATGCGGAGTCGGCCACAGTGCGGGTGATTGGCCCCGACTGGGAGAAATGATTTGCCGACGGCCGACCGTAGCCGCCGAAACGGGGCACTCGGCCCTGGGTGGGTTTGATGCCGAACAGGCCAGTGAAGCTGGCCGGGATGCGGACGGACCCGCCGCCGTCGGTGCCCATGGACAGCGTGCAAAGACCCGCTGCCAGGGCCGCCGCTGCGCCGCCACTGGACCCGCCCGGAGTTCGCTCGGTGTTCCAGGGGTTGCGGCAGGGTTCGCCCAGTTTGTTATCGGTGGTGCCCGATTGGCCAAACTCGGGCGTGTTGGTCTTGCCCAGGATTATGGCGCCGGACGCCTTTACCCGCTCCACCACGATGGAATCCATGTCCGGAACCCGGTCCTTGAAGATCGCCGACCCCATGGTGGTGACCACGCCTTTGGTCGTCTCCAAATCCTTGATGGATATCGGCACACCGTGGAGTGGCCCCAACTCCGCGCCCTGCTGAACTGCGGCGTCGGCTGCCCTGGCGTCGGCCAGGGCCTGGTCGCGGCAGAGGGTCAGGTATGAGTTCAACTTGGAATCCAGTTGGTCGATGCGCTGGAAGAAATTCTCGGTGGCTTCCAATGACGAGACCTTTTTTTCGCGGATGCTCTTGGCCAATTCCACGGCGGACACGAAAGCAAGTTCAGCGCTCATACCGGACCTCCCAATGCTATAATCGGGCCTGCCTGGCGACCGGAGGTCAAGCCCTCAAACGCGGTCACGGACAGTCTCGGAAACGATTGGCGCAATTATAACGGCGCAGACACCCTGTGAACCACAGAATTTTGATTAGATCTTCTCAAGGAGACATCCATTGGGTCTGGTAGGAATAATCGCAAACCCCGCCGCTAGCAAGGACATACGTCGGCTGGTCGCCCAGGCTCGGGTGATCCCTGATTGGGAGAAGGTCAACACGGTCCGGCGAGTGATGCTTGGGCTACAGTCCGTGGGGGTTGAACGTGTCCTGGCCATGCCCGATAGCTCGAACCTGGTGATGCGCGCGGCTGACGACCCTGGCATTTCCATCGAGCCCGAATTCCTCGATATGCCGGCTTTTTACTCCGAGGGAGACACAGTGAGAGCCGCGGGATTGATGGCCGAACAGGGAGTCGATTCCCTGGTGACATTGGGCGGTGATGGCACCAACCGTGCGGCAGTGGTCGGCAGCAAGAACATCCCCATGGTCGCAATCTCCACCGGCACCAATAACGTGTTCCCGAGCATGGTTGAGGGCACACTGGCGGGCCTGGCAGCGGGAATGGTGGCTGAAGATTGGTTCGATCTGCCGGATGTGGCAATCCCCAGCAAGATAATGCATGTGTACGTGGACGGCGAATTGCGGGATATAGCGCTGATAGACGTAGCCCTCTCCAAAGAGAGGTTTGTCGCCTCCAAGGCCATCTGGGACATGGAGACGCTTTTTGAAGTATTTCTGACCCGGGCTGAGCCTGCGTCCATCGGCCTGTCGTCCATTGGGGCACGACTTGAGGCGGTCTCCATGGCTGACGAAGGCGGTCTGCAATACTCGATTGCCGACCCGGAAGTCGCCGATTCTGAAAACTTCTCCGTCCTGGCTCCGATTGCACCAGGCGTGGTGCCACGGGTTGGTATCTTTTCTTGGCAGCGTATGGCTGACGGCGAGCGTCTGGCCATCGAAAAACGGAACTGCACGGTGGCGTTGGATGGGGAACGTGCCTTCTCGGTGAACCAATCCCAATTGCTGGAGATAGAGGTCAAACGGAACGGCCCACCGGTGATTGACGTTAATCTGGCTCTGAACGTGGCCGCCAAGCAGGGGTTATTCAACCGGAGCCAGGGGAACTAAGCTCAGATTTGCTGACAGGCTACGAACTTTTCTTCTGCATCCTGATCGTCATCGCCGCCTCCACAGTCTTGGGAACCGTTGGCTTCGGCTTTGGTCTGGTGTCCGCTCCGGTCTTATTGATCTACCTGGAACCCCAGCAGGCGGTGGTGGTCATCAACTGCCTGATCGGCCTGATGCTGGTCATGGTATTGGTGAGGACCTGGCGTCAATTGGAGCTACGGGCCAGCATGGGTTTGGTCCTGGGCGGGGTGGTAGCAACGCCCATCGGCGTACTGGCATTGAATGCGGCCAGTCCCAGCGTACTGCGGATAACCATTGCCATCGTAATCATATTTCTGGGATTGTTCAGCCTGAAGAACGTCCAACTCCCATTTGCCGAGAATAAGATCGCTGGTCCGTTGTTCGGTTTTTTAACTTCACTGGCCGTGACCACCATCGCCATCGGGGGCCCTCTCGGCGCGATCTATGCCATCTCCCAAAAGTGGAAACCGGATACGGTCCGGGCTGCATTGGCTTTGTTCTTCCTGGCTTCAGACGCAGTGGCTTTCGTGCTTTATTGGGCCACAGGGCTGGTGCACCGAGACACCTTACTCAACATAGGGCTTTTGATACCGGGGCTGATCATCGGGTTAGGGCTGACATCGGTTCTGGTGACCCGGATCAATGACCACCTCTTCCGTCACGCGGTGATAGCGGTGATAGTCATTGCAGGCAGTGTGATGTTGATTCGCGAGTTCAGTGGGGTCTGACAATAAACTCTGTAGAAATCCCAGTCAGCTAGTCCGAGATATCGGGACGCATCACCAGGTAGACAAATAATGGCCTAAGGCCATTATCCGGGTTGGTCGGAATCGGAAAGGTTCTAGCTTTGGTGAATTGACCACTGGGACTAAAACGGTTGATTGACGAAGTTCGCTGCAAAATCTACACCCTCACCATCTGGAGATAGATTCCCGGCCTGCCACGAAATTAAACGCTAAATTACAAATATTAAGTAAGAGCGATTATGTTCCCAAATATACGACCGGTTCCCAACTCGATTCGAATCTGGCTGCTACTGGCCTTTGCCTCGGCTTTGGTATTGCTAGCGTCATTGGCGCCAAACGTCCAGGCAGCTGACCTTACCGTTAACTCCCTGAACGATCCTGGCACCGGTGTTTGTGACAGTACGGAATGTACTTTGCGTGAAGCCATCGATGCCGCAAGTTCCGGTGACAGCATCGATTTTAGTGTCACGGGAACCATCAATCTCTCTAGTGGCCATTTGATCATCAATCAAGACAGACCATCATCGGGCCAGGTGCCTCCGATCTGACTCTCCAAGGCGGGAGTCGAGCGTTTCCTCTCCGGTCTGGGACCATCAACATCTCCGGATTGACCATCACCGGCGGAAATGAGACCGGTAATGGTGGCGGCATCCTACTTATGGGTACCAGTCCCAGTCTCAATCTGGCCGACAGTGTGGTGACTGGGAACAGCGCCAAAGAGGGCGGTGGCATTTCGACGCGGACCTCTGGTTCTTTGACCATCGTCGATAGCATTATTAGTGACAACACCGCCACCGAGAACGGCGGTGGGATCGCTTCTACGGGTAGTGGAGACCTAACGATCATCGACAGTGTGGTCACTGGGAACGATTCAGGCCAATGGGGAGGCGGAATACGCTCCGCCGGGGCAGTGACTATCACCGGTATCACGTTGAATGGGAACACGGCCGTCAATGACGGCGCTGGAATATCTTCCATTGGAACCGACAGTTGGGCTCTGGACGACAGCACTGTCGACGGCAATGAGGCTGGCCGTGACGGAGGCGGCCTCCACTTTATCGGCACCATAGACCTGGCCATTACCGATACCACCATCAGCGCCAATATCGCCGACAATAACGGAGGCGGTTTATATGTTGGCGGGACGATTAGCGGACCAATCGTCAACAGCACCGTAAGTGGAAATATTGCTGGCGTCAATGGCGGCGGGCTTTCCCTCGATGGCTCTGCTGACCCAACCATGATGAATACCACCGTTGCCAACAATCAGGCTGGAGGCGACGGCGGTAGGATTGCCAACACCGGTGGCTCTTCCTCTGTTGGTCTGGCCAACACCTTAGTCGCAGCGAATTTAGCCAGTTCCAGCGGGCCCGATTGTATCGGTTCACCCGACTCTTATGGAAACAACTTGATCGGCGATACTACTGGGTGCACATACAGCGCGGACACCACCGACGTGGTTGATACTGACGCAAAGCTCGGCCCCCTGGTAAATAACGGTGGTACCACCGAAACCCATGCTTTGTTACTTGGTAGCCCGGCTGTGGACGCCGCAGATACCAGCGCTGGTCCCTCTGGAGACCAACGTGGCATCTCCCGTCCCTTGAACGGCGACGCAGTGGGCGGTGCCGAAAGCGACATAAGTTCGTTCGAGGTAAACGACTCCGATTACGACGGAATCTTGAACCCGGGCGACAACTGCCCATTGCATTCCAACGTGGGCCAACTGGACACCGATGGCGACGGCGCCGGTGATGCCTGTGATCCCGACGACGACGGAGACGGGCTGTCGGACGACGATGAATCGTCCGCCGGCACAGACCCTCTTGATATCGACACCGACGGCGACGGACTTTCCGACGGTGATGAAGTACATTCCCACAGCACCGACCCCCTCGATCCTGACACCGATGGCGACGGCCTTGACGACGGGATTGAAGTGATCTTCACCGGGACTGATCCGACCAATGCCGATACCGATAATGACGGCCTAGGGGATGGGACAGAAGTAAACGTAATCGGAACCGATCCCAACAACCCTGACACTGATGATGACGGCCTGCGCGACGGATTCGAAGTAAATAGTTACAGCACAGACCCGTTCAACCCTGACACAGACGGCGACGGACTCGAAGACGGCCCTGAAATCAGCGCGCACGGAACGAACCCATTGAATCCTGATTCCGATGGTGACGGTCTGGGGGACGGGCTTGAAGTGTCGACCGGAACCAATCCAACAAACCCGGACACAGACTTCGACGGCCTAAATGACGGTGTTGAAGACTCGAATCTGAATGGCTCTGTAGACTCCGGAGAAACTGATCCTCGTGATTGGGACAGCGACTCGGATATGCTGCCTGACGGAGATGAGGTAAATGCCCACGGGACCGACCCTCTGAATGACGATACCGACGGTGAAGGCCTGCCCGACGGGTTTGAGGTGTTCTTCTTTGGAACCGATCCGCTTCAGGCCGATACCGACGCTGATGGCCTTGACGACGCTCTCGAAGTGAATGTCGTCGGTACGGACCCGCTGAACGCAGACACCGATGGCGACGGTTTGGGCGACGGATTGGAAGTAACGACCAACACCAACCCGAACGACCAAGACACCGATGCTGATGGCATCGATGACGGGGTTGAAGACGCAAATCAGAACGAATCAGTTGACTCAGGGGAAACGGACCCATGTGTCGCTGACACCGACGGTGACGGGCTCTCCGACGGCGATGAAGCCAACGTCCATTTGACCGACCCGTTGGTCTCCGATACCGACGGTGACGGGCTAAGTGACGGAAGTGAGGTCAACAGCCATCTCACCGATCCATTGGACTTCGATACTGACGGAGACGGCCTCGGCGATGGCAGCGAGGTAGTCGTCCACGGTACTGACCCGCTGGACGCTGACAGTGACGGAGACGGACTCAGTGACGGAGACGAGGTGCTGATCCACGGGACTGACCCGCTTAATGCGGACACAGATAATGACGACCTCTCAGATGGAGTTGAGGTGATCAGCGTCGGCACCGATCCACTAAAAGCCGACACTGACGCCGATGGCCTAAGTGACGGTAATGAGGTAAATCTCCACGGCACCGATCCATTGGATGCTGACACTGACGACGAAGGGTTATCCGACGGAGATGAGGTAAACACCCACGGCACGGATCCGCTGAACTCGGATACCGACGCCGATGGCATCAAAGACGGTGACGAGGTCAACATATACGGCACCGACCCACTTGACCCGGACACGGATAACGATGGTCTGATCGAGGTGACCGAGATCGGTTTCCTCGGAACAGACCCGCTGGATCCCGACGCGGACAACGACGGTCTGAATGACGGCGATGAGGTGAATACCCACGGAACCGACCCGCTGGACGCTGACACCGACGCAGATGGTCTGAGTGACGGCGACGAGGTTAACACCCATGGCACGGACCCGCTGAACGCCGATACCGACGGTGACTGACTCAACGACGGCCTGGAAGTAGCCACAGGCACCAACCCACTGAACGTGGACACGGATGCTGATGGCATCAACGACGGCGTTGAAGACGCGAACTAAAACGGCGCGGTG
>PCAH01000067.1 GCA_002730485.1 Dehalococcoidia bacterium | reverse complement strand
TCGCCGCTGGACCAAAGAATCAGCTCCTCGGATAGTCGGGAGAAGTGCATCATGCAGAGAGAGGCAGCAGCCAGGAATTCGACCACGAAATCCCGATCTGCCACAGCGTCCATGCTGTTGGCACTGATGCGGCTGAAACCCAACTCGGCGGCCAGGAACTCGCGGTCGGTCTGGTAGGCGACGCCAGCCAGGGCTCCGCTGCCCAGGGGCATCACGTCGGTGCGCCGATAGCAGTCTTCAAAGCGGCCGACGTCCCTTTGGAACATCTCAAAATAGGCCAGCATATGGTGGGGGAACAGGATCGGTTGGGCCCGTTGGACGTGGGTGTAGCCGGGCATCACCACGCCCTGGTATTTACCGGCCAGGCCAACCAACGCCGATTGCACGCCGCGCAAACCTTTGACCAGGTCCACGATGGCGGCCTTGGTGTAGAGCCGTAGATCGACGGCTACCTGGTCGTTTCGCGACCGGGCGGTGTGCAGTCTGCCCGCCGCAGCACCTATGATCTGGTGCAGGCGGCTTTCTATATTCATGTGCAGGTCTTCCAGGGCCGGGTCCCAGGGAAATTTCTCCTCGGTGATTTCCTGCTCTATCGACGCCAAACCCTGGGTTATCTGGGCTGCGTCTTCCTGGGAGATGATGCCCTGCTTGGCCAGCATCTTGGCGTGCGCCATCGATCCGGCGATGTCCTGTTTGTACAGGCGCCGGTCGTAGTCGATGGAAACGGTGTATCTGCTGAAATCAGTCATGCTGTAAAGACTATAAACCTCGGATGGGCACGGCTCAAGGGAAGGTGCGTCGGATTGGCGGCTGTCCGTTTACGCCGAAACGAAAAATGCCCCAACCGTAAAACGGTTGGGGCATTTTTCGTCAGATCGGAATTGCCAGGTTGATGGGCGGTCTAGTCGTCGCCGCCTACAGGTACCTGAGCGCCTTGGAACGGCCCTTCAGTGGCTTCGAACGATTGGGAGAAATCGAGGATCTCCTGGTCGGTTTGACTCTCTAGGTCGATGGCTCGGCTGAACCCCTGTTTCACCACGAATCCGGTCTTGTAGTAGACCTCGCCCACGTTATTCTCTGGGTCGTGGAAGTAGATGCTGCAGGATATGCCGTGGGTGACCGTGCGCAGTATCTCGATATTCTCTGCCTTGAACCGGTTGTTCAGTTCCCGTAAGGCAGCCATGTCTGGCACGATGTAGGAGATCTGGCCCACGTTCTCGGTTGCGTAGCGTGCACCTTCAGGATGGTCAGCGCCGCGTGCCTGGCCCAGGGCTAACTCATGGTGTTCGTTATCCGGATCGGCGCTGAGGAAGCAGATGCCCCGTTCCAGATTCTCATCGGTGACGGTCAGGCCCATCACCCGAGTGTAGAAGTCCCGCACCTTCATGAGGTCGTCACAAATGATGCCTACGTGTCCAAGGTTTTTAATCAGTGACATGTCCAATCCTCCGTTTGCTGATCATCTTACGCTGGCCTTTTAGCACACCCCGATATTACCATGCTCGGTTAGGGTTGTATTCTGGCCGTGTGGACTGTTGGCCCATTCCCACCACGCGTACCCGATGGTTGATGCCGTCTGCGATATACAGAGTGCCGTCTCGGTCGACTCCACAACCGTGAGGGCGTTCCAAACCGCAGCCGATGGCATCGCCTCCGTCGCCGTCGCCACCTTGGTGCCCGCCGGCAATGGTGGTAACGATGCTGGTGGTGGCATCGATGAACCGGACGGCGTTGTTCTCCGTGTCCACTACGATGAGATTGTCCCGGTTATCGCAGCGCATGGCTTTGGGCGCGCCCCAGGTGGCGATCAATGCCGGGCCGCCGTCACCGGTGTAGCCAGGTTCTCCTGTGCCGGCGAAGGTGCTCATGATTCCGTTGGTATCCACCTTGCGGACGCCGTTGCCTTCGCGCTCGGCTATATAGGTGTTGCCCTTGCTATCCCGGCAGACTGCCCTGGGACCCATCAAAGAGGCCTCTGTTGCTGGTTTACCGTCGCCCTCGCGCCGTTTCTCACCGTCTCCGGCAAAGGTGGTGATGATTCCGGTGTTCAGGTCAAGACGGCGGATTCTTTGGTCTTGGATATCGGCTATGAGCAGACCGCCATTCCCATCCAGAAAACAGTCGTTGGGTTCGCGCATCTGCGCCTGAGTCCCAGGGCCACCGTCTCCGCTGTAGCCAGCTTCTCCAGTACCGGCCACGGTGGTGATGATGTCCGTGGCGGCTTCCACCTTTCGAATGGCTGCGTTGAAGCGGTCTACGATGTAGATATCGCCGTTGGTGTCCAGCGTCAGGGAATACAGATTGTCCATGGTCGCCTGGGTTGCCGGGCCACCGTCTCCGGAATAACCGGCTTCACCAGTACCAGCCACGGTGGTGATGATCTGGGTGTTCTTGTCGATACGCCTTACGGTGTGGTTGCGACCGTCGCAGATGTAGAGATTGTCGTCGGCGTCGAAGGCACAGCCGTAGGATTCTCCGATGAGGCATTCAATAGCGGGCCCGCCGTCACCGGCATAGCCTTCTTCTCCGGTTCCGACTATTGTCTGAATCTTGCCAAGCTCAATCTGCATCTTTTTTCTCGTCTTTAGTGGATATTCTAGGCATATCGGGCCTAGGGTTAACGGTGGTGGCTGGTTATTTCGCTTCGACTCTAATTACAGGCACCCTCGGAGTCAATATTCGGAATTCTTAGAAACATGGAATCACTGGAAAAAACAGGCTCGCCCTATGCTAAAATTTCTGGACATAACATCACGGCGGTTCTGCATCGCCAGGTTAGATTAAGATTTACGCTGAACCACCGAAGGACATAGCATGGCCGGATTAAACAACGAAAAATGCGAGGCCTGTCGTCGGGATTCACCCCATGTGACCGACGAAGAGGTGACCCAACTACAGCCAGAGATTCCGGACTGGGAGCTGACCCACGAAAACGGCATCCCGAAACTGGACCGAGTCTTCAAGTTCAAGGATTTTCAGCAGGCTTTGGATTTCACGTCAGAGCTGGGAGCCCTGGCCGAAGATCAGGGACACCACCCTCGTCTGATCACCGAGTGGGGCCGAGTCCAGGTGACTTGGTGGACGCATAAGATCCGGAACCTGCACCGTAACGACTTTGTCATGGCGGCCAAATCTGATCAGGAATTTCTGAACTTAGGGGACAACGACCGGGATTAAGTATGAGAGTAACTTACCGGCTGGCCACAGAAAAACTAGCTTCAGTAGCGTCTGAAGCTGCTTGGGCAGAGGGGATGGGCTACGATTCCATGTCGGCCAACGAAACCGCCCACGATTCGTTCTTGCCTTTGGCCCTGGCTGCCACCTCAACCAACCGGACGATTCTGGAGACTCGGGTCGCCATCGCCTTCCCTCGCTCTCCAATGATCACCGCCTACCTGGCTCGGGACCTGCAAGACCTGTCAGAAGGCCGCTTCCGGTTGGGCCTGGGCACCCAGGTGAAAGGTCATATCATGCGTCGCTTCTCCACCGACTGGGAAGCTCCAGGTCCCCGACTCAGAGACTACGTGAAGTCTTTGAAGGCGATTTGGCACGGTTGGCAGACCGGTGAAAAACTGGAGTACCACGGGGACAGCTACAACTTCTCGCTGATGACGCCGTTCTTTGACCCCGGCCCCAGCGAATTCCCTGCACCCGAGGTCTACACCGCTGCAGTTAATGCCTACAACTGCCAGGTGGCCGGTGAAGTCTCAGACGGGCTGATGCTCCACAGTCTCACGTCGCCGGAGTACGTCCGAAAAGTTGTGAGGCCAGGGCTGGAGAAAGGCGCCCAGAAGGCTGGCAGAGACGCCAGTGCGTTGAAAGTCACCGGTGGCGGGTTCATCATCACTGGACCAGATAAATCGAGCATCATCGCTATGCAGGCTGAGGTCCGACGACGGATTGCCTTCTACGCATCTACCAGGTCGTATTTCCCTGTCCTGGAAGCCCATGGCTATCTTGAGATAGGCCAGGTGCTGCATGAGATGTCTCTGAAAGGTCAATGGGCTGAGATGGGAGAGTTGGTCTCGGATGAGATGCTGGACGCCTTCTGTGTCTCCGGCGAGTATGACGAGATCGCCGACAAGTTTGTGGAGCGCTACGGTGGACTATTGGACGAGGTGAGTTTCTCCTTGTATTGCGAGAAGAAGCCAGACGAAGCTCAAATGAGGAAGATGATTCATAGACTGCAAGATTTGGAGTAAGAGTCAGCGTTTCCCAAGTCCGGATTTCCCCTGCATTTGTAGTAAGAACAAAGCCCTCGGCGATTTCGCTGGGGGCTTTGCTTTTGTAACTGTGGGTCCGTAGTTTGAGACAGTAGCTCGTTGAAAATCCACGGTAACGCCGTCATCATAATTTTGGTCTACTGGCTGTAAAACTAGTTGTGAATATCAATGATGAGGGGAAGTGGGTATGGCGGGTGTGGCGGTGGCTCCAGGCCCATTCAAACGCGGCAACGAGACTGCTTTGACGTATGACTTGAAGATGGTTGCCTGGGAGTGGTTGTACCGTGAAGCTGACTGCCGGGTCATTGGTCTGGAGGTGAAACTGGAGGGTCCGGGTGGCCGGATAGTGGACCTGGCTGCGGTGGGGCCGCAGAACACCTTTTACATCATCGAGGTCAAATCCAGCAGATCGGATTTTTCGCGAGATGACCATACCGCCGGTGACCTCTCAGATTTACAGGGCACGGAGGGCCGGGTAACAGGCCGTACTGATCTGGCCAAAGAGACACTGCGTCAGGCGGTTGATTACGCCAAGCAAACGAGCCCAGAAGCCTGGCGGGAGGTTCCTGCGTTCAAGCAGGCATTGGCTGATTATCGGCGGGTGTCCGGAAAAGAAGAGGCGTTTCGAAATAGGGTGGCGACGTACAGCACCAAATTCCATGACCCCAAGTTCATGGGCATCGCCGACTTTCACTATCTGATAGCGCCAAAGGGAGTGGTCACCCGCAGTAGCCTGCCGTCGCAATGGGGGTTATTGGATGAGAATTCTGATGTTTCCCTGCCTGCACCCAAGAAAGAAGCCCGAAAGAATACGGGAATCGTGTCCAACTTTCTCAGGGCAATAGCCCGCAGCAACACCACGTCTATGATGCGTTCCCAGGGGATGTCTTTTTCCAGAGGTGACGGGGGAATGGTGCGTTAGCCAGAGCTTGTAGGAGATATCCCAGGAACAGGTCGTCTGGGATTAAGGGATATCCCAGTTATCCACCAATCCGCCATCCGATGCGACATTTAACTGAATATTGGCAACAACCTGCGAATCATCGACGGTGGTGGCCGTGTTTATGAATTGGTCTCTTATAGCGATCATGGCCGTTGGCCAGGTGTACTTATCTTTTGTAAAAACATCGCCATCGAAGTCGGTTAGTACATCGCTATAGTAATTTCCCCTGGTGACCACCGCTGTGGTCGTGTACTTGAGGGTCTTAGAGGTCCCAGAGGAAACGGACACGTCTGGGCTGAAAGTCCAGATTATTTCCTCACGACCAGTGGTTTCCTCCGTGGCGGTGCTCGAAGGCGCAGTCGTGATATCCCCGGTGAAGTCCATGGCGGTGTAAGAGAAGCCAAGCGGCACAAGGTCATTGATGTCGTCGATATCCAAATCATCTTCGCCTATGTTGTCCAGCTTGATCTCGAAGGCGACAGTGAAAGTATATTGATAGGGTGTAGTACTGGTATTCGTGGAAACCAAAGTTGCCGAGGTCCAGGTCTTGGTCACGACCATCGCTTCATCCGGACAGAGCCCTGGTGTAGATCCTATTTGAACTATCGCAGTTTGACCGGTTTTATTGTCGTTCTCATCGGGCTTAACTTTAGCTTCACTGCAGTAAGTACCCGCGTCGGTGCTGGTAACGACCGTGTAGGTCAACGTGATTTCCTCTTGGGATCCGATGAAGCCGTCGAAGAAACCTAGATCCCATGTAATATCGCGGTCGCCGTCGCCACTGCAAAAATGTCCGTGGTCACGGTGGTCTGGATCTATGTCCTCGGGATCCACTCCAGGGAAGGTGATTTGGTCCGCAGACGCGTTGCAATCGTAGATGAAGTCGTCGTTGATGTAGGCTTTGATCTCATCTACCCATTTGGTACTTGAAGTACGGTTGGCCACCGTGATGGTATAAACAACAGAATCACCTCCGGTAGGATTGGCGTCCGAAACCGTCTCTGTTACCTGGAAATCCCGGTCATTGTAGGCTGAGATGTTGGGTATGATGATAGTGTCGTCGAGGGAACCATCCACCAATATGGGCGAGACGACTGCTCCTTGTGACACTTGGATTAATACGTCCTCACCGCAGGTATCTCTAGTCTCCTCGTATACGGCAGGATCTCCGTCGTCTGTGTACGTGGTTAGCCAAGCGTCCCAGCGATCGATGTCTGCTGCCAGGTAATCGAAGTATTCTCCGACCGCCAAGCCGCATTAGTGGTTTTGAGTGAGGTTCGTCTTGATACGCGCGTCAATGGCCGTGACTTGCGCCAGGTCCAACGATGATGTGATCAGGGGCACGGAGAACAAAAGGAAACCCAGAGCGGTCAGAATGGCGATTCCGCCGCGTTGATTGCTGCCCCTCAAACGATCAAAGGCAGCTCGGATCAAGAGAGTTTCCTAACGTAGGTGATGAGGTCTAGGTCGTCTGTCGTGCTGCGGTCTCCCTGGATGCTCACATTCATCCTAAGGGTATTCCCGCAGAGCGTGAAACTGATGGTATTGGCTGCCACGCCAGTGGCCAATATCAGGGGTGAACCATTGCTGTCAAAATTACGCTGGAGCTCAGTACCCACGATGCTATAGACCGCGGTGTGAGCGACGGCAGATGTGTCTGTCCAGTCCAGGGTGATCTGTTCCACATCGGGACTGGGGGTGCAGGTGAGACGGGTGGAGTCGCCTGCATCGTACACCTCTGTGGCGTTTAGGGCGTCGCCAGCGAACCAGCTACCCGCGTGGCGGACTTCTCTGACTGCTTTGACATCATCCGTCCAAAAACGCTGGATGGAAAGCACCTGGAACATACCCGCACCGAAGATGCCCACAACCACCGTCAAGATGGTCACGGAGATCAATAGCTCGATTAGGGTGAACCCTCCGGATGACCTTAGTGTTTTGCGAATCGATCTCATGGGCGTCGAACCAGGCTTCAAGGGTCTGACCTTAACGATTCAAGAACTAAAATGGTTGTTCCGTCTCTGGTTACGGTGACGACGACCTTTTGGATTGACCCGTCGTATCCGTCATCGGCGATGTAGGTCTGCGCTGCAGCGCTAACGGCATATCCCGTGGGAATCGAAATGCTTAACCCTGTGTCATCAGCCAGGGAGGCGTAGAGGCGTAGTTCCCTGGCGCCGAGACCAGATCTAGGGAGAAGACGTACTCCATCTGGTTTCGCGCCAGGTTCTCCGCTATGGCGTTAGCGTTGACGCGGTCGCTTGAGGTATGGGCGGCTCTTACTCCCAGGAGCACTGCCGTACCTGCAGACGAGAACATCGCCAGGGCTAGGACCGTCTCCATCAATGTTATTCCAAACGAGTTCTTAACGGCGAACCGAAACCGGTTTGCCATCGATCTTCCCAATACGCAAATGAAGCTTGGATAACAGCTCATGGGAGACTACCTGCTCTGCAGGGTCTGGTCTTAACGGAGTAACCCGACTCGAGGGGTTCTTGTATGGTCAGGTTTGGTCAAAGGGGTTGAGTGTGGGGACACTGTATCTTCCTCACGCTAGGAGATGGCTAGATACCAGCAATCCCTCAGCGTGAGACATAGTTCAATTACGGACAGGAGCCCGAAACTGCAGCTACTTGGGTCAGTATCCTCCCCGAAGCGGCCCAAGTGTAGCAGTATGTCGTGGTGGTATCACGCACGTAGGCGGATAGGTTCTGGGTGTAAATAGTTACATTCGTAGGCCGGTAGATTTCACATTATTCATTGAAGCGGTGCGGCAGGTTGGCCTCTATTGGCAGGTATTGAACGAACCGCCGCCCAGGTAAGGAGGTGGCAATATGGCCACTCCCCTGAAGGTCCTGATTGTGGAGGACCAAGAGGACGACGCGACGTTGATGTTGCGTGAACTGCGTCGGGCGCAGTTTGAACCCGAATACGAGCGGGTTGATACAGAATCGGAACTGGCCGCGGCTTTGGCAAAGGGCGGCTGGGATGTTGTGCTGTCTGACCACGGTTTGCCCCAGTTCAAGTCCCTTCAGGCATTGAGCATGCTCCACGAGTCTGGGCAAGACCTCCCCTTCATCATCGTCTCCGGCAGCATTGGTGAAGACCTTGCCGTGGCGGCCATGAAGCCTGGCGCCCACGATTACATCATGAAGAACAACCTGGCTAGACTTGGTCCAGCAGTGGAAAGGGAACTCCGCGACGCTGAAAACCGCCGCTCCAACAAGGCTGCGGAGGATGAAAGGCTGAACCTGGTCCACGAGTTGGAAGTTGCCTATACTCAACTGGAACGTCGGGTGCGACAGATTACAGCCAGCATCATGTTCACTGACCTAGAAGACTCAACCCAGATGATGACGCGGCTAGGCGATGAACAGAACCAGATACTACTTGCTTCTCATAGCAAGATAATCCGCGAGAAATTGGACGAGCACGGCGGCCTTGAGGTCAAGACCACCGGAGACGGCTTCATGATCGCTTTCTACAGTGCAAGGAAAGCCGTGACCTGCGCAGTGGAGATCCAGAGGGAGCTCGAAGAATTCAATCTTCAACACCCCGATACCCAATTGAAGGTGCGGATCGGTCTGAACCTTGGCGAGGTAATCAAGGAGGAAGATGATTACTTTGGGTCGGCCGTGGTGATGGCCGCGCGAATCATGGACGAGTCAGCTGGCGGCCAAATATTGGTGTCGGAGCTTTTGCGGCAAGTCGCCAACGGCCCTTCAAACTCAGAGCATGAATACGCGAACTTTGGACGGAGGACCCTGAAAGGGTTCGACGATGAAGAGCAGATATTTGAAGTGCTATGGAAGGAGCCCACAACCTAGCGGCTGAGTTCCCCAACAAACAGGTAATTGAAAAACGCTCCGGTGAAAGCCGGAGCGTTTTTTCTTGTTCGGGACTGCCGTCGATGTTTTCCGCTACCGGTGCATCAACTGCCACTCCAGTGAGCCAAGGTCGAATGTGATCCGGCGGAATCCCTCAGCGTAATCAAGGCCGGTCTTCTCTTTGTGGCGGCCTGAATTGTTCTTGATGCGTTCCAACCGCTCTTCTCTGGTGGATGACATCTGGCTGGCATGTGCGCCAAGGGAGTCGACTTTGACGTCCAGATATTCCTGTATATCTATGAATACATCCGGGTCTTCACCTCCCCAGAGAAACGCTTGTTCCACGCGGTGGGGCTCCAGGCCTTCCTCGGTGATCTGCTCGGGAAAGTGCTGGTAGCTCCACGCATAACTGAAGGCTGCGTCCAACGCCACCTGGCCGCTCTTGCGGTGGTCCCGGTGAGTGTGGGAGGTGGTCCGGTAGGGATCGATACATAGAATCAGGTCAGGTTTGAATCGCCGAATCTCCCGCGTCACCTGGCTGCGGAAGAGATCGGTGTCTTCCAGACCGCCGTCGGGATGCCCAAGAAATACAACGTCAGTAACGCCGACTATGTCGGAAGCGTTGTTCTGTTCCACAACTCTGGTGGCGGCCAGTCTCTCTGACGTCATCTCCCGGTCGCCGGTGCCCTTGTTGCCGTTGGTGCACATGACCACAGAAGCCACGGTGCCAAATTCCTTGACCCATTTCGCCAGCGCGCCGCCGCATCCACCTTCGCAGTCGTCGGGATGAGGGGTGACCGCCATGGCGCGCTTGGGGGCAGTTTTAAAAATTTCCATCCAGTCTTTAGTGCTCTCCTGTATGTGGGGCCCAGGTAAGTGAGTCGCAGGCAAGCAACTGTATAGCACGGCCGAGGCCCGCCTGCCATTATACGGAATCGATTACCCCGGATGTGGAAAATTCTACCGAATCGCCGGACAAACCTTGTTGGGTTGCTAGCTGAGTTATTCGGCGGTGAGGGTTTTGGAAATGCCGAGGGGGGTTGCGGCGTAACGACCGGAGCGACCAGGGATGCGTTCCAACCAGCCAAACTTGGAACGGGCGGCGTTGCGGAGGGTCTGGGTGAAGTTGCCGGGTTTGCGCCATCCAGCGGCATCAAAGAGCCAAGCCAGGTCGTTGGCATTTACACCGTCGACACCGAAGTGCCGGTTGGCACCAACGGCAGCCACGACCACACGGCGCATGTCGCCGAGGGGGTTGGCGTTTTGACAGAATCTTTCGAAATCTGCGCGCCCGCTTTCGGACAGAAATTCCGGCGGTAGTGTCTCCGTTTGGCCGACGGTTTCCGTGGTGGCCGCGGCAGACTCCGGGACGGCGGGTTGCGTCGCTTCTGACGGTTCGCTTGGTTGGGCGATCTCCGGTTGGGTTGCTGGTGGAGATACCGGTTCTGGCGTCATGGTTTCGGCCGGTGCGGCAGCGTTGGTACTTTTTTCCGTAGCCTCACTGGCAATTATGCCGGCGGCGTCCCCTCCATCTGACGCAGAGGACTGCATCAACTCTTTGGGAAGGTCTCGCAGCACCATACCCACAACTTCATGCAGTACTTCCGACTCTTCAGACTCGAAGGTGATCTGGGTATTGTTGGGCAGGGATATGGAGACTTTTACCATGTTTACACTTTAGCCAAAGGTAAGAGGATACCCATCTGGGATACCGAATCACATCGTACCGCACGGTTTGTGCAAAGGCAAACAGGGTGCTGGGTATAAGTGTAAGGACTTGAGATCTCAGCCTCAGATCATAGGCGTGACGCAGGCGTGAGAGCGTAGAGGGCTAGATGGTCTGCTTGAGCCTGATCGCCAGGGAGCGCGTCATGCCGGGTACCGACGCGATGTCGTCCACGGCGGCCTCCTTGATACCCTTTAGGGTGCCGAAGCGGCGCATGAGCATTCGCTTGCGTTTTGGACCGATACCAGTGACGTTATCGATGGGTGATTTCAGGCTGCTCTTGCTGCGCAAGTTGCGATGAAATGTAATTGCGAAACGGTGGGCTTCATCGCGAATACGCTGCACCAGGTAGAGAGCCTGAGAATCGCGCGGCAGGATGATCGGCTCGGGAGTATGGGGTACAAATAACTCCTCATTCTCCTTGGCCAGTGATGCCAGGGGTACATCATCGATGCCCATTTCCAAGAACACTTCCAGAGCCGCGGAAAGTTGACCCTTGCCGCCGTCGATGAGCACCAGATCTGGAATCACGCCAAAGCTGTCGGCCCCGGCTCCGTCGCTCTCTCCGGCCTTCTCAGCAGCCCTGGCAGTGGCCAAGCGCTTGAACCGGCGACGCAGAACTTCTCGCATGCTCTCAAAGTCGTCCACACCGTCAACGG
>PCAH01000066.1 GCA_002730485.1 Dehalococcoidia bacterium | reverse complement strand
TTCTACTGGAATTTTGAGTACCGCCCCGAAGACCACGATAACGGCGAAAAGAATTTCCTGGGCCACGTTGGTAATTTCAACGGGGAAGACATCATTGACATAGTGGTCAAACAACCGGCCACAGCGCGCTTCCTGGCCAGGCATCTGTATAACTTCTTCGTCGCTGACGAACCCCAGGTTCCCAGTTGGAACATCAACCCACCCAACGACCAGGACGCCATAGACCAACTGGTCGCCGCCTATGACGAATCGGACGGCAACCTGCGGGCCATGCTCCGGGTGCTGTTCAACTCTGATTTCTTCAAGAACGCCCGCTTTGCCCATGTGAAAAGCCCGGCAGAACTGGTGGTCAGCACCGTTCGCCTGGCTGGTAATTTCCAGGGCCCGCGCCCAGGGTTCAACAGTCTGGCATTTGAGTGCAATTACCAGGGCCAGGAGTTGCTGAACCCACCAAGCGTGGAAAGCTGGCATACGGGAGGGGAGTGGATCGACGGCGGAGCGCTGGTCCGCAGGGTGAATTTCGCCGCCGGTCTCCTGGGGGATATCACCCTTCCCGGAGTGAAAGCCATCATCTCCGACCTCAAACAGCGGGGCGCAACCACCCCTCAAGAGTTTGTGGACGGTTGTCTGGATCTGGTGGGGCCGCTGGATTTCAGCGAGTCTACTAAAGCCGAACTCCTTGATCAGGCGACCGAAGATGGCGGCCTGAATTGGGAGTCGGAAACAGAGTCCGAAAGATCAAAGCAGAAGATTGGAGTGATGCTGGCGTTGATCGCGGCGTCGAGAGACTTCCAATTCGCTTAAACCCATCCATCCATTGATATTCAAGAATATTCAAGACGAGGTGAGGACATGACTGCAAACAAGAAAGACCCGGTGTTGGTGATACTGCAACTCACCGGGGCAAACGACTATCTCAACACGATAATCCCGTATACCAACGGCCATTATCACGACAACCGACCCAAAGTCGGGATTCCCCAGGACAAGGTCCTGCCCATCGACGATGAGTTGGCCTTCAATCCTAATATGGCCCCCTTCAAACAGATGTACGACGATGGCAAAGTCGCCATCATCCACGGAATCGGGTTTGAAAACTCGCCTCGGTCTCACTTTAGGGCCATGGACATCTGGCACACCTGTGAACCAGATACGGTGGGCACAGAAGGATGGGTCGCCAAGTTGGTCCGAGACCTGGACCCCCAGGGCGAGAACGTCCTGAAATGCGTCAACTTTGGTCAGGGTCTGCCCCGTGCGCTGGCATTGAAAGGTGTACCGATAACATCTGTATCTAACCTTGAGACCTACGGATTGATGTCCAGCGTGCCCGGTGTTGCCAGCGAGCAGGACCGCACCCGTTTGATGGACCGGTTCGCCAGGATGTACGCCCCGGCCATCGGTACCGGCGCAACCATGGATTACCTGGGTCAGACCGGCCGTGACGCCTTGAAGGGCGCAGACATCATCAAGTCCGCCCCCGAGAAATACAGCTCAAGTGTGGAGTATGGCGACAACGCCATCGCCAAATACCTGAGAGACGTGGCCCGGGTGCATCTGGCAGACCTGGGCACCCAGGTGTTCTACACGTCCCACGCTCCCTACGACACCCATTTCAACCAGACTCCCATGCACACCAGGTTGTGGACTGAGGTTTCGGCGGCAATCAGCGATTTCTTTGATGACCTGCACGAACACGACGCCGCTGACAACGTGGTCATGATGATCTTCACGGAGTTCGGCCGTCGGGTGCGTGACAATGGCACCGGCACTGATCACGGTGCCGGTGGTGGCGCGTTCATCATCGGAGACGCCGTTAAAGGCGGGATGTATGGCTCATATCCGTCACTCAAACCGGAAGACCTGAACCAGGGTGACTTGGACCCGAGTTATGACTTCAGGGGCTTCTATTCCAGCGTCGTTGATCAATGGCTGGGAGTTGATCCAGTGCCAATCGTCGGCGGCAAGTTCGAACAGATTCAATTCGTTTAACCCGCTCGATCTTCCAACGTGGTTCGACGTTTACCTGGAATCGAGAAGGAGCAGAGATGCTAACAACAGTCGCCGCTGGGCGTGTATTTGATTACAGCTACTGCATCGGCATGTACGGCATGTCGGGGCAGGGATTCTGGTCGCCCCAAGATTTCATTTTTGGGGAAGGCGACCTTATCTATGTCATCAGCCGGGGTGTCGAGGAGATCGGCCAGCGCATCACCCGGGTCACCCGTGACCACGAGTTTCTGGGCCAGTTTGGCGCTGCAGGACGGGGCGATGGCCAGTTCGTTTGGCCCCGGTCGATTGACCTGGACAGCGAAGGCAATGTCTTCGCATCAGACGATTTCCTGAACCGGATTTCCGTCTTCGACAAAGAGGGGACGTTCCTGTCCTCCTGGGGAGAAGTAGGCAGCGGTGAAGGGGAGTTGGCCGGGCCGTCAGGCATCGCCTTTGACGCAGATGACAATCTGCTGGTCGTGGATAGCGCCAACAACCGAATCCAAAAGTTTACCAAAGATGGGGCATTCCTGGGCGGGTTTGGACAACCAGGCGACGGCGATGGCGAGTTCAACCTTCCCTGGGGTATCTGCGTGGACCGGGCTGGTGATGTCTACGTCGCCGATTGGAAGAATAACCGGGTTCAGAGCTTTGATGCCAACGGCAATTTCAAGGTCATGTTCCAAGGAAATGACGGCGGCGTTGGAGGCCTCCATGGACCCACCGGGGTAGCTGTGGACTCCGAAGGTGACGTCTACATCACGGATTGGGGCAACCACCGTGTCCAGGTCTATGGACCCGATGGCCATTTCGTCACCACCTTGGTGGGCGACGCTCAGCAGCCCTCGCCGTGGACCCAGACCTATATCGATGCCAACCCTGATATCGTCAAGGCCCGTCGGCGGGCGAACATGGAACCGGAGTGGCGTTTCCGACGTCCTGTGGCGGTGAATGTGGACCAGAATGACTCGATATTCGTTCTGGAAGCCGGCCGCCACCGGCTGCAGGTGTACGACAAGGTCAAGGACTACGAGGAACACTCGCTAAATCTTTAGCCAGTGCCGAGTTTCAGAGCGCAAAAGTGCCCCACCTAGATTTCTGGGTAGGGCACTTTCTATTTACCGGTTCGACGGGGTGTGGGCTAAACGACCAGGGGCGCTTCTCCGCCTTCGGGGACATCCACATCAAAGGCGTTCACGTTTAGCGCCAGCATGGAGTAGTAACCCATCATGGTGGTCAACTCGGTCAAGAGCTGTGCGCCAAAATGATCGATGGCAGCTTTGAACGTGGCATCGCTGACCCGGTTGGTGCCGAAGAGCTCGGTGGCGTAGTCAACCACTATCTGTTCTGCGCCGGCCAGCTTGGGCAGTGGTTTCTTATCTCTGAGAGCATCCACAAAGGCATCGCTGATTCCCACTTTGCGGGCGCGGGCTGCGTGGGCGAACCAGATGTACTGGCAGTCCTTGGCCCGCGCGGTCAAAATCATGACCATCTCCTGGATGTTCTGCGGAAGCTCAGATTCCTGTCTGAAGTAGAAGACCAGGTGGTTGGCCCGTTTTCGCATCTCAGGGCTGTTGATCATCACGGAGCCAGGCCCATTCTCCATGGCGTTCCTGCTGATGGCCACTTCACTGTCAAAGGCCTCCCGGTATTTCTCGGGCACCTGATCTCTGGTCACTGTGGGTGTTCGTGCCATGCTTTACTCCTTTTAGACGCAGCGGCTTACCGACTTTTGCCGCATGATAGCGACCAACCAACCGCATAGCAAGATGGGTATTGCTGGTAGAATCGGATAGACTGGCGGTTATCTACCGGGTTAACCACTGGGCAACCATATTATCTAATCAAGGCGATGAACCAAGAATGAAAGATCCAAAGTTGAATTTTTCTCACGTCTATTCCAGAAACCCCGTCGACCGCGGTGAAACGGTGCGCCGCGACGACGAATGGATTGCGGACAAAGCTAAAGACGCTACAAGTAGATTCTTGCCACTTCGTGACCTCAATATCTTGGTCACTGAAGGCGCCCAAGAGGGATTGGGCTGGGTCGGCTCCTCTGACCTGGAACGACTGGGAGTAGATGCGACTCCCATATTCTTGGGTCTGCTGGACGACACCGCCCATTTCACCGTGGATATCTCCGCCCAGGAAAGAGCGCTATTGGAACTGAGTGAGGGGAGTGGGTTTAGGTTCGTCGACGCGAGGTCGGTGACCGATATACTCAGCCCGTCCGATTCCGGAATTGTGGCCCAGGCCAGGGCCCAGATCAACTGGCACAACGTGAATGGTTTCTGCGCCATCTGCGGGGGTGAGACCCTTATGGGACGCGGCGGCCAGGTACGGACATGCTCCCAGTGCAAGAAAGAGAACTACCCACGCACAGACCCGGTGATCATCGTTGTCGCATCCGACGGCGACCGATGTTTGTTGGGGCAGTCCCGACGCGGTCGGCTGAACCGCACCAACACCTATTCGGCGCTGGCTGGGTTCGTTGACCAGGGTGAGTCCATTGAAGAAGCTGTCGCGCGGGAAGTGATGGAAGAGGCTGGGATTGAAGTGGGGCAGGTGCGGTATCACTCATCCCAACCGTGGCCGTTCCCGTCGTCGCTGATGATTGGCTGCCATGCCGACGCGGCAACCACTGATATCAACTTCGACGAGGATGAGATGAATGATGTCCGTTGGTTCTCCCGGGACGAGGTCGCATCGGCACTGCAGGGCAAGAACGAGAACCTTGCCGTGCCCCAACCCATCGCCATCGCCCATCACTTGATCACTGCCTGGGTCAAAGGCGAATAGGCGATTCTCCGCAGTCGACGATCTAATCAGGTTTTCTAATTGGCCCGTGGCACAAGACAGACCTAATCGTTGTGCGTATAGGGCCAATGTGTCGTTGGTCAATCGTGAGGGTCACCCATAAACTAAGAGGTTTTGGTTGCTTCAGTCTAAGAAAATGGCTACTATACCCGAGGATTCATCCAGAGGGGCAGAATGAGAACTCAAATTGGAAGCAACATCGGATTGATGTTTACAAGCCGCAGGCTATTGTTCGTGTCGATGTTAGGTGTGTGATTGTCATTGATGGCTATTGCATGCACCGATTCTGAAGACGATGAGGAAATGGACAGCGATACGTTCGCGGAATTCCTAGTGGCAGCGGAATCGGCGGCTAAGGCGGCAAATCTATCTTTGAGTGATTTCCCGACCGGTTGGACGAGTGAAGCGGCAAGCGATGAGGACGAGGACGATTCGGATTTGGACTTGAGCGAAGACTGTCAAATCTTGGATTCGGATACCGTTCCAGGCGAAGTATTTGAAGCCGACTCGGACGATTTCACGGGACCGGATGGGCAATCCGTGAGCTCTTCAGCCACTGTACTTACCTCATCTTCCGCGGCTGAGAAACGCGATTGAGGCGTTTCTTAAGGCGTCGTCATTACAGGAATGCAAAACTGAACTAGAAGAAGCGTTTACGACGGTGTTCCGAGACGATGAGGGAATCGATGCAGAGGTTTCTCTGAAGGACGTCTCGTTCCCGAAGATCGGGGAGCCTTCTGCGGCCTATAGACTCCTAACCGCGGTACCCGACTTTGACGTGGAAATAACTCTTGACCTGGTTGTGGTGCAGCAGGGGAAGATGCTTGGTACCTTGACCTTCACTTCAGCGATCAATGAACGACTAGATGCCGACGAAGAAGCGGATCTGGGAGAGAAGTTTTCGGCGAAGATCAAGGCCGCCGAAGAGAGCCTACCCGACTAATAGCCAGCCAAATTGACTGACAGAAGAAAGGGCAATCTACGATTGCCCTTTCTTTTTGTTCATTGGGTTTAGCGTCCCAGCCAGACTTCCTCGCCCTTGAGGCCAGTTGGGTCGAAGACCGTGACCCCGTCGCCGCGTCCGGTGACCCCCCCATCAGGGTGGCCAATCAGGTTGCCTTCGGCGTCCAGCAGGTCGCTGTACTGGTCACAGCACTGGTTCACCACGTAGTAGACCACCTCGCCTTGGTTCTCGTATCTGGTGATGGACATAGGCGGGTTGTCCACCTCCAGTGCTTGCAAGTTGGTCAGCCACTCGGCAAGCCACTCCGGCTCGCTGCCGTTATCTGCCACCTGCTCATCGACCACGACAGATGTGCTCTCCATGTTCCCCATTACATCTTGGATCTCAACTTTGTGCTCACCTGGGTCGAGATCCTCAAAAAAGTAACTGATCGTCGGCAGGGTCTCTGCCTTTCTGGTCGGAGGATTCCCTCCGACGGTCACATCGATAGACGGGGTCGAATGAAAAAAGATGGCTACGATGACGGTGTCTCCCCTCACCGTGGTGTCTTCCAGCGACCATTCGGCTACAGGTCGGGGTGTGGCTGTCTCTACCGGCGGCACCGTGGTAGGTGTGGGCACCTTGGGAACGAGTGTGGGTTCAGCGGAGCAGGCCACAGCCAGGGCTAAGATCAGCCCGGCTATGACGATTAGTATTCTTTTCATGGTTGGTCCTATGAGATATTGGGCGTTTCCATATCTACTAGACGGAGCAACAGACCACTTTGTTCCCGAGGTTTGTTCTTGCTCGGCTCCCGCAGATTGCCTTTGTATCTCGGATTGCGCTTATAATAGCCCGCGACCATCTTTTGGGCAGGGCAGGCCCCTCCCCAATATGAAGCAGAATCATCAACCAAGTGAGGACTCTTGTAATGACCCAAGCATTGAAGATAGACCCTGAAAAGACGGCGGTCTTGATAATGGATTTCCAGCAGAGAATGATCAACAACAATGCCAGTGAACCCGAAGATGTGATCAAGAAAGCGGCTCAGGTACTTGAGGGAGCACGGGGCGCTGGAATTCCTGTGATCTACGTGATCCACCGCGGCGGAGCATTGGTGGAGTACGCACCAGACGTTGAACTGCACGAGGGCGTATTGCCGGTTGACGGGGAGTTGATTCTCACCAAGGTCAGGCCGGGCCCATTCTCCACCACCAAGCTGGATGTGACCCTGCGTGAGATGGGCAAGGACACCATCGTCATCATGGGTGTCTCCACCAGCGGCTGTGTGCTGTCCTGCACCAGGTGGGCGGTAGATGTGAACTACAAATTTGTGGTGGTATCAGACGGCTGTTCAGACCCCGATCCTGAAGTCCACCGGGTATTGACCGAGAAGATCTACCCCCGATTTGGCTCGGTAGTAAATGCCCAGGAATTCCTGAACGCCATCTAGCCCAATCTCCGGAAGAAATACCCGGCCAGAAGCGGAACTGGCCTAAGGCTACATTTGGGAGGAATCAGATGAAATACGACGTTATCGTTGTTGGCGGCGGATCCGCTGGCTCCGTGGTAGCGGCCAGGCTGGCCGAAGACCCCAGCAAGACAGTGCTGTTGTTGGAGGCTGGAAACGACTACCCAGACCTCAGCAACTTGCCCTTCGACATCCAATACGGCCACACCAAGGGCGCGGAAGACGTCAATTCACCCCATAACTGGGCGCTCCGGGGCACTATCACAGAAGAACAGGGTGAGATTCACGTGGCCCAGGGCAAGGTCATCGGCGGTGGTGGTTCCATCAACGGACAGGTATTTCTCCGTGGCATCCCCCAGGACTTTGACGACTGGGAGTCCTGGGGCAATGACGAATGGTCTTATACCAAGGTCCTCCCTTATTACAGGAAGATGGAAACCGACCTGGACATCAAGGACGATTTCCATGGAACGGAAGGACCGCTACCCATCAGCAGGAAGTTGAATGAGACCATCCCTGTTATTCAATCTGCCTTCCAGACAGCTTGTCTGCAAAACGGCTACGACACCACCGACGACATGAACGGAACCAACCCTACAGGCGTTGCTTTGGTTCCAATGAACAACCAGAACGGCGTCAGGATGAGCACCGCGATCACTCACCTCGGTCCCATGCGGCACCAACTGAACCTCACCATCCGAGGCAACGTATTTGTGCAGAGGGTGCTTACGGAAAACGGCCAGGTGACTGGTGTCGAGGTTGAGAGCGGCGGAGAGGTATTCACCGTGGAGAGCAACAAGGTTGTCCTCTCTGCAGGCGCCCTGAAATCCCCTCACATCTTGATGCTCTCCGGTATCGGCCCCAAGGACCAACTAGAGGAGTTTGGTATTCCGGTGATCCAGGACACACCCGGAGTAGGCGCCAACCTCAGAAATCACCCGATCTCACCCATCTCTTACAAAATAAAAGAGGGCATCAAGTTGGCCCCTGATGCGGCTGGAGCGCGCGTTGCTCTGCGCTACACGGCCAAGGGCTCTAAAGAATCGAACGACATGATGATGACCACCAGTTCGGTCTTTAACCCCTTCACCGGAGAGGAGCTTCCCGACCGCATCGGCCGAATCTCCTGTGTCATTGAGCTGCCGGCCGGGGCGGGATTCGTCCGTTTGGCTTCGGCGGACCCATCGGTGCAGCCGAGCTTCGATTACCGTTATTTCAGCCACCCTGAGGACATGCGCCGCATGCGTGATGGCATCCGTCTGGCGGTGAAGATGCTGAACACCGACGCCTACAAAGAGGTGTCCGATGAAAAGGTTGCGCCGTCTGATGAGATATTGGCCAACGACGACGACCTTGACCTCTGGATCCGACAGACAGCAGGCACCGCTCGCCACGTTTCCGGAACTTGCAAGATCGGCCCCGATTCCGACCCCATGGCCGTGGTGGACCAGCAATGCCGAGTGAAGGGATTCCAAGGCCTGTGGATCGCTGATTCTTCAGTCATGCCCCAGGTCCCAAGGGCCAACGCCAACGCCACAGCCATCATGATTGGCGAAAGGGTGGCCGATTGGGTAGCCTAACCGCCTAGCAGGGAACACATGGCGGATCTTCGGCTGGCCGACGACCGGAATATTGGGAGGGCTCTTTGCCGTTAGCTGTCGCTTTCGCGTTCCTGGCTGCCTGTGGCTTTGCCAGCGGCAACGTTCTGGTGCGTATAGGCACTCAAAGGACACCGGCTCCCACGGCAGCGTTGCTCACCGTGCTAAGTGGCATGGTGCTAATCCTCAGCCTGGCCTTGCTCCTGAACCTGGACGATATCAAGTCACTCTCCAAAGAGGCCATGGCTTGGATCGTCCTGATGGGTATCATGGCCTACCCGATGGCCCGCCTGTTCTTGATCATAGGAATCTCCATGGTAGGGGCGTCTCGGGCTGTCCCAATGTCCGGCATCCAGCCGGTCATAGCATTCACCCTTGGCGTGATTCTGTTGGGTGAACGGCCCAATCTATTGATCACCGTCGGAACGCCGATCATCGTCGCTGGTCTGTTCCTGGTGATCTTCCCCCGGAAGGATGCCAGCGTCGGGGTTGATGTTGTCCAGGTGAAACGTTTGGGCTACTTTGCCGCTTTGGGCGGGGCAGCAACCTTCGCCACCAGGGACGTGATCAGCAGGCACGTGGTATCCGAGATATCGGACCCATTGGTCACGGCGGGGCTGGCTCTGGTGGTGGGCTCTTTGATCCTTACGGTGATGTTGCACCGACAGGCGATCAGAAGTATCCGGACCGTGCCCAGGAATTACCTTCTGATCTGCGCCCTCGCCGGAATCTTTCAAGGATTGGCCATCGCTTCGTTGTTCCAGGCGTTGAGTAGAGCGCCGGTCACGGTGGTCAGCCCGATCTATGCTCTCACACCGGTGATCACCCTGGTGTTGGCGCACACCTTTGTCAGACGTCTGGAGGCCATAGACTTTTTAGTGGTGGCTGGGACAATGCTGAGCGTGGTTGGAGTCATATTGGTGATTCTTGGTGCCACGGGATAAGCAAAATTGCTATTTGGGTCAGGTTTGGGTATCCCCCAGCGACATTTCGTGCCTACGTTCCACTTGAATATATGTTATACTCGTTTGCGGTGGCAGTATTCTGTGCTCTTCTATAGGCATACTAGATCGGTGTACGGGTATCCACGGGCTTAGTCCTTTGGGGTCCTCATCTAACAATCCGGCTCTTTTCGTCTCGATGACCAGACTTTTGCCAACTCTACTCGAACAGGGAAGTCATCTATGAGCTACCAGGACAGAAATCTAACATGCGTGGAGTGTGGACAATCGTTCATCTTCTCGGCAGACGACCAGTCGTACCATGCCGAAAAGGGTTATACGAACGAGCCCAAGCGGTGCCCCTCTTGCCGTCAGGCAAGGCGAGCCAACCGATCCTCTGATGGAGGCGGATTCGGCTTTGACCGAGGACCTCGCGAAATGCACACAGTGGTTTGCGCTGAGTGCGGAAACGAGGCCACAGTACCGTTCCGACCCCGCGGCGACCGACCCGTCTACTGCAGCGACTGCTTCAGCCGACAGGGTGGCGGAGCCGGGGGACGCTACTAAGCTATTGAACCTGGGGACTCTTTAGTCCTCTGCATCAACGGCTAAAACAGAATAAAAACATGCCCCTAGCGGTCTTCCGTTAGGGGCATGTGATTTTTTAGGGCGCTTCGCAAAACTTGCCAGCCAACATTTCTGCGTTGACCAGGGCTAATTAGACGAGGGTGTTAGTCTGCTGCGAACTCTATGACGCAGTCCACGATTACGGCTGTGTTTCTAGGCAGGACTGCCATCCCTGGCGCTGACCTGCTATGCCGCCCTGCATCGCCGAATAGTTCCACAAACAAGTCAGACGCCCCATCCACGACCCTGGCCTGCTCTTCAAAGTCCGGAGAGCTGTTGACCATGCCGACTACCTTCAAGATACCGGTGACACGGTCAAGGTCTCCCAACTCCACCTTCATACGGGCCAGCAGGTTCAGCGCGCACCACTGTGCTGCTTCGTAACCCTGCTCCACGGTCAAGTCAGCGCCCAGCTTTCCGCTGATGCGCGACCCGTCTTCTTTCCGTGAACCAACCCCAGACATCCACATGACGTTGCCGCTACGGGCTGCAGAAAGGTAGTTTCCTATTGGTTCCGGCGGAGGAGGGAGCGTGTATCCCAACTCCGCCAACTTGGACTCAATTGCCGACATGGTTTCTCCGTTTGATGTTCAACTCGGGCTAGAGAACTACTTGGCTTCGTTTAGGCATTCGATTAGAAGATCAAGGGCCGCCTTGGCAAAGACCCACATGTTGGCCTCGCGGTCGGTGTCTTCAGTCTCAATGGTGAGAGTCTTCTCCACCGGACCGGTTACCGCGAAGCAGGCGTGTCCGGAAGAATCACCATAGCGGTTGCCGGTGGGGCCACTGGCGCCGGTCTCTGCCAATCCCCAATCGGTACCCAATGCGGTACGGATGGTCTGAGCGTTGAGGAGGGCGTACGGCTCGCTGCTAGCTCGCATGCCAACCATGGTTTCGTCTGGGACCAGCAACAGTCCTTTTTGCGCCACGCGAGTGTAGATGGTGCTGCCGCCCACATAGTAGTCGGATGCTCCAGGAATCGATACCAAAGCGGCTGAAATCAGGCCGCCGCACGATGAATCGGCCACGGCGATCTTCTGGCCGCTTGCTTTCAATAAGGTGGCCGCTGGCATGGCGAGGGATGTTAGGTCTGGCATGTGTTGGGTCCTCCGGTTGGAGATTTTAGGTTCTTAAAGTGAGCCTCTCCTGAGGCACAGTTATTCTACATGAGCAGGAGAAGAACTCCCATACTGGCTTTCCATTGGTCTGTATTTGGGCCTATTATGCGGATTTAGGCGTAAATACTTGACAAGTCATGGTTATACGTGCTGATTTTGCTAAAGCGTCTCAACAATAAAAGTTGAGGCGAATTTTTTGCCCACCGCCAAGTTTCAAGTTCACGAAATAAAAAAGCCCCGTCCTTCTGATAGAGGACGGGGCTTTTTTTGTGGTTGCTTTATTGCCGTTATTTAACGGCGACTATGAATAGGCGTTTAAATGGTAGTACGGTCTTGCCGTTGGCGCTGTGGGGGTAGGCCTTGGCAACTTTCTCGGTATATGATTTCAGGAAAGCCTCGCCTTCTTCGTCGGTCAGGTTATCTAGCAGTGGACGTAGCATCGTCCCCTTGGTCCACTCTACCACAGGGTTCTCTCCTTCCAGGATGTGCATGTAGGTTGTCTCCCACATGTCGATGGAACTGGACATCTGGCTGATCAGGTCGTAGTAATAGGATGGTTCGGCCACCGGGTGCTCTCTTTGGAAGGGAGCGAGTCGATCCCTCCAGGCACCCTCGCGAACGGTGTCTGCGATGGATGTGTGACTGGGCGCGCTGAAATTCTCGGGCATCTGCACTGCCAGGACTCCGCCAGGCTTCACGGCCTCCATGATTCGCGGGAATAGCTGCTCATGGTCATCCAGCCAATGCAGCGCGGCGTTGGAGTAGATGACATCCGCTGGGCTCTCTGGTTGCCAATCATTCAGATCGGCATGTTGCCAGTAAACACCGGTCTCCACATCTCTGGTCCGTTCCAGCATGCTGGCAGACGAATCCAC
>PCAH01000065.1 GCA_002730485.1 Dehalococcoidia bacterium | reverse complement strand
TGTCGAACCACCGCTTCCCAGGAGTCAGGCTTTCGCGACGACCATTCCGCGAAACAGAAACGCGTTCGTAGGCGTGGGTTTCCAACCCACCGTGTCCTAAATAAACGCCCGGTCGGTGTACTAGAACAATTAACGGGCAACCCACACCTCGGGAAATCGGTGGCAATCACAGGCATCGTTCATGACCAGCATGGCGGGTTAAAAACCCGCGCCTACATAATTGACATGACCCACAATTGACCAACCAACTGTAAATTGGAGCATTAAACCCAAATGGCCAACGAACTCGAATCCAGCCGAGTCCAGATAGCGGACTCGCCCCGCGCGATTCAAGACTACTGTTGGGAGCAGGGTTGGACCGACGGCCTACCGGTTGTCCCGCCCACCGAGCCCCTGGTCCGCGAGATGCTCTCGGGCCACGGCGGCGAACCCTCCGACTCGCTTGGCCGCATGCAGCCTGGCAACTCCAACGTCACCCTGGAGAAACTGGCGGTGAACGCCGTCATGGCCGGTTGTCTGCCCGAACACTTCCCCGTGGTGGTGGCGGCCCTGAAAGCGGCACTGCGGGACGAGTTCAACCTGGCGGGTAACGCGGTGACCACCGGCGGCGCAGGCCAGGTTCTGATCGTGAACGGCCCCATCGCCAAGGAACTGAACATCAACGGCGACGCTGCCTGCTTCGGGCCTGGCTTTAGGGCCAACGCCGCCATCGGCCGGGCGCTGCGGCTGGCCGTCCGCAACCTGGGCGGATTGATCCCCGGCGACATGGACAAGGCCACGCTGTCGACGCCCTTCCGCTACAGCTTTTGTTTCAGCGAGAACGAGGATCTCAGCCCGTGGGAGCCTCGGCACGTGGAACTGGGCTACGACCCCACCGCCAGCACGGTGACCATCGCCGCCATCCTGGGCGTCTACAACGTCATGGAAAGCACGGTGGGCACTGGGACCGAGGTGCTGCGGACCTTGGCCGGCAACATGCGCGGTGTGGGCATCCCGGGCTATTACCACCTGGGCACCCGCTCCCAGATCGTGCTGGTGCTTTGTCCGGAGCACGCTGACGAGATCGCGAAGTCGGGATTCTCCAAGGCCGACGTCCGCGAATACATCTTCGCCAACGCCCGCATGCCCATCCACCAGCTAAAAGACCTGGCCCACTACGGCAACCGAGTATGGCCCAACTGGATAGACCAGACCAACCCCGAAACCCTGGTCCCCATAACCTCCGCCGCCGACGACATAGTGGTGATAGTAGCCGGAGGAGGAGGCCGCCACTCAGCCTGGATGTCAGGCTGGGTCACAAGGGTGTGCACCGAGGAGGTGGTTAGGGCCGGATAAGCCGCCCGACGTTCATCTGATGCCGAACGGTCCGACAGGTTGGGGCCAAGGGACTCTACAGCCCGCTTTCGCTGCGGAGTAACCTGGGGTGAAACGGTAACGGACTTACCCGCTTGCCTGCTGCTTGACTCACGCTCCGTTTTTCAGTTTCCACCGGAATTTTCGCAAGCCGAACGAAACGATAGGAGGACCGTCATGACATCACCGCACACCTACAAGGTTATTGAACTGGTAGGATCATCGCCCGAAGGAGTACAACCAGCCATCGAGGGAGCCATCGCCAAGGCCGGAGAGACCATCCGCAACCTGGACTGGTTCGTGGTCAAAGAGATCAGGGGCAACATCAAAGACGGAGGCATAGAGCACTACCAAGTCACACTAGACATCGGCTTCCGCATCCTAGACTCCGCAGACCTGCATAAGGAATAGGGCTTCGGGGGAACAAGTTCCTAACCCCAGAAAAGAACAGGCCGCCCTGAGAGCGGCCTGTTTTAATTCTCAGACCAACCCCCGACACCCTAGCCCCCATAACCTCCGCCGCCGACGACATAGTGGTAATAGTAGCCGGAGGAGGCGGCCGCCACTCAGCCTGGATGTCCGGCTGGGTTACAAGGGTTTGCCCGGAGGAGGTTTTGGTGGAGTAGGTAATGGAACTCAGTCGTAGAAAATCACTACGTTATCGCCCATTGCTCTAAGATCTCCTTGATATGGTTCTTGAGCCCTTCTTCTAATTTCGACTTCCCAAAAATGGTGTTGTCATAAAACAAAGTTCTAAAAGGCGAGACGTCGAACGGAAGTGGAGTTTCTCTCTCTGCAATCAAAATCGTGGGTTTACGCAGCGCATGTGCGTACCCGACCTCCCAATACACGTTAGGGTTATTTGGGGTGATGTCAGCTATGATTGCTTTAGCTTCCACTATACTTTGCGCGATATCTGCAATAACTACGCCCGGTCCGTACGTTTCATCTGCACGATTAACAGTAAAACCGCTATCTTCGCCAATTTTCTGAATAACTTCGGAATAAAGATCGTTGAATGGCTCAGTGAACTGCATGACTACAAAAAGTTTCGGGCGTTCGGGTTCAACATCGAAATCTATGAATGAAATATCATTAAGACCACTCGCCCAGATTCCGGTCTGACCCCGTGGGAGAGTAAAACTAAGTGAAACATCGATTATTTGTATCCCATCTAGACTCACTCTGACCCGCGAGCCAACAACATGGACGACCACCTGATAAGGTTGGTCTTCTTTTAATTGACCGCTAGGGCCATGAGACCCGTGGTCAATCCATTGTTGGTTTGTGAATGTTCGAACTGAGACAAGCGTATCCCCACCAATTCGGACTGCTACAAAAGCCCCAGTGGATGGATGGTAGTACAGAATCAGCCCTGCACTCGAAAGAGAAGGGTCATCATGGAAGATAATGGTTGAAGATATTGTCCCGTCTCCCAACTCACGGTCGCAGACGAAATTACCTACTTCGATTGTGGTTTGACCGGAATCTTCGGTGAATACTCCTCCATTGAACACCACATTGCCATCTTCTAACCTGTAATTGCCTAGCAGAGATACCCAATTGGTTGGTTTCATATACCCTCCAGTTTGGATAGGATAGCACCTGCAATCACTTACAAGGACTCATTACTCTAAGATTCCAGATATTTTTGGCAGCTGGACATCGCAAGTGACCTGAGTCCTGAAATCAACATTCGATAAATTCCGGATTCTATTTGATATAGCTTACCTACCTAACCCAGTTGAAGCTGAAAGGTCAGACAATTAGTACTTCACAGACTTACAGTAATTCCTATCTCATTCACCCCCCATTTGACACCACCTACCCCAATCCTTGATGATACCCACGCTCTTTCCGAGCGCAAATAATCCGTTGTTTAAGAGGAGGCGCCTGCCATGGTTAAAGCCGCCGTGTTGTACGAACAGAAGAGTCCGATGATCGTTGAGGATGTGGAGTTGGACGACCCGAAAGCTGGGGAGGTCCTGGTCAAGATCGGCGCCGCCGGCATCTGCCGCAGCGACCGCCATTACATGCACGGCGACGCCCCAACCCTGCTTCCCGTTGTCCTGGGACACGAAGGCGCAGGCACCGTCGAGGCCGTCGGCCCTGGTGTGACGTCGGTACGACCCGGACAACAGGTCATCCTTTCATTTGTTTCCTCTTGTGGCCGCTGTAAATCATGCCTGACTGGCAACGCCCACCTCTGCGACACCCACGCTGCCGCCGGTGCGTTCATGTTCGACGGCACAACCCGCCTCCACAAGGGCGACACCCGCATCCACCACTTCGGCAAGACCGCCTGCTTCTCCGAGTACAGCGTCATGCCCGAAGCCGCAGTGGTGCCCATCGACACACCCATCGGCATGGACATCGCCGCCATGATCGGCTGCTGCGTCCCCACCGGCGTCGGCGCAGCCATCACCAGCGCCCAGGTAAAGCCCGGCAGCACCGTGGCCGTGGTCGGCTGCGGCGGAGTGGGCCTGAACGTGATCATGGGCGCGGCCCTCTCCAGCGCCGCCAAGATCATCGCCGTGGACATCCGCGAGTCGCAACTCGAGTTCGCCATGAAGTTCGGCGCCACCCACACCGTGAACGCCTCGGACAAGGACCCGGTGACCCAGGTCAAGGAGTTGACCGACGGCAAGGGTGTCGACTACGCCTTTGAGGTCTTCGGATCGGCCGATACCACCAAGGCTGCCTACGACATGACCGCCAAGAGCGGCACGGTGACCGTGGTGGGCATCGCTCCCGTGGGCGCAGAGGCCGGTATCAACGCGGTGGATATGGTCCGGAACGAGAAGACCATGCGCGGCACCTACTACGGCTCCATGACAGGAGCGGTGGATATGCCCAAGCTGGTGGACATGTACCTGTCCAAGAAGCTGCCCCTGGACGACTTGGTGGTCCGCCATTATTCCCTGGACAACATCAACAAGGCCTACGGCGACATGGACAAAGGCGAAGTAGGCCGCGGAATAGTAATGTTCTAGCGGCGCCGGCGACAGCCGGTGTCTGTGGATGCGGTAATTAGTTTGAAAAGAGAAGCCTCCTTATCCAGGGGGTTTCTTTTTTGTTTGTGGTGGAACCCCACTTCCCTCTCAAACCCATCGTCCCCCGCAAATGTCATCCTGAGCGTAGCCGAAGGATCTGCCGTACTCCGACCAAACCGCCGCGCCCTGGTGCTGTAGCTCCAATGCCACCATGCCCCTTGGCAGATTCTTCCCCGCCTCTCGGCAGACTCAAAATGACAGATACGGGGGTTGGAGGCTCATTGTGGGGTGGGGCGCTGGCCGGTAGTTTCCACGCGCTGAGCACACCGCTTCTCTCTCAAGCCACCGTCCCCCGCCAATGTCATCCTGAGCGTAGCCGAAGGATCTGCCGTACTCCGACCAAACCGCCGCGCCCCCGATGTTGTAGCTCCACTACCACCATGCCCCTTGGCAGATTCTTCCCCCGCCTCTCGGCGGACTCAGAATGACAAAGACAAAGGTTCTGTGCCACGATAACCAAGGACACCAGTGAACACTCCGAAGCAAACAATGAGGCCGAAGTGGAAGAACTGACCGTAAAATTGGTGGAGACCGAAGAAGAGATGGAGGGCGCATTGAGCGTCCGGTTCCGGGTATTCGTCGCCGAGCAACAGGTGCCAATGGACGAAGAACTGGACGAGTTTGATTCCTCGGCCACCCACGCCATAGTGCTGAGTCAGGGCGAGGTCGTCGCCACTGGACGGATCGTCTACGGCAACGAGGACAGCGCCGCCCGCATCGGGCGCATGGCCGTGGATATGGAATGGCGACGCAAGGGTCTTGGTGGCCGACTACTGACGTTCCTGGAAGAAGAAGCCGCTTCCAGGGGAGTCAGCACCTACATCCTGAACGCCCAGGAATATGTGAAGCAGTTCTACGCCAACCACGGCTATGTCGAGCGCGGCGAAACCTTCTTGGAAGCGGACATAGTACACATCCTGATGCGCAAAGAAGCCGGCCACTAAACGTGACCGGCTCTTTCCTAGTTGATGTCTTAGATACCTGCCCTTGCAGGCAAAATAAAGTCGGTTATTAGACCGACCCTTTCTCCAGGTTCTGGACGTCCATCCTAGCAATATGGCTCGAAGGCTGGTCGCCCAACGACTTGAAGCCCTCCGAGTTCCTGAACTCGTCCTCTTTCGCGGGTACATCCGCGCCCTCGGCGAATCGTCGGACCCAGATGAACTGGTTATGGTCGGCGTTGACCCAGTGGGCCACCACCGGAATACCCAGTGCTTCGTGGGCCGGTTTGATTCCGGTCTCAAATAATTTCTGCCATGAATCCATCATTCCCTTGTTGATGGTGTAGGTCCGCATCTGATCAACCATTCTTAATCTCTCTCCAATTATTTAATTGACTACTATTTAGCGGTTTCCAGGACTTCTTCCACCAACCGAACATCCATCTTGGCGATGTGGTCGGTGGGTTTGTTGCCCAATGCCTTGCGTCCGTCCGATGCGAAGTAAGCCGCCTCTTTGGCGGGAATCTCTTCGGCGGTCTCAAACGTCCGCACCCAAACGAAATCGGCTCCGTCGGCGCTGACGTAGGTGGCGACGATGGGAATTCCCAGACCCTCATGTACCGGTCTGATCTCTTTGTCGAATAATTGCAACCAAGAGTCCATCATCCCCTTATTGATCGTGTAGGTCCGTATCTGTGCAACCATGCTTTTCTCTCCTTGAGTCCTAATCACTTTCCTGATGTTTTACTGAACTTCCATGAGTTATTTACCTAATCGAGCACCGCACACATCTGTCATTCTGAGCCAACTCACGCCTTTGTCATTCTGAGCCAGCCGCAGCGGCGAAGAATCTTCCAACTGCCCTAGAACCAACCGATTTACCGCTCCAGCGCTCTGGCTTCAACATGCACTGAGCAGATCCTTCGCTTCGCTCGAGGATGACAGGAATGCACCGAGCTAGATTGCGTATTCCCTGAAGGCTCTTTCGCTGAATCCCAGCCCCAGACCGGGTTTGTCCGGCACCTCTAAACAGCCGTCGACAAATTCGGGAATCTCTTCCCACAACTTCAGAGTCCAGGGCATGTACTCCACGGTCAGGCCGTTGGGAATGGCGCCCATGAGCTGGATGTGAATCTCTGGGATCAGATGACTGACCACGGGCATGTTGAACGCCTCCGCCATGCCAGCGACCTTGCGCCATTCGGTGATGCCGCCCACCCGCAGCAGATCGATCATGACTATATCTATGGACCGGTTCTCAATCAGCTGCCGGAAGGGATTGATGCCATAGACGTATTCTCCAGCGGCTATAGGCGTGGCCAGAGCATCGGCCACCCGGGCCAAACCCTGGTAGTCATCATGGGCCACCACATCTTCCAACCAGAACAGGTTGTACTCTTCAACTCGCTTGCCAATGGTCGTGGCCTGGTTCACGTTCCACATCTGGTTGATGTCACACATGATGTCGATGTCATCGCCCACGGCCTCCCGCAGGGTCTTCATGCGCAGGACTTCTTTGGCCGGAGTATCTTCAGCTCCCATCTGGGATTTCATCTGCTTAAAGCCCTTGGCTACCAGTGCCGGGCCGATCTCCGCCAATTGTTCCAGGTTCATAGGGCGCATCAGCGCGCCGCTGGCGTAGGTTGGAACTCGCTTGCGGTAGCCGCCCAAAAGGGAACTCACCGACTGGTTCAAGGCCTTGCCTTTGATGTCCCACAGGGCCATATCCACAGCAGCCATGGCCAGGGTCAGGAGACCACCAGGGCCGGAACCGCTGGTCTTCTGCCGCAAGCCCTGCATCACGGCTTCAATCTCCATAGGGTCTTCGCCTTCGATCAGGCCACAGAGCGCCTCGACGATGGATCCCAACGGAGAAGCCAGGGGGCTGAGTCCAAGTCCTGGCGCAAAGGTCACTCCGATGCCCTCAATTCCTTCGTCGGTCATGATCTTGAGGGTTACAAAGGCCCTCATCCCACCAGCGGGGGGCTGCACATCCACCAATTGCTCGTCAGCAGGAGCATGCAGCATTTGAACAACAGATTTTGTTATCTTCATGTTTGTCCTTATCAACCGTTCAGGCTTCTTTGTGACCTGAGAGGCCCGATTCTAACACAATCTAGCTTCAAATTCGGTTGCCGGTCGGCCGGTGCGAAGATGAAGTGTTGACACATAGTACTTCGCGGCATATCATACTAAACAAGCTATAGTATTAAATTTGGTTTAGTATTCCTGAATTAGTATTCAAGCTGCCGGCAAATCTCGAGAAGACAACATGTGAAGACACCAATGGCAGGGGCGAAATAGAATGACCAGCGTCAAACTGGAAGCCAAACAGACGGTAATGCAGACCGAAGCATACTGGGAGAACCTGGTAAAGCGAAGCCTGTGCCGGTTCCTGCTCCTGGCCCAACTGAACAAGGGTCCGGTCCACGGCTACGGCATCAACCAGGCCATCAAGGAAGCGTGCCAAGGTTGCTGCGAACCCACAGAGGCCATGGTGTACTCCACCATGAAGGAACTGCAGGACGGCGGCTACGTTGACTGCCGGATGGAAGAGCACCAGGGACGCCAACGCCGCGTCTGCTGGCTGACTGACTCAGGCCAGGAGGCGTTCAGAGCCGCCGCCCGAGTCTGGAGGCAGATGCTTCCAACCGTTGAAGACTGTGTCGAAATGGCACTTTCAGAAGACACTTCAGCTTAGGCAAAGAACTACCCAAGCAGTAAACCACCTAAGGCGATCCACCATATTAGGAGAACGACACGATGGCCACTGAACAAGAGAAAATCAAGGATCTGGTAAAAGAACGTTACGGAGCACGCGCCGAACGGGTGATCAACCTGGCTCCGGTCGAACACGACCATAGCAATGATTCCAATTGCGGCTGTTCCACCGACAGCGCATGCTGCGGCATCGAAGACAATGACCACGCCATGCAACTCTATTCCGAGGGCCAACTGGCCGGCTTGCCTGCAGAGTCGGTTGCCGCCTCCGCAGGCTGTGGCAACCCCACCGCTCTGGCTGGGCTACAGGCTGGCGAACGGGTTCTGGACCTGGGTTCAGGCGGCGGGATCGACTGCTTCCTGGCTTCCCAGCAGGTTGGGCCCACCGGCCAGGTGACCGGCCTGGACATGACTCCGTCCATGCTGGAACTGGCCCGCGCCAATAAGGCCAAACTCGGCATCGAGAACGTGGAGTTCGTGCAGGGTGAGATGGAAAAGATGCCCATCCCCGACTCCAGCGTCGACGTGATCATCTCCAACTGCGTGGTGTGCCTGTCTCCCGACAAGGACGCTGTGTTCTCGGAGAGTTTCCGGGTGCTGTCCCCCGGTGGCCGCATCCATCTATCCGATGTGATGGCCCTGACTGACGAGGGCCCCAGCGTTTCTTCCCCCGAGGACTGGGTCTCCTGCACAGCGGGCGCAGAGCATGTGGACGTGTACCGCGACCGTCTGGTCCGAGCTGGATTCACGGACATCGAGTTCACCAGCGAGCAAGCCGATTACATGAAGGACCGTGCAGAGCGGCCCGCGACCAACACCGCAGGTTACAAGGTTGTAGCCCACAAACCGTAGGCTGCTCCGACCAAGCAAAACAAAAGGCGTCCCGATTCGTCGGGACGCCTTTTTTATTTCCTAAACCTGGTGATGCCACCTGTAGGGGCGGGTTTCCAACCCGCCCGGGTTCTAATAATGAATCTCCCTTGAAGCTGGCAACTTGCCCAGGAACCGCGTTTCCTTCCATTAACATTCTGGCCGAGGAGCAGGGCAGGTTAGAAACCTGCCCCTACATCGATTGAATTCTCACAGTGCGGGTAATCAAGGGTGACTGAACTACCTACCCCAGTTCGATCCGCTTGAACCCTTCCGCATAGGCCATGCCGACCTTCTTGCCGGTGGCGATGCGACCTTGGCGAAACCAGTCTCGTGCCTGCTCTTGGTCCACCTGGGACACGTGGGCTCTCAACGCTTTCACGGCGGTGTCCATGTAGTCTGAAACCTCGACGAACTGGTCCGAGTTCTTGCCCCCGCCAGCTATCCAGACTTCCCGAACCTTGTGGGGTTCCAGGCCTTCCTCCAAGAACTCAGGGAAGGTCAACCGGTCTCGAGCCGTTGGGAACACGGCAGAGAGGGCTGCTTCTGCAGCCGCGAAATGATCAGGGTGGCCCAGATAATAGCCGGACTCGGTGTCCCGTGCCGGACTGCCCGTGATCACAACATCAGGCTTGTGACGGCGTATCTCTCGGGCAATGTCTTTGCGCAGGGCCAACGTGGGCTCCAGATAAGCGTCTGGATAACCTAGAAAGACAATGTCTTTGAGCCCCAGAATCTCGCCAGCGTCTCTTTGTTCTTGCTCCCTGATCTTGATCAGCATCTCGCTGGTCATCTCGGGATCAGAACTGCCCTTGCTGCCGTCGGTACAAAGGATGTAGACCACTTCCCAACCCTCCGCACACCATTTGGCCACCGTAGCGGAGCAACTCCACTCCGCGTCGTCCGGGTGGGCCATGATAACCATTCCCCTATTGAGTGGTTCTTGGTTTTCCTCATCCGCCATCGATCTGTTCCTCCGCGCTTCAGGGCTTGAAAAGTAACAGGCTAATCCGTGCCGATTCCACGGCTGATTCAACCCGATTTAGGCACAAATTGAAGTGTATCACAGGCCTGTTGCAACCTACCAC
>PCAH01000064.1 GCA_002730485.1 Dehalococcoidia bacterium | reverse complement strand
CGGTGACGGTCCTGGATCTGTGGGGCTTGAACCTCCACCTGCCGATCTCCTTGTCCACGTCCCGTTGCATCCAGACCCAGACCTGTTCGGAATCATCAGCGATGGTGTCGCGGGTTCAGCCATGGTGCCATTTGGTGATGTGCTCACAGAAGACGAGATATGGCACCTGATCAACTACCTTCAAACTCTGGAATGACCTAACGGCGACTCGCCGCGTGATTAGTTGATCCCAGTGATCGCTACCCGTTAGACCTTCTTGATGAGAGCCTTGACGGTTGCTATCTCCTCTGCGGGCCACGAGGCAGGGTCCTCCTCGTGTGCATCGGAGGCATGGAGTTCAATGTGCTTCCATAACTCTTCTTGAGTCTCGGCATCAAATTTTCCTGGGCAGGTAGCCATACTTGGGTAATCTCTGCAAGCATATGTAAAAGATTCCATATTCAGTACCTCTCTTGTTGCCCTTTTAGCCTATAGATTATAGGGTCTCGTGACCTCGATTAATCCAATATCTAAGAGGAATGTAACCTGCAAATCTCTGGTCAAACACTTGGCGGGGCCAAAGCAAGAAATCAAGACGGCCGCATGAAAGACCATTCTTTAGATAACGCCCTTCCCTACTATCCGGCCTTACGCCTGTGCTAAAATTCATACGTGGCCCAAACGTGGGGGTGTAGCTCAGCGGGAGAGCACCTGCTTTGCATGCAGGGGGCCAGGGGTTCGATTCCCCTCACCTCCACCATCTTTCTGCATTTAGATTTCGCCTCTGTCCTCCTCAACGAGTCTTATTGCAATATAAAGTGGTAGCAAGGAGACTGGTATGTCCACAAACACTGGGAAAGAAGGGAATCCAGTGGTAGGTATCGTCGGTGGCAGTACCTCTGATTTCCCAATCTTAAGAAAAGCTGTTGATCTATTGCAGGATCTTGGGGTTGAGAGCGAACTCAAAGTGGTATCTGCTCACCGAACCCCAGATTGGCTATTCGAATATGCCGAAAAAGCAGAGAATAGGGGCCTCAAAGTAATCATAGCTGGGGCGGGCGGAGCGGCACATTTGCCAGGTATGCTCGCTGCCAAGACCATCCTCCCTATAATCGGAGTGCCCGTACCCCTGGAGCACCTTAAAGGCATGGATTCACTACTTTCCATAGTGCAAATGCCTAGAGGTGTCCCAGTTGCTACTGTTGCGATCGGCGGTGCGGAAAATGCCGCGATCCTAGCCGCCGAAATACTCGCAATCCAAGATGAAGGCTTAAAGACAAGACTGAGGAATTGGCGGACCACTCTGACCGAGACCGTGTTGTTAAACCCTGAGTCACGGGGTGCGATCTGAAAATAGAAGACCGAAATTTGGTGATTCCTTTAGGTAGTACCTTGGGAATGCTTGGGGGCGGTCAGATCGGGGGATTTTTCGCTGAAGCAGCACTACGGTTTGGTTATAAAGTATCAGTTTGGGACCCATCTCCAAATGCACCAGCAAAGAGATTCGCTAGCACGTCGTTCGATGCACCTTTTGATGACCTAGACACCCTAAAAAAATTTGCCGAGGTGTCTGATTGCGCTTCGTTGGAATGGGAAAATATCCCTGTGGCCTTGACCGACGGTCTGGAAAAGCTGATCAGAGTCAGACCAGGGAGCAAGAGTTTAGGGCTTGCCCAAGATCGGTCCAAAGAGAAACAATTCCTAACAGATAACCACATTCCGGTTGCGAAATACGCCGTTATAGAAAACCCCTCGGAGTTAGGCGGAGTTCAGCTGGAACTACCTTGGATAGTAAAAACGGCCACGCTGGGATATGACGGTCACGGGCAATGGAGAATATCAAGCGCTCAGGATATCGCCAGTACAGAAAACGTTTTGAAGGGAGATGGTCCGTGGGTGGTTGAGCAAGTTGTACCCTTCAAGATCGAGCTATCAGTTGTTGTGGGCTTTGATGGCGGAACCAAGATAGTGAATTTCCCGCCAACAGAGAACATTCATGAAAATGGTATTTTGAGAATAAGTATATCCCCAGCCAGAATTTCCGCAGAAATAGAGAGAAGAGCTCAAGATCTCGCTCAAGAAGTCATAAAGAATATAGGCGAACCCGGTGTTTTTTGTTTGGAGATGTTTTTGCTAGAAAATGGAGAGCTTCTGGTCAATGAAATCGCTCCTCGTCCACATAACTCAGGACATCACACCATAGACACCTTTACGGTCTCTCAGTATGAATTACAGATTCGAGCGCTAGCAGGCTTGCCGCTGGTAAATCCCCAGCAGATCACATCGTCGGTCTTGTTGAATGTGTTGGGAGACGAGTACACGAACCTAACTGATTTACACGCGACGAATTCTATCTTGAAAAACCAAAACGCAAGAATTTATTCTTACGGTAAATCAGATGTTCGTCCTGGCCGGAAAATGGGTCATATATTATTCAACGGGCCTTCTCAAGATGACTTATTATCGGACGCTCTTGAGACTCATAAGATTTTGGCTAGATGATAGGTCCCGTATTCAGCTAGATTGACCTGGTCGGTTTATTAATGCTGTCGGCAAGGAATCTCACGGCGGGTCAAGGGCACTTGCATTACAGGAATAGGTCAGAGGGCGACTCCCGTCAACAACACGATCTTTGGTTCAACCAGAAAAGACCGCCACAATAGGCGGTCTTTTCTTTGTTTTGGCCTTAGTTGGCAGGACGTTCTGCGTGTCCATTGCAGGTATTTAGCACAGCCCGCCCGGCAGTGAGAAAAAGTTTCGGGATGCTAGTCAACGGCCAACTTTGCGCCCACCACCGATTCCTTCATGAACAAGGCAGAGATCACTGACGAAACGGCAACGGTGCCAAGGCAGAGATAGCCTATTCCTGGGAACCCGAACGAAGCAAGAAGGATACCTCCGATGGCTGCTCCGCAGACACCGCTGACCTGGTTGCTTGCACCCAACATGCCGACGGCGGTTGCACGAGACCGGTCGGATACCTCAGTGCCGAATGTCATGAAAACCGGCCAACCGATACTTAATAGACCAACAGAAACCGTAGCCAAACCGACCACTGCCCACATCGGCATATCGATTGAGAGGAGTAATAGTGCAACCACTCCTCCCATAAGTGATGCCACTGAAATAACGGTCATCCGGTCGCTTCTGTTTCCGACTGGGCCAGCGAAATAGCTGCCAACCACCCGACCGACTCCGACCACGGCCAACGGAATAGCCACCTGAGCAAGACTGATCTCATAACTGTCGATCAAGTAGGCGGCCAGGTAACCCGAGAGTCCGAAGAACGCCATGCGTTGAGTTAGGTTCACTGCGAACGCAGCGCGGAATATCGGAATGGACAACAGACTTCGGTACCGGGACCAAACCGATAATGAGCGCGGTCCTGGGTTTTCAGTTCTGGGGAACCAAAACCAGTTTAGTACCAGCACCAGCGCCATCGCCATGCCAACAACCAGGAAGGGTAGACGCCAGCCTCCCCATTGCGCCAACAAGGCCAGGAACGGGATTCCAATCACAGAAGCCATGGTGTTGAAGGCCATAAGTCGTCCGACTGTGTGGGCTCGCCGTTGCGGAGAAACTACGTCTGCCACCGTCGCCATGCTATTGGGAGGAATCATGCCCCCGCCTAAGCCGGCGACGATCCTGGTAGCGAGGAGGTTGGGCAGACTCAATGCGAATGCCGAGGCCAATGCACCGATGCATAGGAGGGACAGCCCCAATAGTGCCACCGGTCGCCTACCAAAGGAATCGGACAAGGGACCTGAGATGATAATTGAGACTGCCCAAGCCGCGAAATTAGCTGCGGCCACTTGCCCCGCAACCGCAACAGATATATCAAACTCAGACGCGATCTCCACCAATAATGGAGCATCTAGCAGCCACGTGCATTGACCAGCGAATAAGGCCACTGCCACTGCGATTAGAAATCGGGATTGTTTCATAGGTGGACGCACAGGTAGGTTCGGTTCTTTATCTCCGAATAATCGTGATTGCCGATCTGATTATCAAGATGGGGATTGCCGTGGAATAGAACCTGCAGAACTTCCTCAAGTCGTTCAAGAAACAAGCGCCGCTTTGAGTGTTGCATGGTCTTTTCATTTTCAATATTCAGCCAGCATATGGGGGCGTGGTGCGTTGCTTACAAGCGTTTCCCGAAGGGCATAATTGTAGTATGTTTATTGGACGAAGTCATAATTCTATTGAGTCGTAAGATTTCAAAGATTTCCTTTTCGATTCAACGAGAAGGCATCAAGCGTTCGATTCCGCCAGTTACCATAATCACTAAGGAAAAGAATTACGTTTCTTTTTCGAAACCGTTCATCGGTATAAGAGTTTGTCATTGCCCGATCTATTGAAAGATAAAGTTGTTTTGGTCACCGGAGCCGGTAGAGGCATCGGAAGAGCGATTGCGATGGCAATGGCCGGTGAAGGTGCAAAGGTCGCCCTGACAGGCAGAGACACGGGGAGGCTGGAAAAAGTCTCGGAAGAGATACAACAGGCCGGAGGCCAATCTGCTCCCTGGCGGATGGATGTATCCAGCGAGACGGAAGTCGCTGATTCTGTGGCAAAGATAACCGGCCATTGGGGGCAGATCGATATCCTGGTCAACAACGCGGGTATCATCCACTCCGATAAACCAGCCTGGGAGGCCTCTATCGCCGAGTGGGACGAAGAGATGGGAGTCAACCTGCGGGGAACGTTCCTCTGCTGCCATTTTGTGGTGCCCCAGATGGTGTCGAGAAAGAACGGAGTGGTGATCAATATCGGATCGTCATCCGGTACGATCCCAGAGGATATGTCTGGAGCTTACGGCGCAACGAAATGGGGCGTAATCGGATACACTACTTCCCTTGCCAAGTCGGTCCGTCCCCATGGGGTGCGGGTCAATGGGCTAAATCCAGGGTGGGTCGAGACTGGTATGACGGCCGGGCAGATCCCACCTGGAGCAGGCCCCGAGTGGACCCAACCAGAAGATATCGCCAGGGCTGCTTTGTTCTTAGCCGCCCACGCTCCGGCCGATATGACCGGACAGTTCATCAACCTTTTTGGGGCGAATGATCATTCAGGCCATGCTCCTGGACATTCATAATCTTCCAAAAACGGATTTACCGTTAATCCCGGGCGTGCCTGTTCGGTGCGACCCTTTTGTATATCGAGGAACAATTGCCGTACGTAATCACTGAACCCTGTATCGGGGTCAAAGATAAGTCTTGCATCGAAGTCTGCCCGGTGAAATGTATCGCCACAGATGAGACCGAAGAGATGTATTTCATCGACCCGGTGGCGCGTATCAACTGCGGATATTGCGAGCCGGTCTGTCCGGTCAATGCGATATTCGACGAGTTCAAACTGCCGTCGGACCAACGTATGTATCTCAGAAAGAACCGAGAGTTCTACGAGAAGTAGCCGCCGGTCAGAGGTTTAGCGGGCGACTATTCCCGTGAAATCAACTCTGTGGTAACCCTGGTTACTCCCCAGGGGGAGCCAGGCTGAATGACGCCCATCACCACCGGCCACCACTACAACGATGTCTTCCGGTTTTGCGACTATCGGCACCAGCATATTGGAGTTGGTTTCATCGACCCACGCCGGCCAGTTGCGGTTCCCATAATGCGCTATCCCCTGTAACTGCCCCATGGGCATCATGGCGTTGCTGTAGATATATTCCCGCACATCAGCTTTGGACATGCCGAGGCCTGCGATTTCAATGGCATGTTCCGGACATAAGACGACGACCATCTGCACCCGTGTACCCAGCGAATAATAGCTGGCAACTCCCTCGGCCCGCATGTTCCCGACCAGGGTCTTCAGCACCCCAACCCCAGGATCAGAAGCCGCTTCCATCACCGTGTATACGTCCCTGATGGCGGCGATGGTCACAGTGCTTTCATCGGCGGAATAACCCAGTTCCAGGTGCCTAGGTTCCCAAGGACTTCGGGCCTCATTCTCAGAGAAGCAGAAGCTGTAGCGGCCCGGAGTGGACAAGGTGGCTTTGTCCATGTCTCCCGGCACCAACCCGCCGACATTTCTGATGACCAGGCGCAGCGCCCGACCGATGGCGGCATTGGCCCTGGAGCCCGGCCCAAAACATGCGGCATCGCCGTTGATGCCCAACTCGGTGGCCACTGGACCGTTTATGATCAGCACCTGGGCCGCCCCGCCCATGGTGGCTGCGTTCCCAGCCAGATTGAACTCCTGCCGCAGCGCCGCCTTGACCGAGGCCACAACCACCGGAAAGTATTCGGGCAGACAGCCAGCCATCACAGCGTTGATGGCCAACTTCTCCAGGGTAACGTTGGAACTCTTGGGCTGCATGATACCCAGTGATGTGTCCGGTTCTCCTCCGTAAGCGGAAAGCATCGCCCGTACCGAACGCTCCGTGGGCGGCACCACTGGCAGGCCGTCCGTCCAGCCCTGTTCCCAGCAATAGTTCTGTATCTCCGTGAAGTCGTCTGAGACCTGGATACGTCTCGACTTCAGTGATTCGTTGCTTGATGTCATGAAACCAAACCTCTGACGGCAATGGATGATCGATTGTGGCACGAAACTAATTGATGTTATAGCATGGTCTCCTAATTCGGCTCCACGATTTAACGGTTTCTCAGCCCGAAGAAACATCTATCCCATTCGACATGACTAAAGGTTTGAAGATATGCCTGAGACCGTCGAACTAAAGACCACCATCGGTGATCTGCTGGACTCCCAATCAGATCGGTACGGAGACCGCGAGGCCCTGGTACACGTGGAGGCTGGGACCAGGTATACCTACCGAGAGTTCAAGGCCGAATGCGACCGTGTGGCGCGCGGACTGATGGCTGTGGGCATCGAGAAAGGCCAACACGTGGGTATCTGGGTCACCAACTACTCAGAATGGGTAGTCGCCCAGTTCGCCACCGCCAAGATCGGCGCGGTGCTGGTGACGGTCAATCCCTCGTACCGGACCCATGAACTTGAGTATGTCCTGAATCAGTCAGAGGCCAACGCGTTGATACTCATTGGTCAGTTCCGGACCTCTGATTACGTGGCGATGACCAATGAGGTCATACCCGAACTCAAAGACTCGACCCCAGGGGAACTCCAATCATCCGCGCTGCCTTACCTGCGGAACGTTATATTTATTCCTCCGCCGTCTGCCCCAGAGACCAAAGCGCCCGACGGCATGTGGTCCTGGCAGGATATCCGCGAAAAGTCCACTGAGATTAGTGAAGCCGAATTGGCGAAACGTCAGGCGTCTTGCGACCCCGACGATACCATCAACATCCAGTACACCTCCGGCACCACCGGTAACCCCAAGGGTGCCATGCTCACCCACTACAACCTGGTGGCCAACGGCTACTACACCGGTGAGGGTATGAAGTTCACCGAGGAAGATCGGCTGTGCATTCCGGTGCCGTTCTACCACTGCTTTGGCTGTGTGCTGGGTAACCTGGCTTGCGTCACCCACGGCTCCACCATGGTCATCCCATCTGAATACTTCGAGCCGCTGAAGTCATTGGAGGCCGTCCAGCAAGAGAGATGCACAGCCCTCCACGGCGTGCCGACCATGTTCATCGCCCAGCTGGGGCAGGACCGGTTCTCCGAGTTCGACCTGAGTTCCCTGCGCACCGGCATGATGGCCGGCTCTCCGTGTCCCATCGAGGTCATGCGACAGGTTGTGGACCAGATGGGTGCCAGTGAGATCACCATCGGCTATGGGCAGACCGAGGCCTCGCCGGTAATCACACTGACACGCACCGAAGATACCCTGGAGCGTCGTGTGAGTACCGTTGGCACCGTTATACCCAACGTCGAGGTCAGGCTGGTAGATGCTGAGACGGGGGAAGATGTTCCTGTGGGAGAACAGGGAGAATTGCTTACCCGCAGCTTCATGGTGATGAAGGGATATTACAACCTACCCGAGGCCACCGCGTCGGCCGTGGACAAAGACGGTTGGCTGCATACAGGCGACCTGGCCACCGTGGACGCCGATGGCTACTACCGTATCACCGGACGCCTGAAGGACATGATCATCCGGGGCGGCGAGAACGTCTATCCCAGGGAGATAGAGGAATTCCTCTACACCCATCCCAAGATAGCCGACGTGCAGGTGATCGGCGTGCCCGATGAGCGGTTCGTTGAAGAGGTCATGGCCTGGGTGATGCTGAAGCCTGGCGAGACCGCCGACGAAGAGGAGATACGGGAGTTCTGCAAGGGCAAGATCGCCCACTACAAGATTCCTCGCTACGTGAAGATGGCGTCAGAGTTCCCGATGACCGTCACCGGCAAGATCCAAAAGTTCAAGATGCGGGAAATGGCGATAGACGAGCTAGGTTTACATAAAGCGGCAGGAATAGAGACCGCTTAGGGCTTCTCTTCGCAGCTACCCTCCACCGCATTTGTCACCCTGAGGGAAACGAAGGGTCACTTTGTTCTTGTGCAAGGTCTTTCCATTGGAAATGAGATTCTTTGGCTGCGGCCTCAGAATGACAATGGCGTATCGGTGGAAACAAAAAGGCCCTGGCATCTGCCAGGGTCTTTTTTATTGGCGGGCGGTTGAGTTGCTTAACCGGCGGTTAGCGCACGGACCTCTTTTGCCTTGGCCGGTAGGTCGTAGGTGGTGCAGGTTGCTCCGTCGTCTAGGGGGCCGAACACCTGGCCGTCCCGTGCGTTACAAAAGACATGGTCGGGGGCTCTGGGGTCCACTGCCACGGTCATCATCGTGGAATGGGCGGTGATGCCTCAGTCCACCTGCTCGAAGGTCCGGGGCAGGTCAAGGCTGCGGTACAAAGCGCCCTGCTTACTCCGAGACGATGCTCCAATGGAAACGTAGAGCATGTTGGGGTCGTGGGGCGCCGCTTTCAAATCACGCGTATAGGTGATCTCGGAGAAATTACCGAAGTCCACCGGAATCCACTCACTGCCCCGATCCGGACCGATGAATGGTCCCTGGCGGGTGGTGATAAAAACTGTGTGGGGCAGGGCCGCAGAGCACTGGGCACCGTGGAGGTCCAGGGTATCTTCGCTGGGGGCCAGAGTCCCTGATATCTCTTCCCAGGTATCGCCACCATCAGAGCTCCTGATAACTCCGGCGACTTCAAGGGCGGCGTACATCTCATCCGGGAAATTGGGGTCGGCACATAGAGCGATCACCCTAGTGAGGAAGGCCATGGTCATCTCGGCAGAGCCCATGTCCTTGGTGATCATCTGCCAGGAGTCGCCACCGTTGGTACTGCGGTATATCTCCCCAGGGGCGGTGCCCAGGTACATCACCGCGGGGTCGCCAGGCCTGAACATGAAAGTCCAAGGCGGAGCGCCGGTCTTGGGGTAGTCCAGTCGCTCCCAGCTGTTCCCGCGGTTGGTGCTGCGGTAGGGGCCGTCCTGGGTACCGGTGTAAATCACCTCAGGGTCGTTTGGGTGGATGATGATCCCAGCCACCAACGGGTCCACTGGGAGCCCATTGGTCAGTTCTTCCCATTGGTTTGAGCCAGGTGACAGCCGGTAGATCCCACTGGTCTCTGCTCCGGCGTAAACGTACGTATCATTGCTTCCGGTGGTCATGTACGTATCCTCCCAAGGCCACAGACAAGACCGTGGCTCCCGATTTTAAGTAGTGGTTTCTAAGAAACGACCTTCGGCGTCGACATCTCTTCCAGGTCAAACTTGAAGTCTTCGATCACCGGGTTGGCCAGCAGCTGCTGGCACATCTCGGTGAGAGCAGCCTCAGCCTTGGCCTGGTCTGTTTCGTCAATATTGACCAGCAGGTACTTACCGACTCTCACGTCTTCAGCGCTGTCGAAGCCCAGGCGGTGCAAACTGGATAGCACGGTCACCCCTTGAGGGTCGTTCACCGTCGGCTTGAGGGTGATATGTATTCTGGCTTGGAACATCTACTGGTAAAGCTCCCGGTAAATTTCTTGGAACGGGTTTAACACGGAATTCGTTCCGGTCCCATTACTCCAGAGTAGGTGTCGAAGAAGGTCTCGATACGGCCATCGTCCACACCTAAGAATGAATCGACGACTCCCCAGGTACTCAGGGCAACCTGTCCAGGATCGATTCCGGAGTACGGCCTTGCCATGCCCCAGACCCGGTTGAGACCGATGTCATTCAAGGCATCACGCAGGGCTTGTACATCCGCTTCATTGGGCAAGTTGTAGCTGACCACGATGTGGCCATGCTCCATGTTGTGGACCGCGCGCTCATCGGGGATGGGGTCGGTGTAGAACCCACACGGCGCTGGCACGGGCCAGTGGTTGCCCGAAGCAGGCGGCACGGTGTTGTAACTGACTCTTTCGCCTTCATCCACGTGGGTGGAGCCTTCGATGTCGACTTCGATGCCCACGCCTGAGACGTAGCCGGAAGCGTCACCTGTTTGTGAGTGGCCACCACCACCGCTGAAGCTGGCGAAGGCGAAGCTGGCGATGACCAACACCGCAATCACCACGGATGCGGCGAGGTACAGCTTATTTGTCTTCTTGCGTCGGTTTGTTGGAGCTAAGTTGCCCGACCGAGCTGCTCTCGTGGCTGCTCGACCGCGGCGACGTCTTGAAACAGGCAATGTGAAGTCCTCCGATTTTTGCCAGGGTGCCGACTTAATTGATCCGTCGGGGCGAGTCCGGGACGCGAATTCTAGAGTTTCGCCCCGGTCAGTTTGTAATACGCTTCTTGATAGCGCTCTGACGTCTTTGCTACCACATCTGCTGGCAGCTCAGGGGCCGGAGGCTCGCGGTCCCAGCCCTGGGCGTCCAACCAGTCGCGCACGAATTGTTTGTCATAGTTGGGTTGAGACTTGCCCGGGGCATACCCGACCATGTCCCAGAAGCGGCTTGAATCAGGTGTCAGGAGTTCGTCGATCAGCGTTAGTTGGCCGTCGATGATGCCAAATTCCATCTTGGTATCAGCCAGGATGATGCCCTTTCCTAGGGCAAAATCATGGGCCGCCTTGAAGACCGCCTTGCTGGTCTCTTCCAGTTGGCGGGCCATGTCTGCTCCCACCATGTCCAGAACTTCTTGCTTGGACATATTTTCGTCGTGGCCTTCTTCGGCTTTGGTGGTGGGGGTGAATAGAGGTTCGGGGAATTCCTGTCCTTCGAGTAACCCACTTCCCACGTCCATGCCGGAGACAGTGCCCTCGCGTCGGTATTCAGACCAGGCCGAGCCGGCGATATGGCCGCGGACGACGCATTCCAAGTCCAATCGTTCCGCCCGTTTGACCACCATGGACTGGCGGGCAATTTGGTCTGTTACGGTACCGGCGATGTTGCTGCCTTCGATGTATTGGGCAGCTTCCGGAGAGTCTCCCAAGCAGATGAAATGGTTGGGAACGATGTCCTTGGTAACGTCGAACCAAAAGGCTGAGATACGGTTTAGCACAAGGCCTTTATTGGTTATCCCGGTTGGCAATACGACGTCAAAAGCTGAGATACGGTCGGTCGCAATCATCAGTAGACGACCACTACCCAGATCGTAGGTGTCCCGAACCTTCCCTCGGTGGAGAATGTTGGGCATGTTGCTTTCTATTAAAGCTTCAGATGCCATTCTGGCTCTTTAATAACACTCGCGGTTCACTCAACTGGTTTAGTCGCCTGCGGTCGCCATCTTTGATTTGACCGCAGGTTCGATCAACCCCAGGCGCACGAAGGTCTCGTCCACGTAACGGGTGTAATACCCATAGTCGAATAGTTCATTAAATTCAGATGCTGTGATGTGCTCACAGGCCAACGGGTCGGCCCGCAATAGTGACCTGAAATCTGATTTTTCTTCCCAGGTTCTGCTGGCGTTGGACTGGACTATCTTGTATGCCTCTTCCCGGGCCAGTCCCTTGTCCACCAGGGTCAGTAGCACCCGCTGGCTAAAGATCAGACCGCGGCTGCTCTCAATGTTCTCCATCATGCGATCAGGGAATACCCTCAGGCCCTCGACGATATCGCTG